>JAFXQD010000090.1 GCA_017527365.1 Oscillibacter sp.
CGCGGAAGTGGGATTCCCCCTACCGCGACTGGTTTCTGATTAACTTCGACGGCAATTCCGCCTATAACGACGGCTTCTGGTACGAGGGCTGGGAGGGGCATTACTCCCTTGTCAAGCTCAACCTGCGCAACCCGGCGGTAGTGGATTACCTCATGGACTGCGTGCGCTTCTGGGCGAAGGAGTTCGACGTTGACGGACTGCGCCTTGACGTGGCCTACAGCCTCGAAAAGGACTTCCTGCGCCGCCTGCGCCGCGTCGCCTGCGAAATCGCGCCGGAGTTCTTCCTGCTCGGCGAGACCCTCCACGGCGACTACAACCAGTGGGTCAACGCCGACATGCTCCACAGTTGCACCAATTACGAGTGCTACAAGGGGCTCTATTCCTCCTTCAACTCCATGAACCTTTTCGAGATTGTCCACAGCCTCAAGCGGCAGTTCGGCCCCGAATACTGGACGCTCTACAAGGGCAAACATCTGCTCTGTTTCGTAGACAACCACGACGTGGGGCGCATTGCCAGCGTGTTGCGGGACCCGAAGCATTTGCCGCTGATTTACGGCTTGCTGTTCGGTATGCCGGGCATCCCCTGCCTGTACTACGGGAGCGAGTGGGGCGTCAAGGCGGAGAAACAGCGCGGGAGCGACGACAACCTGCGCCCGGCGTTCGACGCGCCAGAGTGGCACGGCTTGACGGACTGGATTTCCCTGCTTGCCGGGACGCACAGGGGAAGCGAGGCGCTTTGTCAGGGCGACTTTCAGGATGTCGTGTTGACGAACCGTCAGACGGTGTTCCGCCGCCAGTCGGCGCGGGAGACGGTCTATGTCGCCGTGAACGCCGACGACCGCCCCTATTTCGCGCATTTCAGCGCGGGCGCGAGCCAAGCCAAAAACCTGTTGACGGGGAAAACTATCGCCCTGCGCAACGGCTGCGAACTCCCGCCCCACAGCGTCGCGTACCTGCGGGTATGACGCCCCGCGCAACGCTTGCGCGTCCCGTATGCGACAACCGCCCGGATTTCCGGGCGGTTTTGCTCTTGCGCTTTTTGGCGAATTACGGTACAATAGGGGGAAACGCGAGGAAAGGGGATTCCCCATGAGGCTGATTTCTTGGAACGTGAACGGGTTGCGCTCGTGCCTGAAAAAGGGCTTTCTGGATGTCTGCGACATTGCCAACGCCGATATGATTTGCCTGCAAGAAACGAAAATGCGCCCGGAACAGGCGGAGTTTGACCTTCCCGGATACCTGCGCTACTGGAACAGCGCCGACAAGGCCGGGTACTCCGGCACGGCGATTTTCACCCGCACGGCTCCGCAAAGCGTCGCGTATGATTTCGGCGCCGACATCCACCGCCACGAGGGGCGCGTGATTACGGCGGACTACGGCGGCTTTTATCTGGTCTGTTGCTACACGCCCAACGCCAAGCGCGATTTGGCGCGGCTGTCCTACCGCATGGAGTGGGAGGACGACATACGCGATTATCTGACGGAGCTGGACAAAGAAAAGCCCGTCGTGTACTGCGGCGATTTCAACGTGGCGCACAAGGAAATAGACCTGAAAAACCCTGCGGGCAACCGTCAAAACGCGGGCTTCACCGACGAGGAGCGCGGCAAAATGACGGCGTTGCTTTCAAGCGGCTTCACGGATACTTTCCGCGCCCTGCACCCGGATTTGCCGGGGGCGTACACGTGGTGGAGCTACCAGCACAACGCCCGCAACCGCAACATCGGATGGCGCATTGACTATTTCATCGTGTCCGACAGGCTCCGCCCGCGCATCCGCGCCGCCGACATTTGGAGCGAGGTTCGCGGGAGCGACCATTGCCCCGTCATGCTGGAATTGGAGGATTTTTGACCTATGAGGCAGTTTGAACAGCACTTGTATGAAGTCGGCTACTCCCGGCAAACGGAATTGAGCTTCCCGGACTGCGACCGCAACAAACAGGCAAGAATCGGCGCGTTGCTGAGTATTCTTTCCGTCTGGGGCGGGTACGACTACGACGCAAGGGGCTTGACGCATGAAAAATTAACGGAACTGCGCCAAGTGTTCCTGCTTTCCCGCGCCGTCATGAAAATCCACAGGCGCCCGGTCAATCAGGAAGTCCTTACCGTTGACACGTGGGAGGACGGCGTTCGCGGGCCGTACTTCCGCCGCGTCTACCGCATGGCCGACGACGCCGGGCGTCTCTGCGTGAGCGCGAAGTGCGACTGGCTTCTGGTTGACCCCGTAAGCCGCAAGATTGAGCGCCCCGCCGCGTTTACGGCGCGGGCTGTCCCGCAATCGAGCGGGCAGGAAATCGACTGTCCGGAACCGAAGAAAATCCGAATGCCGCCGGACGGCTTGGAGGCGCTCGGAGAGCGCGTCGTGCGCTGGTCGGACTTGGACGGCAACGGGCATTTGTTCAGCGGCAACTACGGCGACATTGTCTGGGACTTCCTGCCCCCGGACTTGCAGTCGCGCCCCGCGGACACGTTCGCAATCAACTACAGCCGGGAGGCGGCGCTCGGCGACCGCCTGACTTTGGCGGGCGCCCGCGCCGGGAACGCCTACCGCATGGAAGGGCGGGGTTCCGCCGAACTCTGCTTTGCCGCCGAATGCGTCTTTCTTTAAGGGCGGACGGACGCGCCGCCAATCCGATTGACATGGAGGCCGTTTTATGCAACATTCGTACTCCCCCCTTTCGGAACAGGCTTCCGAAAAAATCATGGACATGATTTTTATCACGCACCGCTTCCGCCCCGGCGACAAGCTCCCGAACGAAATGGAGCTTTCCGAAGAGCTGGGAATCAGCCGGATTACGCTCCGGGAAGCGATTCGGATACTCTGCACCCGCGGGTTGGTGGAGATACGGCGCGGGCGCGGCACTTACGTCATCTCCAACGACCCCGCCCTCCGCGTCGATTCCTACGGCGGAAGCAACCTTACCGACGCCTCCGACCGCAACCTCATGGAGTACCGTCTGGCGCTGGAGCCCGCCGCCGCCTACTACGCCGCCAAACGCGCCGACGAAAACGACCTCCGGCGCATGGAAGCCCTGTTGGAACAGATGGACAAGCTCTCGGCGCAAAGCCTCTCCGTGATAGAGGCCGAACGCGATTTTCATGCCGCTATCGCCGCCGCCGGGCACAATCCCCTCTTTGAACAGCTTGCGCCCGTCCTGCGCCATTCCATACAGGAAAACAACAGCGCCTCAAGCGGGCGGATGGGCGTCTTTCTCCGCGACTACCGCGAAATCGTCCGCCACATCCGCAACCGCAACGCGGAAGCCGCCCGCGCCGCCATGTTCAGCCTCATCCTGCTGGCCTACCGCCTTTCCGGTTTGGAGATTGAATAGCGCTACGGTCCGCCGTCCGCCCATTGCTGGCGCTCCGGCGGGATGTTCAGCGCCTCCCGCAGCCATTCCGACAGCGCCGCGTTTCGCGGGGCGTCCAGCCTGACGCCCCACGGAAGCGGCGTCCCGTTTTCCGTGCGCGCCGTCACGACGGCGGATACCGTCAGGCCGAGTTCCTCCGCTTTGGCGCGAACCAGTTCCGCGCTCCGCGCCTCCACCTCCGCCCGGAACGCCTCCTCCCGCCTCCCGCCCAATTCCTCCGTGCGCTCCGCGATTGCGCTTTCATAGCGTTCCCAATCCCATTCGGGCCATTGCGGCTCCAGCCGCGCCAGCGGGCGCAGTATCGCCGCCGTCAGGACGAGGCTTCCCGTAAACGCCCCGACTTTCCGGAGATTCCCTTCCGGCAAGAGGAGCCGCAAAAGCGAAATCAGGAACGAGAGCATGACCACGGACAAGAGCCACTCCTTAACGGCGCGTATCATGGCGCCGCCGCCGTCAGGAAGCTCAACAGCGACACGAAGAGCAGTAAGGCGGCGCTGCCCGTCATGCCCAGAACCAAGCCGAACGCCCCGCCGAGGCCGTCTATCAGGCGGCGGAGCTCCGGCATTCCCGCGACGGACGCCAAAACCGCGACCGCCTTATAAAGCAGGTACTGCGCCCCCAGCTCCAAGAACGGGTACGCGCAGGCGGCGACAACCGCCAGCATTCCGAACACGCCGAGGCTGTTCTTCAACATCCCCGCGCCCGCAAGCACGGATTCCGACACTTGCGCCAGAATCCCGCCCACGACGGGCACCGTATTCGTAACGGCGGTTCGCACGGCGCGGACGGCCATTCCGTCGGCGGCGCCGGCGAGTATCCGGCACACGGACAAGTAGACCGTAAAGAGCAGAACCGCGTTTGTCAAGAGAGCCGCAATGAATTTTTTAAGGCCGTCGGCGAGGGCTTCCAGAAAGTTCCCCGACAACGCGCAGGAAGCGGTTAGAAGCCCGATATACAGGTACGTTAAGGGCATGAGAAAGCCGTCCATGAGGGAAAGCAGGGTTTCGACAAGGAAAAAGGTCGTGACCTGCTGGAACGTGGCGGTGTTGACGGAGCCCGTCGCCGCGACCGCCGCCGCCATCGCGGGCAGGATTGCCTTGGAAAACTCGTCCAGCTCCCCGATTGTTTTCCAGCCCAAGCCAATCAACTGCTCAAGGCTCCCGGCGGTCAGCGCCGTGACCGACAGCGCCCCCGCCATCGACAGGCAAAGGCTTGTCTGTTCGGCGTCGCCGCACCCGCTCCGGACGGCTCCGCAGAGTATCGCGGACAACAGCACCGCCGCCGCGCCTTTCGTCCGGCGCCGCACGACGCCCCCGACTTTCGCCCGGACGCCCTCCAGAATCCGCGCCACGCCCCCCGCAAAGCCGCTCGCGCCGTACTCCGCGCCGTCGAGGTACTCCCCGGCGGCCTCCGGAAGCGCGTCCGACAGCTCCCGCGCCGCCGCGCCCGGCTCCCACGCCGCGCCCGCCGCGCCCGTCAGGCACAGCGCCGCCGCCAAAACGCAGATAATCCGCCCCATACGCCCCCCTTAACCATACGCCGCAAACTCTTGAACGCGCCTTACGCCATCAGCTTTAAGAGCATATCCATGACTTCCCGCAACAGCGGCAGGGCGGTCAGCAACGCGCAGAGCGTCCCGGCGCCCTCCACGACGCCCGCCAGCGCCGTTTCCCCCGCGTCGCGGCACAACGCGCCGCCCGTCCGCACAACCAGCGCGATTCCCGCAGTCTTGTACAGCGGCGCCAAGAGCGCGGGCGACAGCCCGCTTTTGTCGCCGAGTTCCCGGAAGAAGTCGAACAGCTCTGCGGCGGGACGCGCCAGAAACAGCAGAACCGTGACCGCGACGCCCAGCGTTAAAAGCAGTCCCATGACCTGACTGCCCTGCCGGACGACCAGAGCCAGCGCCGCGCCCGTCACGCACAACAGCGCCGCCCGCGTTACAAGCTCCATCGCCTTTCAGAAGCGGAACAGCGACTTGATTAAATCGAACAAGTCGCTGATTCTCTGCACCAGAATCATCAGCACGACCACGAGCCCCGCCAGCGTCGTCATCATGGCTTGCTCCTCCCGTCCGGAGCGGACAAGGAGCTGGTTTAAGACCGCCACCAGAATCCCGATTGCCGCGATTTTGAAAATAAAGTCCACGTCCAAGCCGCATCCCCCCCGCTTCCCTTTGCCATATCCTATGAGGACAGGCCGTCGCTTATGACGCAAAAAAAATGGGATTCCCGAAAGTCCGGGAACCCCGCTTTTTCGATTATCCGTCGTTCTTCGCGGAGAGCGCTTCCAGCGCGGCTTTGGCGGCGGCCTGTTCCGCCTCCTTCTTGCTCCGCCCCGTGCCCTGTCCGAGGGGCTTCCCGTCCACGAGCGCCTCCATTTTGAACATTTTCGCGTGGTCGGGGCCCCGCTCGTCCAGCAGGGCGTAAGTCAGAACCCGCTCCGGGTCGCGCTGAATCAGCTCCTGCAACACGGTCTTGTAGTCCTGATTGCGTTGCTCCGGGCGCGCCTCGCGCACGTTGTTGAGCAGACAGCGGCGAATCAGCGCGGACGCCTCCCCCATGCCGCCGTCAAGGTACACCGCCGCGATGACGGCCTCCACGGCGTCGGCTAAAATCGACGGGCGGTTCCGTCCGCCGCCGCTGTCCTCGCCGCGCCCCAGACGCAAATGCTTTCCGAGTTCCAGTTCCAGCGCGATTCCGTGCAAGCTCTTTTCGCACACCAGCGCCGCCCGACTGCGCGTCAGTTCGCCTTCCGGCCAGTCCGGGCGCTCGCGGTAGAGAAACTCCGCCGTGACAAGGCCGAGAATCGAATCGCCTAAGAACTCCAAGCGCTCGTTGCTCCGCGCATGTTGGGCGCGGCGCTCGTTGGCGTAGGAGCTGTGGCAAAGAGCCTGTTCCAGCAGGGACGGGTCGCGGAATGTGTAATGCAGTTTCTGTTCCAGTTCGTTGATAGCGGACATTTCCTCTGAACCTCCTTCGCGTCCGGGAAAATAGAGTTTGGCGGCGCGGCGGTTTATTTCAGGCGTTTGGCGAGAAGGCGCACGGCGTCGCCCACGGTTTTCAATCCGGCGAGTTCCTCTTCCGGGACTTCCTCAATCTCGAACCGCTCTTCCATCGCCATCGCCAGCTCCACCAAATCGACGGAATTGGCGCCCAAATCGTCCTCAAACGAGGTTTCCATGGTCACGCTCTCCGGATTCATCACGAACTCCTCCGCGACAAGCGCCTGCATAATCTTAAAAATTTCCTCTGCCGACATGCTAAAATCCGCTCCTTACATTGGGAATATTCCGCCGCAGTCCGCGCCCGCGTCGGCGCGGCTGTGCCCGCGTCACATCATATGATAGTACGCCGCCGCTGTCAAGGGCTTTCGGCAAAAAATCGGCAATTATTAGGGGCGCCCGATTTTCATCAGCCCGACGTTCTTTTCCACGTCGGCGATAAATCCGCTTTCGGCGTACTCCTTCGCCCGCAGGATTGCGTTGCAGACGGCGCGGGCGTTGGAGGAGCCGTGCGCCTTGATGACGGGCTTGGACACCCCTAAAAACGCCGTGCCCCCGATTTCCGACGGGTCAAGGGCTTTCTTCATGCCCGACAAGTCGCCTTTGAGCATGGCGGCGGCGATTTTCGTCTTGGGGTTCGTGAGGAACAGCTTTTTCAGCGATTTGAGGAAAAACTTCCCCGTGCCCTCCACGGCTATGAGCATGACGTTTCCGGAAAAGCCGTCGGAGACGACCACGTCCGCGCCGCCAAGCATGGCGTCGCTTGCCTCGATGTTGCCGACAAAGCGGACGCGCCCCGCCTCCCCGGCTTTCGTCAACAGCGCGTGGGCGTCGCGGCGCAACGGGTCGCCCTTCTCTTCCTCCGCGCCGATGTTGAGCAGTCCGACGCGGGGTTTTTCAACGCCTAACATGCGCTTGGAGTAGTAACTGCCCAGATAGGCGAACTGTAACAAGTCCTCGGCGTTGCAGACGGCGTTCGCGCCGCAGTCGCACAGAACCATGCGCCCGGTCGCCGTGGGGAGCACGGGCCCCATGGCGGCGCGGCGGATTCCGCGAATCCGCTTGACGACCAGCGTCGCGCCCGACAGCAACGCGCCCGTGGAGCCCGCCGACACGAACGCGTCCCCCGCGCCGTCTTGCAGCAGGTTCAGCCCGATTGTTAGCGACGAGTTCTTTTTCTTCTTAAACGCCGTGGCGGGGGCGTCGGAGATTTCCACGACCTCCGGCGCGTCGCGGACTTCCACGCCGTCCGGCAACGTCTTTTCGCCGCATTCCTCCACGACGCGCAAAATATCCGCCGTCCTGCCGACAAGCAGAATCTCCACGCCGTGCGCCTTCCGCGCCTCCAAGGCGCCCCGCACGGTCGCGCCGGGGGCGTTGTCGCCGCCCATCGCGTCAACGATAATCTTCATACGCAAACCCTCCGCCTGTTTATGATATTCCGGACGCGTTTTCCTCTGCGTCCGTTCTTTTCCGTATGGCGTCGATGATTTCCAAGGAACGCCGCGAAATCGCCTCGTTCTTGTATTTCTTTCCCCTTACGCGCTTTTCAAGCGGCGGGATAATGCCAAAGTTGATGTTCATGGGCTGGAATACGGTCACCGACTGGTTGGAGACGTACAGCGCCAACGCGCCGATTGCGGTCTCTTGCGGGAAATCGACCGGGGGCAATCCGGAGAGGCGCCGCGCCGTTTCTATGCCCACTAACAGACCGCTGGCGGCGGATTCCACATAGCCTTCGACGCCCGTCATCTGTCCGGCGAACGATATGCGCGGCTCGCTCCGCAGACGGTAATACTTGTCCAACAGGCGCGGGGAATCCAAGAACGTGTTGCGGTGCATGACGCCGTAGCGCAGAAACTCGGCGTCATGGAGCGCGGGAATCATGGAGAACACGCGCTTCTGTTCGGGAAATTTCAAGTGCGTCTGGAACCCGACAAGGTTGTATATGGTGCCGTCGGCATTGTCGCGGCGCAGTTGTACGACGGCGAACGGCTCCTTTCCGGTGCGGGGGTCGCGCAGTCCGCGAGGCTTCAAGGGGCCGTAGGCAAGCGTGTCGCGCCCGCGCCGCGCCATCACTTCCACGGGCATACAGCCTTCAAATACTTTTCCATCCTCAAAGCCGTGCGCGTCCGCCTCCCGCGCCGTCGTCAGGGCGTCGCGGAACGCGCCGTACTCCGCCTCCGTCATGGGGCAGTTGACGTAATCCGCCCCGCCCTTATCGTAGCGCGAGCCCATCCACGCGAAATTCATGTCCACGCTCTCGGCGGAGACCAGCGGCGCGGAGGCGTCGTAAAAGGACAGCGGCGCGGCGCCGCCCAACAGCGTTTGCAGGCGTTCCGCGAGCGCGTCGGAAGTCAGGGGTCCCGTCGCTATCACGACTTCGCCGAAGGGGATTTCCGCGACTTCCCCCGGCGTCGCCGTAATGTTCGGATGTCCCATAATGCGGCGCGTCACGAGTTCGGCGAACCCGCGGCGGTCAACCGCCAACGCGCCGCCCGCCTCAACCCGCGTCGCGTCGGCGCAGGACAGGATAAGCGAATCAAGGCGGCGCATTTCCTCCTTGAGCAGTCCGACGGCGTTGCTCAACTGGTCGCTTCGGAGCGAATTGGAACAGCACAGTTCCGCGAAATCGTCGGTGACGTGGGCGGGGGTGCGCTTGACGGGCTTCATCTCGCGCAAATCGACCTTCACGCCGCGCCGCGCCAACTGCCACGCGCATTCGCTCCCCGCAAGCCCCGCGCCGATGACCGTTACTTGTTTCATGCGCCCTCCGTTTCCGCCGACTTCTTGCGCGCCACGCGCTTTTTCGCCGCCGGCTCTTCCGCGCCTTCCGGCTTTTTGCGCGCCGCCCGTTTTTTCACGAGCGCGGCTTCGTCCGTATCGCTTGCCTTTTTGCGCGTCGTGCGCTTTGCTTTCGCGGGTTTCGCTTCGTCGGCGGGCTTTCCGGACTCGGCGGCTTCCCCGTCTTTCTCCGGCTTCTTATAATATCCGCGCTGATCTTCCGGCAGGAAGTTCGGGCAGTCCGGGTTAATGCAGAACGGCTTCTTCCTGCCCTTCCCCGACAGTTTAAACATCGTCCAACCGCATACCGGGCAGTCGTCCTTGAGCGGGATGTCCCACGTGCGGAAATCGCAGGTGGCGGTTTTGTACTTGTTGGAAACCTGATTTTCGCAACAGTAATACGCGTAGGGCTTATGCGTCGTCTGGCTGACGCCGCCGCGCTTCATGAGGCGCCCGCCGCACTTCGGGCAACGCCCCGGCATGACCTCCACCAACGGCATGGCGAACGCGCATTCCGGATAGCCGGGGCAGGACAGGAACGGCCCGAAACGCCCCGACTTTATCACCAGATTCCGCCCGCATACCGGGCAGACTTCCTCCGTGACCTGTTCCGGCACTTTAATGCGCACGCCGTCCAATGCTTTTTCGGCGTCTTTCAGGCTCTGGTCGAACTTGCCGTAGAAGCCCCGCAGGACGGATTTTCCCGTCCGTTGCCCCTCCTCCACGGCGTCCAAGGCCTCTTCCATACGCGCCGTAAAGCCCACGTCGGCAATATCGGAAAAGCGCTCTTTCATGAGTTGCGTTACCACGCGCCCAAGGCTTGTGATATGCAGGTACTTGCCCTCTTTCATCACATATTGCCTGTCTAAAATCGTGGAGACGGTGGGGGCGTAGGTGGACGGGCGCCCGATTCCCTCCTCTTCCATGGCGCGGATAAGCGTGGCGTCGGTGTAATGGGCGGGGGGCTGGGTGAAATGCTGGGCGGCCTCGTATCCGCGCAGGCAAAGAACCTGCCCTTCCCGCAGGGACGGCAACGGGGAATTGCTTTCTTCCTTTTCGTCGTCGCGGCCTTCCTCGTAAACCGCCGTAAAGCCGTTGAATTTCAGCGCGGAGGACGCGGCGCGGAAAATATGGGCGCCGGAAGTCTGGGCGGGCGTCAGGGCGGCAATGTCTGCGGACACGCTGTCATAGACGGCGGCGGACATCTGGCAGGCAAGAAAGCGGCTCCAAATGAGCTTATAAAGCTGGTACTGCTCCCTTGTCAAGCTGTCCTTGACGGTTTCGGGGGCGCGGTTTACGTCGCTGGGGCGTATGGCTTCGTGGGCGTCCTGCGCGTTGCCCTTGGCGCGGTAACGGCGCGGCTCGTCGGGGCAGTACGCCTTCCCGTAACGCCCGACGATGAACTCACGCGCTACCGCTATCGCCTCTTCCGACAGCCGCAAGGAGTCCGTGCGCATATAGGTTATCAGCCCTACCGCGCCTTCGCCCTTGATTTCCACGCCCTCGTAGAGCTGTTGCGCGATTGCCATCGTGCGCCGGGGCGTCATGTTGAGCTTGCGCGAGGCGTCCTGCTGGAGCGTGGACGTGGTGAACGGCGGCGCGGGGTTGCGCCGCTTCTCGGCGCGCTTCACTTTCACTACTACGAAATCCTTGCCGACAGTCTCCCGGATTACCGCGTCCGCGTCGGCGCGGCTTCTGAGCTCGCCCTTTTTGCCGTCGATTCCGTGCCAACGCGCCAAGAAAGCGGAGGGGTCGCGTGGGGGCAAGGGCGTCGCGGGGGCGTCGGGGTCGTAGGGCGGCAAGGGCTCGGCGTGGGCGGGCGGCGCGTGTTGCCCGGACTCTCCCTCTTTGCCCGGTTCGGCGGACACGCGCACGTTGACGGGCGGCGCCATTCCCGCCGGGAGCGGGAGCTGTCCGACAGCCGCGTCAAGCGACCAGTATTCCTCCGGCTTGAAATCCTCAATTTCCTTGTCGCGGTCGTCCACCATGCGCGTGGCGACGGACTGCACCCGCCCCGCCGACAGCCCCCGGCGTATCTTCTGCCACAGCAACGGGCTTAGTTTGTAGCCCACCAGACGGTCAAGAATGCGCCGGGTCTGCTGGGCGTCCACGAGGGCAAGGTCAAGCTCGCGGGGGGATTGTATCGCGTCGCGCACGACTTTCTTTGTAATCTCGTTGAACGTGACGCGCCGCGCTTTGGCGTCGGGCAAGTCCAAGAGCTGTTTCAAATGCCACGAAATGGCCTCCCCTTCGCGGTCGGGGTCGGTGGCCAAATAGACGGTGTCGGCTTTCCCGGCGGCCTTCTTCAAGTCCCGGATGAGCTCCTCCTTGCCCTTGATGGGCTCGTAGGCGGGCTCAAAGTCCCGCTCCACGTCCACGCCCAACTTGCTTTTGGGCAAGTCGCGCAGGTGCCCCATGCTGGCGCGGACTTCGTAATCCTTGCCTAAGTATTTCTCGATTGTTTTCGCCTTGGCCGGGGATTCCACGATGACCAGACTTCGCATTCGCTCTTACCTCCATGCCCTTCGCAAAGGGCGCGATTATCCGTAACTAAGGCGCGTCCGCCTGTTTTTACTCGTTCGTTCCGTCCTCCCGGACTTCCGCAAGGCGCGTGTAGCGCTTGCCGGGGTACTGCTTCACATAGCCGCCGATTTCCAGCATGGTCAAGTCCGCGAGGACTTGGCGCGTGGGAAGCCCGCTCAAGTCTATGAGGTCGTCCGCCTGCACGGGGTCTTCCGCGCTCATCAGGCGCAGGATGGCCGCCTGTTCGGGGGTAACGTCGCCGTCCGCGACGGACACGACGGGCAACGCGGGGGACGCCGGGGGCGCGTCCGGTTCGGGGGCGGCTTTCGCCTTCCGGACGGGCGGTTCTTCCGCGACGGGTTCGGGCAGTATGACGGGGATTTCTTTCGACTGCCTGAGTTTGTCCGGGAAGCGGGCGGCGTATGCCTCGAAAATGTCGTTGGCGTCGGCGACAAGCGCGGCGCCTTCCTGAATCAGGCGGTTGCAACCTTGGCTGGCAAAGGCACCAATCGGCCCCGGCACGGCGAACACGTCGCGCCCCTGTTCCAGAGCGCGGGACGCGGTAATCAAAGCCCCGCTCCTCAACGGCGCCTCCACGACCAGCGCGCCCACGGCGATACCGGACAGTATGCGGTTGCGGACGGGAAAATTACCCGGCAGGGGCTCCGCGCCGGGCGGGTACTCGGAAACCAGAGCCCCCGACGCCGCCACGTCGTCGTATAAGCCCGCGTTCTCACGCGGGTAAACCACGTCCAGACCGTTGCCCAATACGCCGATAGTAACGCCGCCGCCCAGCAACGCGCCGCGAATGGCGGCGGAGTCAATGCCCCGCGCCAGCCCGCTCGCCACAATCGCGCCGCCCGTCGCCAAGCCGTAACTAATGCTTTCGGCGCAGGCGACGCCGTAAGGCGTGCACTTGCGCGTCCCCACGACGCTGAGGACGATTTCCTCGTCAAGCGGCGGCAGGCGCCCCTTGACGTAGAGCAGACAGGGCGGGTCGTAGATATTCCGCAGGCGGTCGGGGTAATTCGCGTCCTGCAAGGTCACCAAATGCAAATTGAGCTTTTGGCAACGTTCCAAGACGCGCTCCGCCGCGTCAAGGGAACGGTTCGACAACAGCGCGGCCTGCCGGCGGTCGAGACCTTCCACAAGCGCGAACTCCGGCTCTTCCGCCAAGTAGACGTTTTCGGGCGTCCCGAAGCGGCGCAACAGCGAAAGCCGCGACTGGTTCGACAGCCCCGGCAGACGCGTCAGCCACAGCCAGTATTTCAACGCCGACCTCATGCCGCCCCGCCCCTTTCCCGTTTTCGGTTGCTTGTTATATCCTGATTCCGCCCGTTTGTCAAACCTATTTTTTGACCTGTCAAATTTTGGCAGTCAGTCCCCGCGCCGACGCGCCGCCTCCCACAGTATCACGGCGGCGGCTATCGAGGCGTTGAGCGATTCGCAATGCTCGCGCATGGGGATTTTGAACGCGCCGCCGCACATCGACAGAACCTCTTCCGAAAGCCCGTTCCCCTCGCTTCCAATGGCGACGGCGAAGCGGGTAAAGTCCATGTCCCGCACGTCCTGCGCGTCGGGGCGCAACGCCGCGCCGTAGAGGGGCAACGCCGAGCGGCGCAACAGCGTTTTGAGCTCCGCCGCCGCGCATGTCCAAGCCGGGACGCGGAACGCCGCGCCCATGGTGGCGCGTATCGTTTTCGGGCGCCACAGCCCCGCGCAGCCGTTCAGGAGGAATACGCCGTCGGCGCCGAACGCGTCCGCCGTGCGCAACATCGCGCCGACGTTGCCGGGGTCCTGCACGCCGTCAAGGACGAGGTAACAGCGCCCGCCCAGACTTTCCGGAAGCGGGCGTTCCGGTATCGCGCACACGCCCAAGACGCCCTGCGGCGTTTTCGACGGCGAAACCGCGTCCATGATGTCGGGCGGCACGGAGACCGTGCGCACGTGCGGCGGCAACGGCGGAAGCTCCGCGCCGTCCGCGCAGAGAACCGCCCGCACGTCAACGCCGTGCGCGAGCGCCTCCCGCAACAGCTTGAAGCCGTCGCACACGAACTCCCCCGCGCTCCGGGAGTACGGCGCGGAAGCGGCGAGTTTCCGCGCATGGGCAACGAGCGGATTGTTCCGGCTTGTGATTCGCTCCATATCCCCGCCCCCTTCCAGACGCAACGCGCCAATCATAACACAGCCTTGAAGGGGAATGCAAGACGCTATGACAAATTTTTATTGCGCCGGGGGCGGAACTTTCAAGCGTCCGATTCTTTTGCCGACGGCAAAAAGCGCGAAACCGTTGCGGATTTTCGCGGAGATTTCCCTTGCAAAAGCCCGGAGACGGCGCTATAATTTGCCTTGTTGCGTCGGCTTTTCGCGGGCGCCGCAATCCAAGGAGCGCAAATCTCCGAGAACGGGACGAGGTGGAACGTCATGAGGACTGAGAGAGAAAACGTCGGCGCGGAAGCGCGGTCGGGGCAACGCCTGACCGCGTTCGCCGCGCCGTGGGCGTCGCCCCCGCGCAGGGCTTCCGGAGGGGGGCGGCGCCCATGGTCGTGACGGCGGGCATACTGGTTGCCGCGGCGGCTATCCGCCTGTTGGTTATCCCGAAATTCACCATTGTTCCGAGCGGTTTCCAGTTCCTGCTTGAACAGTGCGTGCGCGGAGTGGATTCTTTCGGCGCCGCGCTTGTCAAGTTGCGGCGTTCGTTATGCGCGGCGGCGGTCGGATTCGTGCGCGGGCTGTGGGGCGCGTTGCGCGCCGTCGGCGGCTTCTGCGGGCGGCACGCGAAAGAGCTTATCGCGTGGGGTTCGGTCATCGGCGTTTTGCTCCTTCTGTGCCTGATTGTGCCCGGCGCGCCGGAGCATGAGGAAATCACCGTCGCCATGCGCGACGCCGTCCTGCACGAGCACAACCAAATCAGCCTGTTCGGGTGGCGGAGCGTCAACCCCGCCCTTATCGCGGCTATGGCCGTAAGCGGCGCCCTGCTGTTCGGGGCGCTGTTAATCCGCGTCTTTGTGCTTCCGAAATTCTCCCTTGTTCCGGGACGCTTCCAGCTTGTCTTGGAAACTGTCGTCAACCTGTTGGACGGCCTCGCCGGGGTCGCGGACGGCAAAAGCGTCAAAATCCCCTTTATCGGGGCTTACGTGTTCGCGGCGGGCGTCTATATCTTCACGGGGACGCTTTTCGAGCTAATCGGCGTCCAAGCCGTCACGACGCACGGGGCTTCCGTCACGCTTCCCGCGCCTTTAAGCGATGTCAACGCCGCCATCTGCATGGGTTGCCTGAGCTATCTTGTGATACTGTGCGGCGGGGCGGTCAAGCGCGGCGGGAAAGGCATTGCCGCCGCCCTGAAGGAGTTCTCCCTGCCAATCTCCATGAGCTTCCGACTGTTCGGCGCCCTGTTGAGCGGCCTGCTGGTGACGGATTTGGTCTACCACTACGCCGCCCTCTGCTATGGAATCCCGGTTGTCGTGGGCGTGATATTCACCCTGCTTCACGCGATTGTCCAGACTTACGTGCTCACGATGCTTGTGGGGATGTACTACAAGGAAGTGACGGAGGAGCCGGAAAAGAAGCCCGACGAGTTTTCCGTCTGAAACGCCCGCGTTCGCCTCTCCAAGTCGAAAACGGTCGCAATATCCAAATAACTGCCATGAAACACAATGGGGGTAACAACGTCATGAAACAAAGAAAAGTGTGCGCTATGCTTCTTCTGACCTTCCTGCTGTCGGCTCTGCTGGCGGTGCCCGCGCTCGCCGCGCCCGTCGCCGCGCCGGATATGGCGCCCGTCGCCGCCGCCGCGCAGGGCGAGGGGCAGATTGTCTCCGGCAAGGCTGTCGCCTGCGGAATCGCCATCGGGCTTGCCGCCGCCGGCGGCGCCGTCGCCATGGGCGTCGCCGTCGCCAAGGCCAACGGAAGCATTGCGCGCCAGCCGGAAGCCGTCGGCGACATCCGCTCCACGCTCATGCTGGGGCTTGTGTTCATTGAGACGGCTATCATTTACGCCCTGCTGGTCGTCATCCTGATTATCTTTGTCCTGTAAAGGGGGCGCCGGGGAATGCCTCTGAATATTGACTTTCAGCAGATTCTGTTGCACCTGTTCAATTTCGCCATTCTCGCGGCGGGGCTCTACTTCCTGCTTTACAAGCCCGTCAAGCAGTTCATGGCAAAGCGCATGAGCGTTTACGGCGAGCGGGAGGCGGAGGCCGCCAAGAACGAGAGCGAAGCCGAGCAACTGCGGCGGAAATACGAGCAGATGATTTTGGACGCCGACGAGGAAATACAGCGCCAGAAGGCGGAAGCCAGCGAGGAATTGGAAGCCGAAAAGCGCCTGCAACTCGACCAAGCGCGGGCGGAGGCGCGGAAGATTATCGGCACGGCGAGCAAAACGGCGGAAATCCGCAGTCAGAAGGTTTTGCAGGACGCGAGCGAGGAAGTGCGGACAATGGCCGTGGAGATGGTGGAAAAGCTGGTCATGGAGTCGGGCGGGGAGGCCTTGGACGCCTTCCTGAACGCGGCGGAAAGGAAACAGGCGGCGGAGAATGGCTGAGAGAAAACATCGCGTTGTCCTGCAAAGCGACACGCCCCCCACGGAAGAACAGAAACGGCGTCTCGGAGCCTTTGTCCGCCGGACTTATGATTTTGATGTCCCCATTGAGTGGGAGGAGACGCCGGAGCTTGTCGGCGGCTTCCGTCTGCACGTTGACCGCGACCTGTACGACTGGAGCCTTGAGGGGCGCCTGCGGCAGTTCCGGGATAAAATGGCGAAACTTCCCGCCGGACCCAAGAACATTATGCCCCTGTTGCGCGATACCATGGAGAAGTTTTCGCCGGACGTGTTGCGCGAGGAGCGCGGCGAGGTCTCGTCGGTGGGCGACGGAATCGCCCGCGTGAAGGGTCTGCCCAACGCCGCATACGGCGAAGTGCTCGAATTTTCCAACGGCGTCCGGGGCATGGTTCAGGACTTGCGGGAGGATTCCATCGGCTGCGTGCTGTTCCACGACGACGGGAGCGTGAAAGAAGGCAGTACGGCGCGTTGCACGGGCAATACGGCGGGAATGCCCGTGGGCATCCAGTTTTTGGGGCGCGTCGTGGACGCGCTCGGAACGCCCATTGACGGCAAGGGCGCGATTAAGTTCGACGGCTACCGCCCCATCGAGATTCCCGCGCCGGGCATTCTGGAGCGCCAGCCCGTGGACAAGCCCCTTGAAACGGGTATTTTGTGCATTGACTCCATGTTTCCTATCGGGCGCGGACAGCGGGAATTGATAATCGGCGACCGCCAGACGGGCAAAACCGCCCTTGCAATCGACACGATTCTGAACCAGAAAAACGAAAAAGTCATTTGCATTTACGTCGCAATCGGGCAGAAATCCGGCTCCGTGGCGCAGTTGGCGGCGAGCCTCGAAAAGCAGGGCGCCATGGACTACACGATAATCATCAACGCCCCCGCCAGCGCCCCCGCCGCAGAACAGTATATCGCCCCTTACGCGGGTTGCGCCCTCGGCGAGCACTTCATGTATATGGGGCGCGACGTGCTGATTATCTACGACGACCTGAGCAAACACGCAATCGCCTACCGCGCCTTAAGCCTGCTCTTGGAACGCTCCCCCGGACGCGAAGCGTACCCCGGCGACGTGTTCTATCTGCACTCCCGCCTCTTGGAACGCTCCGCGCATTTGTGCGACGAGCTCGGCGGCGGGAGCCTGACGGCGTTGCCGATTATCGAGACGCAGGCGGGCGACGTGTCCGCTTATATCCCGACCAACGTCATTTCCATCACGGACGGGCAAATCTACCTTGAAAGCAACCTGTTCTTCTCCGGACAGCGTCCAGCGGTGAACGTGGGCTTGTCGGTGTCCCGCGTGGGCGGCGACGCCCAGACCAAGGCTATGAAACGCGCTTCCGGCTCTTTGCGCCTCGACTTGGCGCAGTACCGCGAAATGGAGGTCTTTACCCAGTTCTCCAGCGACCTTGACGACGCCACCAAACGGCAGTTGATTTACGGAAGCGGGCTCATGCTCCTGTTGCGCCAGAATCAGTATTCGCCGATGAGCCGCCACCGTCAAGTGGCTTTGCTTGTCGCGGCGCTGTCCCACACCATGGTTGACATTCCGCAGAACCGCCTCAACGAGTACCGCGAGGAGCTCTTGGCGGCGATTGAGCGCAACAACCGCAACGAGTGCCAGCGCATTGACCGCAACGGCAAGTTGGACGACGAGGACAGGGAGCGCATACTGAACACGGCGAAAAAGTTCGCCGAAGATTATTTGCGCCGCCTGCGCCGCAAGGAAGAGGAACAGCCGCAGGGCAAACAGGGCGGTGAGGCTTAATGTCGAACGTCAAGGAACTGAAAGCCCGCATTGAGGGCGTGCAGGAGACGCGCAAAATCACCAACGCCATGTACCTTGTGGCGTCCACGAAACTGCGCCACGCGAGGGAAGCCCTTGACCGCACCCGCCCTTACTTTGACGCCATGCGGCAGGAAGTCGGGCGCGTGTTCCGAACCGGGGAGAGCGCCAAGAGCCGCTATTTCTACTCCCCCGAAGGAAAGATTCATAAGCACGGCGTGTGCGGCATACTGGTCATCACCGCCGACAAGGGGCTTGCGGGCGCGTACAACCTCAACGCCATACGCAAGGCGGAGGCGCTTCTCGACGAACAGCCCGACGCAAGGCTTTTTGTTGTCGGGGAGTACGGGCGGCGCCATTTCCGAATGCGCCGCCGCCCCTTTGAGACGGAGTTCCGCTACACGGCGCAAGACCCCACGTTCAACCGCGCCCGCGAAATCTGCACCAAACTGCTGGACTTGTACGACAAGAAGGAACTCAATGAAATTGTCGTGGTCTACACGGAGATGAAAAGCTCTTTGAGCACGGAAACCATGACGCAACGGCTTCTGCCCATGGAGCGCGAGCCGTTCCAGACCGGGGAGCCGGAAGAGGGGGAGGGCTATTTTGAGTTCCTGCCCTCGTTCGACGCCGTGCTGTCCGCCGTCATGCGGAGCTATATCAGCGGCTTTGTCTACAGCGCCCTCGTGGACAGCTTTTGCAGCGAGCAAAACTCCCGCGTCACGGCGATGGACGCCGCCGGACGCAACGCCGAAGAGCTGTTGTCGGACTTGTCCCTACAGCTCAACCGGGAGCGCCAGAGCGCCATTACGCAAGAGATAACGGAAATTTCCGCCGGGGCGATGGCGCAGAGGCGGAACAACAGAAAGGAGGCGTCCGATTGAACGCGGGAATTATCGTGCAGGTTTCCGGGCCTGTCGTGGACGTGCGTTTTGAGCCGGGGAAACTGCCCGGAATCCGGGAAGTCGCGCTCGTGGAAGTCGAAGGGCGTCAGCGCGTGATGGAAGTCAGCCAGCACGTGGGGCACGAGCGCGTGCGCTGCGTGCTGTTCAGCGGGAGCGAGGGCTTGAAGCGCGGCATGACCGTCACGGCGCCGGGGCGGACTATCCATGTCCCCGTGGGGAAGAACGTCCTCGGACGGATGTTTAACGTTCTCGGCGAGCCTATCGACGGCGGCGGCGCCATGCCGGAGGACGCCGAACGGTGGAGCATTTACCGCAAGCCCCCCGGATTCGACCAGCAAAACCCCTCTGTGGAAATTCTCGAAACGGGCATTAAGGTTATCGACCTGTTGGCGCCTTACGCACGGGGCGGCAAAGTCGGCTTGTTCGGCGGCACGGGCGTCGGAAAGACCGTGCTCATACAGGAGCTTATCCACAACGTCGCCATGGAGCACGACGGATACTCGATTTTTACGGGCGTCGGGGAGCGTAGCCGCGAGGGGAACGACCTCTGGCGCGAAATGCGCGAAAGCGGCGTCATCGACCGCACCGCGCTTGTGTTCGGGCAGATGAACGAATCCCCCGGCGTCAGAATGCGCGTCCCGCTGTCGGGCTTGACCATGGCGGAGTATTTCCGCGACAAGGAACACCGCGACGTTCTGCTGTTCATCGACAACATTTTCCGGTTCGTGCAGGCGGGCAGCGAGGTTTCCACGCTCTTGGGGCGTATGCCGTCCGCCGTGGGCTATCAGCCCACCTTGGCGACGGAAATGGGCGAGTTGCAGGAGCGAATCACGTCCACGCGGGAGGGCTCCATTACGTCCGTGCAGGCGGTTTACGTCCCCGCCGACGACCTCACCGACCCCGCCACCGCCGCCACGTTCACCCACTTGGACGCGACGACCGTTTTGAGCCGTAAAATCGTGGAGGAGGGCATTTACCCGGCGGTTGACCCGCTGGCGTCCACGTCGCGCATTTTGCAGGCGGACACCGTGGGCGAAAAGCACTACCTTACCGCCCGCCGCGTGCAGGAGATGTTGCAGAAGTACCGCGAATTGCAGGACATCATTGCAATTCTGGGCATGGACGAACTCAGCGACGAGGACAAGGAGGTAGTGTACCGGGCGCGGAAGCTGAAGCGTTTCCTGTCGCAACCGTTCCACGTGGGCGAAAAGTTCACGGGCATTCCGGGGCGCTACGTCAAGCTTGCCGACACGCTGGAGGGCTTCGCCGCGATTATCAACGGCGACATGGACAAGTACCCGGAGGCGGCGTTCTACAACGTCGGCACGATTGAGGACGCGTTGGCCAAGGCGAAAACGCTGGAGGCGCATTGATATGGCGGAAGAGTTTCGCGTTCATATTGTGGCGTCCGACCGCGATTTTTTCGACGGGATGTGCACGTCTATCCGTCTGCCCACCGTGGACGGAGCCATAGGCATTATGGCGCGCCACATCAACCTTGTCACGGCGATAGTGCCGGGGGAGATGTGGTATCGTCTGCCGGACGGGACGGAACGCACGGCGGCGCTTAGTCACGGGTTGCTCCGCGTGGAGAATAACGACATCCTGATTTTAGTGGACAGCGCGGAACATCCGGAGG
This sequence comes from Oscillibacter sp., assembly GCA_017527365.1. GTDB lineage: Bacteria > Bacillota > Clostridia > Oscillospirales > Oscillospiraceae > Oscillibacter. Next base: position 20,564 of record JAFXQD010000090.1, read on the forward strand.
AAATCGACATGGCGCGGGCGAAACGCGCCGCCGAACGCGCCAAGGAAATCATGTTGCAGAGCAAGAGCTGGCAGGAATACTTGCAGACGCAAGCGAGCCTGTCAAGGGCGATGAACCGCCTGAAAGCGGCGCGCCGCGCCGATTCGCGGGAATTTGACTGATAAAAACGGGGAAACTGTACGGAACGCGCCACGCGGTTTTCGTACAGTTTCCGTTATTTGGCAAGGAGGATTTTATGTCCGTTGACCGTTACGAATCGCCGTTGTCGTCGCGCTACGCGTCGGCGTTCATGCCGGAATTGTTCTCCCAGCGCCGGCGCATAGAGACTTGGCGGCGGCTATGGGTGGAGTTGGCGCGGGCGGAATCGCGCCTTGGGTTGCCGATTGCGCCCGAACAGGTCGCCGAACTGGAGGCGCACGTATCCGACATTGACTTTGACCTTGCCGCGAAACGCGAGGCGGAAGTGCGCCACGACGTGATGGCGCATATCTACGCCTACGGCAAAGCGGCGCCGTCCGCCGCCGGGATTCTTCATCTCGGCGCCACAAGCTGTTACGTCACCGACAACGCCGACCTGATTCTTTATCGGGAAGGATTGCGCTATCTGCGCGGGGAACTGCTGGCGGTTCTAAAGAACCTGTCGGCGTTCGCGCACGAGTACCGCGCCGCGCCGACGCTCGGCTACACGCACTATCAGCCCGCCCAGCTTGTCACGGTGGGCAAACGAGCGACGCTCTGGATGCAGGACTTTTTGTCCGACTTGGAAGAGTTGGATTTCACGGCGTCGCGCATGAAATTCTTGGGCTGTCGGGGAACGACGGGCACGGAGGCGAGTTTCCTTGACCTGTTCGACGGCGACGGCGCGAAAATCGACGAAATGAACCGCATGATTTCCGCCGCGTTCGGGTTCGAGGCGTGTTACCCGGTGTCGGGGCAGACCTACCCCCGCAAGACGGACAGCGCGATTTTGAACGCCCTAAGCGCAATCGCGCAAAGCGCCTATCGCATGGCGAACGACATCCGCCTTTTGCAACATGACCGCCAACTGGAAGAGCCGTTCGAGAAACATCAAATCGGGTCGTCGGCTATGGCGTACAAGCGCAACCCCATGCGCTGCGAGCGGATTTGTTCGCTTTCGCGCTATCTGATGGCGGACGCCGCCAACGCCCCTATGACCGCTTCCGTCCAATGGCTGGAGCGCACCCTTGACGATTCCGCGAACCGCCGCATATCCCTGCCGGAAGGCTTCCTGTGCGCCGACGCCGTGCTCCGCCTCTGCCGCAACGTCACGGACGGGCTCCGCGTCAACGAAAAGATTGTGGACAAAGCCTGCCGGGAGTACCTGCCCTTCATCGCCACGGAAAACCTAATGATGGAGGCGGTCAAGCGCGGCGGAGACCGCCAGCAGTTGCATGAAATCATCCGTACTTGTTCCATGGAGGCAACTTTGAGAATGCGCGAGGGCGGGGCGTGCGATTTGCTTGACAGGCTGTCGCGTGAGGCGGCGTTCGGCATGAGCCGCGAGGAGATGGAAGCCTTATTGGAGCCGTCGCGCTATATCGGGCGGTGCCCCGAACAGGTGGACGCGTTCCTAAAGCAAGTCGAGCCGCTGTTAGGCGGCGCGAGCGCCGGAGCCGCGGAAATCAACGTCTGACGGCGCGGGCGCATAATACGGCGCGTTCGGGGCATGATGGCTTTACGCCTTACAAGGAGGATTGACCGCCATGCCGCGAACCCGCCGATTATTTCTGCTCTGCCTTTTGCCGCTTCTATGCGTTCTGTTCTGCGCCGCGCTCTACCGCAACGCCAGACAAAAAACGTTCGCCGCGTCGGGCGCCGCCGCCGTTCCGGCGTCCGCCGCCAACTGGGGGCTGTCGTTCCCCAAAGAGGGGGAATCGCCTATCGGCAACGCTACGCAAGAAGAGTTGTCGCGCTACGACGCGCATTTTTTAGGCGACACCGGAAAGAAAGTCCTGTATCTAACCTTCGACTGCGGCTATGAGAACGGCTGCACGGAGCCGATTTTAGACGCGCTCAAGAAGCACAACGCGCCGGGGGCGTTTTTCGTCGTGGGGAACATGGTCGAGACCGCGCCGGACATCGTGCGGCGCATGGGCGACGAGGGGCACATCGTCGGCAACCACACCTACCACCACCCGGACATGTCGAAAATCGCCGCGCAGGAGGATTTCGAGCAGGAATTGGAAAGCCTCGCCGCGCTCTACCGGGAAACGACGGGGCGCGAGCTGTCGCACTACTACCGCCCGCCGCAGGGCAAATACAGCATAGAAAATCTCAAACAGGCGCAGGCGTTAGGCTATAAAACCATTTTCTGGAGCCTCGCATACGTGGACTGGTACCAAGACAACCAGCCGACGCACGAGGCGGCTTACGCGAAACTTCTGCCGCGCATCCACAACGGCGCGATTGTGCTTTTGCACTCCACCTCCCGCACGAACGCCGAGATTTTAGACGACCTTCTGACGCGCTGGGAATCCATGGGCTTTACGTTCGCCTCGCTGGACGACTTGCCGTAACGCAGAGGACGCGCAACCCGCCGACGGTTGCGCGTCCTTATTCGTCCGTTTCGATATAAAGCCAGTCGTAATACAACAGCAGGACGGAAACGCCCGCGCCGACAATCAGCGGCCCCGCCGCGAACCGCAGGGCGAACAGCGCCAACAGGCGCTGGGCATTCCATTCGCCCCAAAGCAGGGCTTGCAGGGCGGCGAAAACGAACAGCGCTTCCCGCGACAGTCCACGGTGGGCAAGCAGGAACAGTCGCGGGTCGTCGGGGAAGCGCAGGCGCGTTAGGGCGCAGAGCGCCGCCCCGGCGAACGCGGGCAACGCCGCCCGCACAATGTCCGCTATCGGAAACGGCATACGGGCGGTCAGCACGTTGAGCGGATGTATCAGCGCGAACGAACAGGCGGCGTAAATCAGGGCATAGAGCAGGCTTAACAGGAACGCGGCGCGGCGTTGGGCGGGCGTCTCCCGCGCCTTCGGACATAACGCTTCCCGGAACGTCATGTCCGCCAAGGACGCCTTTGTGATAATTTGCGGCTTTTGCTTTGTCCGTGTTGCCAACGGCGGATAGCGTCCGGGTTTGACGGGCGGGACATAGGGCGGGGGCGGCGTTTTGCCCCGCGCCGACTGGTAGGGCGATACGTAAGGGCGGGGGGGCGTCGTCGGGGGGCGGCGTTCCGGGGGCGGCGCGTTTCTTCTCGCGGCGTTGCGTCCCGGCGGACGGGCGCCTTGTCTTTCTTTCTCCATGCGCCCGTCTCCTCTCCCCGCTGTAATCCCGCCCGCCGTATCCGGCGGCGCGCATACGATTATAGACAGTTCCGCCGCCGCTGTCAATCTCCGTTTCGACAACCTTAGATTCCGCTTGCAAAGGCGCGGAAAATCTGATATACTGCCCGACGGTATGCGCGTCGGGCGCAAAACGTCCGGCCGCACGGTGTAAAGTTCACTTCTGCGGAGGTTTTACTATGCCAAAGAACAAAAAAAGCGGCTCCGTCCGGGGCGGACGCCGCGCATCGTCGGAAGCTCTGGCCATGCGTTCGCTTGTGTGCGGCTGCGCGGCGGAAGTCTTTCTTTTCGTCGTGCGCCGCCACGCCAACGGAACCATGAATCAGGTGGTCATCTGGAACGAACGCTATCTTCCGATTCTGGCGGGCGCGGGGGTGGCTCTGCTGGCTGTCGGCGCAATATGGATTGGCTTACAGCGCGGAGACCGCTTCAAGCGGGCGCCCGGAGCATACGCGGCGGGCGCCGGGATTTTCGTGGCGCTGTCCGCCCTGTTGGCCATTCGCAACCTGACGTTTTTGGATTACCTGATTGTCCTTGTCCCCGCGACCGCGTTTATAGGGATTATCTGGGGGCTTTACGACAGGGAGTGCGCCTTGTCGCTGACGGCGCTGGGCGCGGGCGTTATGGCGACGTGGATTTTTTCCCGTTCCATGCAGCCGTTTTCCCCCTACCTGACCCTCTCGAAATGCTTCGCCGTCGTCCTGCTGGCGGCGCTGGCCGCGCTGTTCTACTTCTTATGGAGCGGCAGACTGAACCGCTTCCTCGCGCCAAAGTCGGACACGCTCCTGCTCTACTTGTCGCTGGCTCTGGCGTTCGCCGGAATCTTGGCAAGCCTTGTCAGCGTGGGGGCGGCGGGCTACGCCATGTGGACGCTCGCGCTTGCGGCGTTCGGCCTTCTGGTTTACTATACAATGAAACAAATCTGAACGCTACGGACGCCCCTGTGACCGAACGTCGCAGGGGCGTTTCGCGTGTCAGGCGGACGGATTCTCCGCCGCTTCCGGGCGAACTTTCGACGGCTCTTCCCTTTCTTTTCGGGAATTGGCTTCCCGTACCCCGCCGACAAAGCCGACGCAGAGATAACCTAAGAACAGCAGGGCTTGCAACACTGCCATAACTTTGATGATTCCGCCCAGACCGGGAGCCTCATGCACGGCGGGAAGCAGTATGGGCACCTGATTGGAAAAGGCTGCCCTTTCGTAATACTCGTTCGCCGTCAAAGAAACGTTTTTCGCCAATTCGGTGATTTTTTGATTCAGCGATTCCAAATCCGCTTTTACGGCTTCCACGTCCTCCGGGTTGGACGCGCCGCCGTCGGCCTGACGGAAGCCCTCTATGACGGTCTCATAATAAGCAATCGAGCGGTTATAGGAAGCAATCTGGGCTTGCGCGTCCAGTTTCTCTTGAATCATGGCATCGTAGGCGGCGTTGAGGTTTTCCAAGCCCGGCGCCACGGAAGCGCCCTCCGCCCCCGCCAGAATGACGATGGAATCTTTTTCATAAGCGTTGATGGAATCCGTCAGGGATTCGAGCCGGGTTCGCTGCACGGCTCTGCTCCGGGCGATGTTTTCAATCAGCCATTCGTAATAGGTAATCTGCACGTCCGGGGGGTTGGAGGAAACGCTGTGAATCACGATATAGGAAGTAACGCGGTCCAAGTCGATTCCTTTCAACGAGGAGGCGAGGTTTGACAGGTCGGAAAACGTAAGGCCCGTCTGATTGGAGCGGAACGCGCCGGCGCCGCTCCCGCCGCTCACTTGGGAGATGTAGGACGATATGTCGCCGAGGGCGGTGTCAAAAATATTGGCGGCTTCGGCGTAATCGTACTCGCGGTAATCAATGGCGCCGAGCGGGTTTCGCAGGGTCGAATTGCTGTTGTAGACGGCGACGCAATAGTCCTGATAAGCGCGCAATAAGGCGTTCAAGAAGTTGGCGCCGTCCTTTTGGCTCATGCCCGCCGAGGGATAATCAAAAGAGATAATATAATCCGAGACTTGATAACTTGTGCTCAACAGCGCGTTGAGCGCGTCCAGTTTGTCCGTTTGCTTCGAGGCCGCGTTGTAATACATGGACATCCGCTCGCGGACGCTGTTGGGAATCAGGCCCTCGATGTTTATCGCTTTTCGGATACTCTCCAAAGCCGAGGTTTCCATTCCCGTCTCGTTAAGGGCGTCCTCTATCACGCCGGGGGAGCTGACTTTGGCAATGTCATACCCCGACGGAATTCGAACCGCCGCTTTGAGTTCTTTTCCCATGAGGTATCTCCGCGCAAGAAGCCCGCAAGCTCCCGACAGGGAACCTAACGCAACCGCCAGACAAAGCCACACGGCAAACCAGCGCTTCAAATGCCGGAAAATCGCCCCAAAGTCTACGGTCAGCTCGCCGCCGTCGTTTTCGTCCTCCTCGCGGACAATCCGCAGAAACACGTTTTTTTCGTCGCCCATCCGAATTTTCGCTCCTTTCTTAGTTATTGCGCCGCCGCCGTCGCCCTTTCGCCGTCTTCCCGCGCAGAATCGGCGCCGCGCCGTTTTTTCCGGCTCGGAGCGAAAACGCTATTAAGAACACACAGGATATAAACGCCGAACAACAGAGCTTCCGTAATGATAATGTCCTTGGCGGCGCCCATAACGGCGGAGATACTCCACAACGAGGGTACTTCCGGCTCCTCAAGCGTCTGCACGGCGCGTTTCAGCTCCTCCGTCTTGAAAAACTCGTCCGCAGTGAGCCGGATGTCCTGCAAAAGCAGATTGATTTTTTCGTAAACAGCCCCCAAGCGGGTTTCCACGACCTCAAAGTTTCCGGTGGGCTGGCTTTCCTGAAGGCGCTCTATCCGGCGGGTGAAAAGGGCAATCTGCTCGCTCGTCTCGCTCATGTCGGTCTGACAGGCAATCTTTTGACTGACAAGGCTGTCGTACATGGCGGAAGGCTGGGTGTACTCGTAAGACGGAAGGGAGCCGTCTTCGGTTGCGCCCGCCACGTTGGGGAAGATTGCGCTCGTTTTGTTGTAGCTCTCAATCAATTCGTTGAGGGTGAACAGGCGGGCGTCCTGTTGGGCAAGCGCCCTTTCGGCGTCCTGAATCTTGTACCGATAGTAGTCAATCAGGTTGTCCTTATCTTTAGTCATATTGTTGCTGGTAATGTACGCGTCAAGCCATTGCAAGTCCTCGGAGCGGATAACGTCGATGGCGCCGACGAGGTCGGAGAAGGAATAGCCCGTTTCCTTTGAGACAAACCTTGCCTTGTCCCTGTCGGACAGCCGCGCAACGTAGGCGCGAATCGAGGACAGGCGGTTCCGCAAAATTTCCACGGCGTCAACGTAGTCATAGGCTTGGTAGTCCATATCCGACCAAATCAGTTCCATGGCTTCGTTGTGTCCGTAGGTCTTATAGAAACTCGCCCCATACGCGTCCAGAAGCGCGGTTAAGAACTCCGCGCCTTGCTTGGGGGAGAGCCCGGCGTCCTGATAGCGGAACGTCACCGTATACTGGGATGGGAAATAAGCCGATTCCTTGACTTCCTCCGTCTCCGCAATCTCGTCTTCCCCGTAAATGGAAGTATTCGTCAGCATTCGCTCCAGCGCGTCCTCCGGAATCGCCCCCGCCACAATGAGCGCTTCCCGGACGCGTTCGGCGTCTTCGCCCTCCAAGGTTACGCCGACGGCTTGCGCCGCCTGCCGAACCAGTTCCTCGCTTTTCATTTCCGACGGGTCAAAGCGGTTTCCGTCCGGGTTGAGGCCTTGTTCCACGCCGTCGTAGCTGAAGCTCACGACCGCCGAACACACTCCTTTTTCCGTGAAAAAAAGCGTGCGCGCAAGCGTCACGAGGACAAGCGCGGCGACAAATAGGCCCAGCCATTGTATGAACGTGCCTTTCAAGCGGGATAAGATACGGCGCCCGAAAGAATCGGATTCCATTGTTTCATCGCCCCTTTGTTAGATAAACTGCTCTTCCAAGCGCAACCCCGCATGAAAGCCGCGACGTTCGCGGGGGCGCGGACTGCGGAAGAATCGGGGGAATCGCGTCGGGAAACAAACGGCGGCGGATTTCCCCTAATTTTGTACTTTATCACATTCCCATTGCGCCGTCAAGGTCTGTTTATGGGATAGAGCCGGAAATTTTCATGGAAAAAAACGGCGGTCGGGGCAGAGCGGGACGCCCGGCGGCTGTGCCGTCGGGCGCCTGATGATACGGGCTTGCCGCAGTTATCGCGGACGGTCAAGCCCGCAAGCCGAGCGCGTCGCAGGCGCGCCGGAGCTCGTCGCGGATGGCGATATGCTGGGGGCAGACCTCCTCGCAGGCGCCGCATTGCACGCACTGCGCCGCGCTCTTGCGCCCGTGCCCGCCGACCAGCCAATTTTCCTGCCCGACCGCCTTTTCCTTGTCGCGGTAGAGCGTCAGGAGGTTCATGGCGGCGAACGTGCCGGAAATGCCGATGTCGTTGGGGCAGACTTTCGCGCAGTAGTTGCAGGTCGTGCACGGAATGAGCGGAATGGCGCGCAAAGCCTCCTGCGCCTTGCCCATAACGGCTTTCTGCGCGTCGGAGAGCCCGTGAAAGTCGCGCATGGCGGCAAGGTTGTCGTCCATCTGCCCCAACGTGCTCATGCCGGAGAGCACGGTAATGACGCCGGGCAAACTCGCGGCGAAGCGCACCGCCCACGACGCCGGGGACGCGCCCGGTTCGGCGGCTTGCAAAATTTTCCGCACGCTGTCGGGCGGGTTGGCGAGCATTCCGCCCTTGACGGGCTCCATAATCACGACGGGCTTGCCGTGCTTGCGGGCGACTTCATAACAGCCCCGCGACTGAATGGCGGGGTTTTCCCAGTCGGCGTAGTTGATTTGGAGCTGTACGAACTCCGCCTCCGGGTGGGCGGTCAGGATTGCGTCGAGCTCTTCCGGGGTGGAGTGGAACGAGAAGCCGACGTGCCGAATGAGCCCCTCCCGCTTCTTTTCCTGCGCGAAGTTCCACAGGTCGAAGTCGTCGAAGAAATGCGTCCGGTGTTCGCCGAGGTTGTGCAGAAGGTAGAAGTCGAAGTAGCCCGCGCCCGTGCGCCGCAGGGACGTTTCAAACTGCGCGATTGCGTCCCCGCGGGTCTTGCAGCCAATCCAAGCGGCGTTTTTCGTGGCAAGTTGGAACTTCTCGCGGGGATAGCGTTCCACCAGCGCCTGACGAATCGCCTCCTCGCTGCCCTCATACGCCCACGCGGTGTCGAAGTACGTAAAGCCCGCCGCGAGGAAACGGTCAACCATTTCCTTAATTTGCCCCATGTCGAACGCGCCGTCCTTTTTCGGAAGGCGCATTAATCCGAAGCCCAGTTTCCGGATGTCCTCTCCAAGATACGCCGCCATTTCCAATTCCTCCCCGCAGGGTTGATTTTGCGCCCGCCGTCGCACGGGCGGGCGCCGCCGCTATCATACCACGCTTTGCGGAAGGCTGTCAACGGCTTGCGGGAAATTCTTTCCCCTGCGTCCTATCGGGAGCCCCCCGGCAAAAAAACAACCCCGCGTTCCGTTTGCTTCTTGACGCGGCGGGGCGGATTGTGGTATCATAGGATACGATATAGTATCGGGAACAGGGCGAAACCTGTCGAAACATGCGGGGCTTCATTGAGGAGGCGGTGGGCATGAAAACCATTATTACTATCGGGCGGCAGTTCGGAAGCGGCGGCAAGGAAGTGGGCATTCGTGTGGCGCGGGAACTGGGGATTCCCTGTTACGATAAGGAACTTTTGAAGGAAGCCGCGAGGCAGAGCGGGCTTTCCGAAAAGATTCTGGAGAGTTTCGACGAGCGCCCTAAAAGCCTGCTCTACTCCATCGCCATGGACTCGTATATTTTCTCCCTGCCCGGCACCGGCGCGGGCGATTCCCTCGAACAGCAAGTGTATTTAGCCACGTTTGACACCATCCGCAACCTTGCGGAAAAAGGTCCCTGCGTCATTATCGGGCGTTGCGCCGATTACGCGCTGTCGGAGAACCCGAACCTTCTGCGCCTGTTCGTCTACGCGCCCATGCCGGAGCGCGTCAAGCGCGTGGCGGAGCGCCAGAACCTTTCGCCGGAGAAGGCCAAGACGCTGATTCAAAAGACCGACCGCCGCCGCGCCTCTTATTACGAATACTATACCTCGCGGGGGTGGGGCGAACCGGAAAGCTACGACTTCTGCCTGAACTCCGGAAGCCTCGGACTGGGCGGAACCGTGGAGCTTGTGCGCTCCATCGTGGAGCAGAAGGAACACCCCGTGCCGAGCCCCACGGAGCAAGACCCTACGCGCACGGAAGCCTGAAAGGCGCGCCGCGCACGGCAACAACCCGCGCCGAATCCGGGCGCGGATTGGAATAAACTTAGTAAGGAGCGGGGACTATGAGCGAAAACGAAAACAGCCCGAAAACACTGCGCCGCATTGGCGTGTTGACCAGCGGCGGCGACGCCCCCGGCATGAACGCGGCGGTTCGCGCCGTCGTGCGGGAAGCCCTGACCAACGACGTGGAGTGCGTCGGAATCCGGCGCGGCTACAACGGCCTGATTCGCGGCGACTACTACCTCATGCACGGGCAGGAAGTCAGCCACATCCTTTCTCGCGGCGGCACCGTGCTCTACACCGCCCGCAGCGACGAGTTCATGACCCCGGAGGGGCGGCAGAAAGCCGTGGACGTGTGCCGCTTCTTGGGCTTGGACGGGCTTGTCACCATCGGCGGCGACGGCACGTTCCGGGGCGCCTTGGAGCTCTCCCGGCTTGGCGTCCCCGTCGTCGGCGTCCCCGCCACCATTGACAACGACGTTGGGTGCTCCAATTACACAATCGGCTTTGACACCGCCTGCAATACCGCCATCGAGTGCGTCGACCGCCTGCGCGACACCATGTCGTCCCACGAGCGCTGTTCCATTGTGGAAGTCATGGGGCGCCGCGCCGGGTTCCTCGCGCTGTACGTCGGCATTTCCGTCGGTGCGACGGCGGTTCTGATTCCCGAACGCGACCTTGACTTTGAGAAGGACGTAATCGAGCCCATCCGGGAGGCGAAGTTCGTCGGCAACACGCACTTTATGCTGGTCGTCGCCGAGGGCGTGTGCATGGACGAGAAGTTCCCCGGCGTCCATACCGTTTTCGACTTGGGCAACAAAATTCAGCGGGAAATCGGCATGAAGCCCACCGTCACCGTATTGGGGCACCTCCAGCGCGGCGGCAAGCCCACCGCCCGCGACCGCGAAACCGCCAGCCGCATGGGTTACCGCGCCGTCAAGGCTCTGGCGGAAGGCCGCTACAACCTCATCATTGGCACCCAGAAGGGCAAGATTGAGGAAATCCCCATCGAGGAAGCCTTGGAAATGAAAAAGACGGTTCAAATGGAGCGCTATTACATGCTCCACGACTTGCAGAACCGCGTCCCCCGGAATTTGCGGTAAGAACCGCGCTCTCTCCCGCCTCGCGGGGGAGGGCGTGAAAATTTTACATGCGTTCCGCCGTCCCCGCGCCCGCATGAGGCGCCGCTTTCCGGAGATACTATGCGCGAAAGGGGGCGGACGTATGAACGCAAGAACGGGCTTTATGGCGGGAATCGGCGCCGGGCTGATGGCGGGCGCGTTCGCGGGAGCCATGCTTCCCGCAGGACGCGACCCGATGAAAACGCAGGTTGGAAAGAGTATCCGGAAACTTGGCCGCGCCGTGGACAGGGCGGTTGACAACGTGATTTCCGAAATCAAGTAAGTTTTCCGGGGGGCGCCGTTCCCCCGGAAAAAAATCTTTCTCCGGGGCTTGACTTTCTCCGAATCTCTGCTATAATAGCGTTGTTGTCCGTCGGGACAGCGGAATATTGCGCTTGGAGAAGTCGCCTAGTTGGTCGAGGGCGCATGATTGGAAATCATGTAGGCTCCTAAAGGGTCTCAGGGGTTCGAATCCCCTCTTCTCCGCCAAAGCGTCCGGGTTTTCAGCGAGACCCGGACGCTTCTTTTCGTTTCCCGCCCCGCGAAAAAATTCTTGCGGACGGCTCCGGAAGATGATATACTGGTAAAGACCGCCGGAGTCCGCGTTTGTCAGATTGGGAGGAACCGCGTATGAAGCATAATCCGTCGTCACGGCTGTTGGAACCGAATATGCGGCTGTACTTCCTATTCCTCCTGCTTTTCGCGGGGGCGGCGCTGTTCGTCAGTCCGGGGCTCGCCGCGCTGGAGCTGTCCGCTTCCGCCGCGCTCTACTTCTTCTTCCGGCGCAACAGCAAACAGCGCCGCGTCCGCGTCCTGCGCTACATCGACAGCCTGACCGGAAGCGTCGAGACCGCCGGGAAGTCGTCGCTGATTAACTCCCCCCTGCCGACGATGGTGCTCCGTCCCGACACCGAGGAAATCATATGGAGCAACGAGAGCTTCCTACAGTTGACGGGCGTCCGGGAAGGCCTCTTTGAAACCAGCGTCCGCGACGCCGCGCCGGGATTCCCCGTGCAATGGCTTCTGGAAGGCAAGCGCGAATGCCCCGAACGCGTGGAGCTGAACGGGCGCCGCTTCCGGGTGTTCGGGAGCGTTGTCCGGGCGAAAGGCAAGGGCGAGCAAAACCTTGTCGCCACTACTTACTGGATTGACACGACCGACGCCGACGCCATGCGCAAGCTCTACGAGGACAACCGGACGGTCGTCGGGCTTCTTGTCCTTGACAACTACGAGGACTTGATGAAAGCCTGTCCGGAGGCGCAGAGGAGCGCGTTTCTGGCGAAGTTCGAGGAAAAGCTGAACGCGTGGGCGTCAAGCGGGCTTCTTGTCCGCACACAGCGCGACCGATACCTTTATATCTTTGAACAGGCGTGGTACGAGCGCCTTGTGGAGGAAAAGTTTTCCATTCTTGACAGCATTCATGAAGTCAAAGCCGCCGACAGCATTGCCGCCACGCTCTCTATCGGAATCGGCGTGGACGCGGGGAACGTCGCCGAGCTCTACAAGAGCGCGAACGTGTCGCTTGAAATGGCGTTAAGCCGGGGCGGAGACCAAGCGGTCGTGCGGAACAAGGTGGATTTCGAGTTTTACGGCGGGCGCTCCAAGACCACTGAAAAGCGCACGAAAGTGAAATCCCGCGTGATGGCGACGGCGTTGAGCGAAATGATGTCGGACGCGAAGGAAGTCTATGTCATGGGGCACAGGTACTCCGACATGGACGCGGTCGGGGCGGCGGCGGGCATTTGCTGCGCCATACGCAAGCGCGGCAAGACGCCCCATGTCGTCATCAACGCCGAGCAGACCGCCGCCAAGAGCCTCCTTGACAGGCTCCGCCCCCTGCCGGAATACGAGGGCGTGTTCATGAACCCCGACGAGGCGTTTTTGAAACTGCGCCCCGGCGCGTTGCTGGTCGTCGTGGACACCAACCGCCCGGAAATGGTCGAGAGCCCCGACATTCTGGAATCGTGCAACCGCGTCGCGGTTATCGACCACCACCGCCGCGCCGCCACGTACATCGAAAATCCTGCGTTCAGCTTCCATGAGCCCTACGCCTCCTCCGCATCCGAACTCGTCACGGAACTGTTGCAGTACATGGTAAACCCCGACGACCTCTTGAAAGAGGAAGCGGAAGCCCTGTTAGCCGGAATCGTGCTGGACACCAAGCATTTCGCCCAGCGCACGGGCGGGCGCACGTTCGAGGCGGCGGCGTTCCTGCGGCGTTCCGGCGCCGACACCGAGAACGTGCAGAAGCTGTTCCAGAGCGACTTGCAAGCCATGATTGCCCGTTACGGCATTATCCGGCAGGCGGAGCTTTACCGGGGCAATATGGCGATAGCCGCCGTGGACGAGGACGGCGTTGACCGCGTGACGGCGGCTATGGCGGCGGACGAACTTATGACATTGAAAGGCGTGCAGGCGTCGTTCGTACTGTTCCGCGCCGGGGAGGGCGTGCAGATTTCGGCGCGCTCCATGGGCGAGGTCAACGTGCAGATGATATTAGAGCCGCTGGGCGGCGGCGGCAACTCGACGGTAGCCGGGTGCCGTATCGACAACGGGACTGTCCCCGTGACACAGGAGCGCTTGATGAACTCCATCGACGCCTATTTTGAGAAATGAGGCTTTGCCGTGAAAACGAACGCGATAAAATTCCTCCCGCTGTGCGCGTTGCTCGTTCTGACGCTGGCGGCGTTCGCGTCCGCGGCGGGCGCGCAAGAGCCGGAGACGGCGCGGCTGTCGGCGGCGACGCTCGACGGCGGCGAATGCGGCTACGGCATGACATGGCGGCTGGATACGGACGGCGTGTTTACCGTCAGCGGCAAGGGCGCCATGTCCGACTACCCCACGAAAGACATGGTTCCGTGGGTGCGCTACCGCATGGACATTGAGAAACTCAACGTCGAGTACGGCGTGACGCGTATCGGCAACAACGCCTTCAACACCTTTCCCGACCTGATAGCCGTCACCATCCCGGAGACCGTGCGCGAAATCGGAAACTACGCTTTCGCCGACTGCGTTTCCCTGCATGACATCGTAATCGCCGACGGCCTGCAAACCATCGGCAACAGCGCCTTTACGGGATGTTCCAAAATGACGGCGTTCCCCTTGCCGAAAACCGTCACGGAACTGGGGCAGGCGGCTTTTTCGCACTGCTCCGCCCTGTCGGAATTTCGCGTCGCGGGAATGCTCCGCGAAACGCGGGCTTCCCTCTTCGCCGATTGTACGTCCCTGCGAACCGTCTCGCTTCCCGCCTCCGTGCAAACCGTCGGACTGCGCACGTTTTCCGGTTGTACTTCGCTGTCGGCGATTGAGATTCCCGGCTGGGTGTCCGTCGTCGCCCCCTACGCGTTCGAGAAGTGCGCGTCGTTGCAGTCCGTTGACCTGCCGCCACGCCTTACCGACATTGAAAATGGCGTGTTTTCCGGTTGCGCCGCGCTGGAAAGCGTCGGCATTCCCGACAGCGTGCGCAATATCAAGGAGCGGGCGTTCGAGAACTGCGGCGCGTTGCGCACGGTCTACTACGGCGGCACGGCGGCGCAGTGGAAGGGCGTGAGCAAGTCCGATTTCGCCGACATGATTGAACGCCGCTTCATCGACGTGCGTTACGGACAGGCGGAGGCGGCGTCGGATGTGGTGATAGAGCGTATCGACGTGGCGAACGGGCGGGTAACCGTGGAAATCGCGGGTCATCCGGCGGAGGGAAGCACGCTGTTTTTGGCGTCGTATGACAAGGACGGGCGTTTCCTCGCGCTGGACACGTACCCCATCGACGACCCCAACGCCTATACGGTCTACAGCCGCGACGCGCATACCCTGACGGCGTTTATGCTGGACGCCAACCGCCGCCCCGCCGCCAAGGCATTACAAAAAACCGTTCCAATATCCGATTAACTTCCCGGCAAACAGTCGGTATCTTTAATGAATCCATAAGGAGTAACAACCATGAAAGTGATTTTGCAACAGGACGTGCGCGGCAAGGGCAAAAAGGGGCAGATGGTCGAAGTCGCCGAGGGATACGCCCGGAACTATCTGCTCCCGCGCAAGCTCGCGCTTCCCGCTACCGCCGACGCCATCAACACCATGAAGATGCGGGAGAAGGCGAAAAAGGCGGAGGAAGCGCGGCTGAAAGCCGAAGCCGAGGCGACGGTCGAAAAGCTGAAAGGCTGTCAGGTGCGCATGACGGCGCGGGCGGGCAGTAACGGCAAGCTGTTCGGCTCCATCACCACGCAGGAAATCTCCGACGCGTTGAAGGAGCAGTACGGCGTGGAGATTCCGCGCCAGAAGCTGGTCTTGCCGGAGCCCATCAAGTCTTTCGGGAACTTTGAGGTCAAGGCGAAGCTGGGCTTTGAAGTCAGCGGCACGGTCTATGTCGCCGTGTACGAGAAGAAGTAACGCAATGTCATTGACTTTACGTAAAACCCCCTCTGTCGCTGCGTGACATCTCCCCCAAAGGGGGAGACACAGAGACGAAAACGCTATGAAAAATTCGTTCCCCCTCCCCTTTGGGGAGGGGGACAGGGGGAAGGGTTTTCCTAAGTTAATGACATTGGAAGTAACGCGCTTCCCGTTCGCGCCGTCTCCCGGAGGTGATTTCCCACGGCGAATGAAGATTTGTTGTTACGGCAGGCGCCGCATTCGCTGGAGGCGGAACAGGCGGTGCTTGGCTCCATGCTCATTGACTCCGACTGCGTGAAGCTGGTCATGGACAAGCTCCGCCCGGACGATTTCTATCTGCGGCAGAACCGGGAGATTTTCGAGACCGTCTACGCGATGTTCTCCTACTCGAAGCCCATAGACGGCATAACCGTCGCGGAGGAAATGCGCCGCAACGGGACGTATGACGAGGCGACGACGCGCAACTACCTTGCGCAACTCATGGAGATTACGCCGACGAGCGCGAACGTCATGGAGTACGCCGCGATTGTGGCGGACAAGTCGCTGTTGCGGGCGGTGGCGTCGGCGGCGTCGGAGATTGCAACGCTGGTTCAGGAGGGCGCCGGGGAGGCGCGGGACATCCTCGAAGCCAGCGAACAGAAAATTTCCGCCATCCGCAAGGAGCAAAGCGTAAACAGCATGATTCCGCTCAAACAGGTCTTGCCGGAAGTGCTGGACCGTCTGGGCGAGATGACCGAGAACGAAAGCCATCTTCCGGGGCTGTCCACGGGGCTTTCGGCGATTGACCGCAAAATCATGGGGCTGAACCGTTCGGACTTAATCCTATTGGCGGCGCGTCCGGGCATGGGCAAAACGTCCATGGCGCTCAACATCGCGCTGAACGTGGCGAAGAGCGCGGAAAAGACGGTGGCGATATTTTCGCTGGAAATGTCAAGGGAGCAGTTGGCGTCAAGGATTTTGTCCGCGGAATCGCTGGTGGACAACTACCGCCTCAAGACGGGCGAACTGAGCGAAAGCGACTGGGAGAAAATCGCCGCCGCCGTCGTGACGTTGAGCCGTATGGACATACTCCTCGACGACAACCCGCTTTTGAGCGTCGCCGACATGAACGCCAAATGCCGCCGGATTGATAACTTGGGGCTGGTCGTGATAGACTACCTGCAACTGATGAGTTCGAGCGGACGGACGCGGGGCGGCGAGAACCGCCAGCAGGTCGTTTCGGACATGTCGCGCATGTTGAAAATCATGGCGAAAGAGCTGGACGTGCCCGTGATTTGCCTTAGCCAGTTGAGCCGCGCCAACGAGAAGCGCGACGACAAGCGCCCGCAGTTGTCGGACTTGCGCGAATCGGGCGCGATTGAGCAGGACGCCGATATAGTCATGTTCCTGTATCGTGACGACTACTACAATATAGACACGGACAAGCACAACATCGCCGAGTGCATTGTGGCGAAGAACCGCCACGGCGAGACGGGCACGGTCGAATTGCGCTGGATGCCGCAGTATACCATGTTCGCCACGATTGAGAATCGGCGCGAAAACGAGTGACGGGGGCTGTCTTATGTTGGACTTTCTGGAGCCATACGCCATAACGTTTGTCGTCCTGTACGGAATCGGCAAGGCGGTCTTTATCGCCGCCCTGCTTGCGCTCGCCGCGCTTCTGTTTGTTCTGCCGGATACGGTTCTATCTTGCGTTATGGGCGATTGACCCCCTCTGTCGCTGCGCGACATCTCCCCCAAAGGGGGAGACGCAAAAACAAAAGGCTGTTAAAGGGTTAGTTCCCCGCCCCTTTGGGGAGGGGGACAGGGGGAAGGGTGAAAGCGACGTTATGCGCGATATTTCCGAATGGCTTCCGAAAGCGGGCGAAACCGTGCTTTGCGGCGTGTCGGGCGGCGCGGATTCTATGGTTCTGCTTGACATCCTGCGGGCATGGTGCGCGGAGCGCGGCGGCGGGGTCGTCGCGGCGCATTACAACCACCATCTGCGCCCGACGGCAGACCGCGACGAAACCTTTGTGCGCGGCTGGTGCGAAAAGCACAATATTCCGTTCGCAAGCGGCGGCGGGGACGTGAAAACCTACGCCGCCTGCGAGGGGCTGTCAGTCGAGGAGGCGGCGCGGAAACTGCGTTACGCGTTCCTGCGGCGCGAGGCGGCGTCGCGTGGGATTGCGCGAATTTATGTCGCCCACCACGCCGACGACAACGCCGAAACCGTCCTGTGGAACCTGATTCGCGGCGCGGGCTTGCGGGGATTGTCGGGCATGAGCCGCGAGCGCGGCGGGATTGTCCGCCCGCTGTTGGACGTGACGCGCCGGGAAATCGAGGAGTACGCGCAGGCGCACGGCGTCCCGCACGTCGAGGACGAGACCAACGCCGACCCGGACGCCGCGACGCGCAACCTGTTGCGGCTGGAAGTCATGCCGCTGTTGCGGCGGCTCAACCCGAAAGCCGGGGAGCGCTTGCGCGAGGCGGCGCGGCAGTCCGCCGCGCTCTGCGCGTTCGCGGAAAACGCGGCGCGGCGGCATACGGGGCGCATGGAGGCGCGGGACGGCTTCGCGGCGATTCCGGCGCGTGACCTGCGCGCCGCCCCGCCCGAACTGCGCCCGCTGATTCTGCTGTCCATGCTGGACGCGTCGGGCGTCGGGCGCAAGGATTTCGGCGCCGCGCACTTGCAAGCGGCGTTGCGGCTGTTGGACGGCGGCGAACGCGTCGATTTGCCGCACGGCGTCGCGGCGTCCGTGCGCGACGGCTGGCTTACGCTGGAAACGCGCCAAGCGTTAGAGGAACGCGAGCTTGTGCCGGGCGCCACGCTCCGCTGGGGGCGCTATGAGCTTACGTTAGAGGACGGCGCGAGCGGCGCGGACGGCGGCGGGCTGGCGCTCCGTGCGGGAGGCGGACGCGTGACCGTGCGCCCGATTGCGGCAAACGCCCGCCTGACGTTGCCGGGGGCGAACGGCGCCCGCACGCTTAAACGCCTTTGCATGGATAATCGTATCTCCTTGGCGGAACGCGACGCGCTCCCGGCGTTCTACGTCGGCGGAGAGCTTGCCGCCGTATGGAAAATCGGCGTTGACGCCGCTTTTGTCCCGGACGGCGCAAAATTCCGCCTTATCCGGGCGCGGGAAAGCAACTTGTGATTCCAGTTTGTGGGAAATGACGGAAAATTTCAGAAAGAGGGGTTGTTATTTATGAAAAATGAGTTGACAAATGACATTTTAAAGGTACTATATACGGAGGAGCAAATCCGGGAGCGCGTGAAGGAACTCGGCGCGGCTATCGCGGAGAAGTTCGCCGGACAACGCCCGCTGTTTGTCGGAATCCTGAAAGGCTCCGTCCTGTTTCTCGCCGACCTCATCCGCGCCTGCCCGCTCCGCGCCGACCTTGAGATGATGGCGGTCAGCTCCTACGGCAACGCCGCCGTCTCTTCCGGGCGCGTCCGCATTACTTACGACATTCCCACCGATGTCCGCGACCGCGATTTGATTATTGTGGAAGATATTCTCGACTCCGGGAACACGCTCTCTTTCCTGAAAGAGTACCTGAACGCCAAGGGCGCGGCGTCCGTCACTATCGTTACCCTGTTGGACAAGCCGTCGGGGCGGCAGAAAGCCGTGACCGCCGATTACGTGGGCTTCCCCGTCCCCGACGCCTTTGTCGTGGGCTATGGGCTCGACTACGCCCAGCTCTACCGCAACCTGCCCTGTATCGGGATTCTGAAACCGGAGGTCTACGAAAAGCCCGACGGGGATTAACATATAAAGGGGGATTTTCTTTGACGCAACGAAGCAATAATTTCGGCGCGCTGTTTCTCGCCCTGCTCGCCACTCTGCTTCTAAGTTGGGTCTGGCAGTTGAACAACGCCAAGCCGGAAGTGGAGTATTCCCGTATCCGACAGCTTTTCATGCAGGAAAAAGTCGTCTCCTTCACCGTGGAGGACAACACGCTGACCTTGCGCCTGCGGGAGGAAATCAACGGAAGCGAAGTCGTGCGCTACGACCTCTACGACTTCAACCTGTTCTACGACGACATGAACCCGCTGATTGAGGAGCAGTACGCCAAAGGCATCATCCTGAGCTATAACTACCACCAGAACCACTCCGCCGACTGGCTCCAAATGCTTCTCCCGTGGATACTGGCGGCGGTCATGATAGCGGCGATGTGGTACTTTATGGCGGGGCGCGGGCAGATGATGGGCGGGGGCGCCGACCGCATGGCGCGTTTCGGCGCCGCCCGCGTGCGGACGCTCTCGGAGAACGACAAGCGCGTGACGTTTGAGGATGTCGCGGGCGCCGACGAGGAAAAGGAAGAGCTGGCGGAAATCGTGGACTTCCTGAAAGACCCGGAAAAGTACGCGGAAATCGGCGCCCGCATTCCGAAAGGCGTGTTGCTGGTGGGGCCTCCGGGCACGGGCAAGACGCTGTTGGCGAAAGCCGTCGCGGGAGAGGCGCAGGTCGGCTTCCTCTCGATTTCCGGTTCCGATTTCGTGGAGCTTTACGTAGGCGTGGGCGCAAGCCGCGTGCGCGACCTCTTTGAACAGGCGAAAAAGACTTCCCCCGCCATTGTGTTCATTGACGAAATCGACGCGGTGGGGCGCCAGCGCGGCGCCGGATTGGGCGGCGGCCACGACGAGCGCGAACAAACGCTGAATCAGTTGCTTGTGGAGATGGACGGCTTTTCCTCGAATGAGGGCGTTGTCGTGCTTGCCGCCACGAACCGCGCCGACGTTCTCGACCCCGCCCTGCTCCGCCCCGGACGCTTCGACCGTCAAATCTACGTCGGGCTGCCCGACATCCGGGGGCGGGAGGAAATTTTGCAGGTGCATTCCAAAGGGAAGCCGCTTTCGGAGGACGTGGACTTGCACAAGCTCGCGCAGGGCACGGCGGGATTCACGGGCGCGGACTTGGAGAACCTTGTGAACGAAGGCGCGTTGCTGGCGGCGCGGCAGAACCACCCTTCATTACCATGGACGACTTGAAGAGCGCGGAAATCAAGGTTATCGCGGGGCCTGAAAAGCGTAGCCGCGTCATCCCCCAGCACGAGCGCGAGCTGACCGCGTGGCACGAGGCGGGGCACGCCGTCGTGATGTACAGCCTGCCCGGACAGGACCCCGTGAGCCAGATTAGCATTGTCCCGCGAGGGACGGCGGGCGGCATGACGATTTCGCTTCCGGAGGAGGACCGCTCTTTCCTCTCCCGCCGCTACATGGAAGACAAGATAGTTTCCCTCTTAGGCGGGCGCGTCGCCGAACAGCTCTGCATTGGCGACATATCCACCGGAGCCAGCAACGACCTGCAACGGGCGACCGAAATCGCCCGGAAAATGGTGGCGTCCTACGGCATGAGCGACCGCCTCGGCGCGGTGGCGTTCGACACCGGGCACGACGAGGTTTTCATAGGGCGGAGCATGGCGCAGGGGCGCGTTTATTCGGAATCCGTCGCGGCGGAGATTGACCAAGAGATTAAGTCTGTGCTCTCC
This sequence comes from Oscillibacter sp., assembly GCA_017527365.1. GTDB lineage: Bacteria > Bacillota > Clostridia > Oscillospirales > Oscillospiraceae > Oscillibacter. The sequence goes on from JAFXQD010000090.1 coordinate 41,156, forward strand.
AACGCTTATGCGCGTTGCGAATCCATCTTGAAGGAACACCGGGAACAACTGGACGCCGTGGCGAAGTACCTGTTGGAGCACGAGACCATGGAGCGCGAAGCCTTTGTAAGCGTCATGCAGGGCGCGGAGCCGCCCCCGGCGCCGCCGAAAGCCGCCGTCAAGCTGGAAAAGGAGGCGGCGAAAACAGAGAAAACGGAATCGGCGCAAGAGAAGCCGCAGGCGTCCGACAACAGCCGCAAAATGACCCCGGCGCTGTCGCGGATACTGAGCCGCAACGGGAAGAAACCGGATTCGGGCAAGCGCGGCGGGAAGGCTCCGGAAGGCGCGGAAAAGAAATCCGACACCCCCCCGCAGTCCGACGCGCCGGAGCCGCGAAAGGACGCCAAATCGGAGAAAGGTCAAGCCGCCCCCGCGAAGCCGCAGAAGGACGCCAAGAACGCGCCTTCCGCCGGGGCGAAGAATCCCGTAATGAACGGCAACGGAGCCGTGATTTCCAAGGGCAAGCCCGAAAAAGACGCTTCCCAAAACGCGGAGCCGCCCCAAAACGGCAAGGGCGCTTCCGCAAAGGCGGGCAAGGCGAAGGAAACCGCGTCCCGCGAACAAACGGACGCCGGGAAGGAATCCGCAACGGCGAAAAAGTGACGAACCGCAGACGGCGCCAACCGCTCGGACGGAGGATTTTCCGCCCGAACGGTTGTATTTTTTTGCAAAAACGCGAAATTCCCTCTTGACACTCCCCTTGGGGCAGGGCTTATACTGTGCTCACATCCGGATGAGACAGGAAAGGGGGCGGGCGCGTGTACCAAATCGGCGAGTTCTCTAAAATCTGCCAAGTGAGCGTCAAGACGTTGCGCTACTATGACGGCATAGGGTTGCTCAAGCCGTCGTCGGTGGACCGCTTCACGGGCTACCGCTATTACGACCGCTCCCAACTGGAAAGAATGCTCCTGATTCAGAAGTTGAAGCGCTACGGTTTCCCGCTGGAAGAAATCGGGGCGTTGCTGTCGGGCGGCGAGGGCGCCTTCCGCCGCGCATTGCGGCGCCAGCGCGACAAGTTGGAAGCCCAGCGCGTGGAACTGGAAACCATCCTGCAGGAGCTGGACGCGCAAGCGCAAGCGTTTGAAAGGACGGGCAATATCATGGACATTTCCAACGGATACGAAATCAAACTGACGGAGACGGAGCCTGTCGCGGTGTTCTCCCTGCGAAAGCGCATGGGCGCGGAGGACTACGGCAAATACTTCTCCGAGCTCTACGAGCGCATTGCCAAAGAGGGCTTGACCCCCGGCGGCGTCACGGGCGCGATGTACCACGAGGAGGAGTACGACCGCGAATCGTCGGAGATTGAGCTGTTTGTGAGCGTGCGGGAGACGGAGCGCGCCGACAAGACGCTGGAGCCGCGCCTGTGCGCGACGACCGTCCACAAGGGCGCGTACTCCACGCTCAACGAGGCTTACGCCGCGCTCGTGTCGTGGATTGAGGAGAACGGCTACGAGCGCGACGGGGCGCCTTATGACGTTTACAGGCAGGGCGCGTGGAGCAACCTTGCCCCCAAGGACTGGGAGACGGAAATTTATTTTCCCGTCCGCAAAAAGGCGTAATCGGCGTTACGACGCGCTTTCGGAGGGCAGTCTAAAACCTTGCGACACGGAACAAGCCGCCCGGATTTCTCCGGGCGGCTCCCTTTTAGTCTCGAATGGCGGAGTTTGTCGAACGGCGTCAAAAAAAATTCGGGAAAATTTCCCCGGAAAGGCTTGCAAAACGTCGGAAGGCGTGGTATGATAAGGGAAAGAAGCGCAAAAGCGGCAAGCCGTGAAGTGTGACCAGCACCCCACGGCTCCATGAAGAGTGAAGAGAGCACTCAACACGGCATTAAATTGCGCCACGCCCTATTATACCCGTTTCCCGCGCTTATACAAGCGGGGGATGGGTTAAGAAGTCGTGTGTTCGCCGTTGATTTTATCAAGGCGGTGTTGGGTTCAGAACTCAACGCCGCCTTTTGCGCTTCTGAGGGAGGCTTGCGGGGCGCGGGCTTTTTGAACGCGTCCCCGCACGGCCTGCCCGTCAGAAGCATTGGAAACTGGAAGGAAAGGAGGATTTGCTTTATCCCTATCACTGGAAGTGAGAATAAAATGAACATAGAAACGACAAACGCGCCGAAGCTCCATTGTCCCTATTGTGGCGGGCGTCAGCTTCAAGCGGTGACAAACATCACGCGTTACTGGTGCTGTGCGGACTGTGGAAATACGTTTCCGTTCCCGCAAGACCTGCAAGAGCGGGCAAACTTCTTTGAACAAAACGCGAAGGATGCCAAAAAGGTAGCTAATCTCTGTTGGATTTTGGGCGCAGTTCTTTTCACGTTATGCACTGCCAGCAATAACATAGCTATCCTTTTGATAACGGGGGTGCCAATAGCATTGTTATGGCTGATAGCCGCTCTTTACACTTTTTGGCTGTCGCCTTCTCAACTGAAGGACGCTGAAAAACTCCGCGTGGAATACGAGGACTTGATTTCCAAGTGCATGGAATAGCGGCGCCGTTTCCGAGAAACAGCGAACCAAAACAGGACGGGAAACCCCGTCCTGTTTTTTAATAGCGCGTATCGTCAGAGAGGGGCGGGAAAGCCGTCCCGCGCTTGCGTTTTGTTGCGGATTATTCCCGGTCGGCGCGGGCTTCGTAGCAGTCGATAACCTCGTCGGTCATGTTGCCGTCGCCGCCCATGCGCCCGTCAAGGCGCATGGGCGCCATTGCGATTCGGTTCTTGATTTTGCACCTTCCAATCTGGAAAGGCTTGAACAGTTCGGGGTAGCGCGCCGCCGTTTTACATGCCTCCTCAGTTCCGCAAGACAGTTCCTGTTTCCTTCGGAAAACATGCCTTTTTCACTATAGCATAGCGAAAGCGGCGGCGCAATATACAGAATTTGGTTTTTGGCAAAAATCATTACAAAAAGATAATATGTATAAGGTATTGACGAAATTTCGCGGTTGCGCTATACTGCCGGGAAGGGAGATGATACTATGGGGTTACGGGACTATACGAAAAAAATCTTTGCCGACACCATGCAGGACATGATGCGCACGACGCCGCTTCAAAAGATACGGGTGAAGGACTTGTGCCGGAACTGCGGCGCGGAGCGTCAGAGTTTCTATTATCATTTCAAGGACAAGTACGATTTGGTCGCGTGGATTTTCATGCAGGATTATCAAACCGCGCTGGCAGGCGAAAACGGCGCGTATGGCGTCGAACACGCCGCCCGTATGCTGCGCCGCATGAAGGAAAAGAGCGGATTTTACAAAAAGGCGTTCGCGGACTGCTCGCAAAACGCGGTTTGGCAATATATTGTGTAGTATTTCACCAAGACGGGGGAAGAGTTTGTTGTCCGGGAACTTGGGGAAACCGCGCTGACCGTTGAGGCCAAGTTCGCAATCAAAAGCCACTCCTTCGCGTGCATGGGGCACACGGCGGAATGGCTGGAAGGGAAATCCGATTACACGCTGGAAGAGTTCGCCCGCTTGCAGTATCAGATTATGCCGGAACTTCTGAAACGCGCCTACGGCATTCCGACAAGCGCCGACGACTGATTATAACGTCCTCTTGTTCCGGCGTATCGCCGCGTTCAATCTCGTCGTCCAACGCCGCGAGGATTCCGCTTTTCTGTTTCAGGAAATTCGACCCCGTCAGATTGGCGGCTACAGCAATGTCGCAATCGCGCAGGAAAAGGCCAGTCCCGCCGAAACCGAAGTCTTCCTGAAGCAAAAGGCGCAAACCGTCAACGCGCTCAAAGTGACCCGCCAAAAGCAAGCCCTCACGAACAGTCAAACCGCGCTCAAATCGGCGCAAGCCGAGTTTTTTTCTTTGCTTTGCAATTTCAACTCCACAGGTCAAAAAAATTTTTTCGCAATCCGTATTTTCCGCTTTTGTTTTTCCCGCCCTTGTGGTATAATGCGGGAAACGACAGTCCGGAGAAAGGAACGCAACCCCATGGAAAGCAATCAAACCGCGCCCGCGTCCGCTTACGACGCGTCGGAAATTCAAGTCTTGGAAGGGCTGGAAGCCGTCCGCAAGCGCCCCGGCATGTATATCGGCACCACGTCCTCCGCCGGCCTGCACCATCTGGTCTATGAAATCGTGGACAACTGCGTGGACGAAGCCCTCGCCGGGTTCTGCACCGACATCCGCGTGCAAATCAACGAGGGCGACACGATTACCGTCGCCGACAACGGGCGCGGGATACCCGTGGACATCCAAGCCCAGACAGGCCGCCCCGCGCTGGAAGTCGTGTACACCGTGCTCCATGCGGGCGGGAAGTTCGGCGGCGGCGGCTACAAGGTCTCCGGAGGGCTCCACGGCGTCGGCGCGTCCGTCGTCAACGCCCTCTCCGAGTGGCTCACCGTGCAAGTCCGCCGCGATGGGAAAATCTATGAAATGAAATTCGCCAGAGGCGAAGTCACGGAGCCCATGACGGTCGTCGGCGACGCCGACGACACCGGGACGACCGTCACTTTCAAGCCCGACCCGCTCATTTTCGAGGACACCGCATACGACTACGACACGCTCCGCACGCGCCTGCGCGAGGAGGCGTTCCTGACCGCCGGGCTTCACATCACCGTCGCCGACGCCCGCCCCGGACAGGAGCGGGAACGCTCCATGCAGTACGACGGCGGAATCCGCGAGTTCGTCGCGTGGCTGAACAAGAACCGCGAGCCCATCCACCCCGAAGTCATCTACATGACCGCACGGCGCGGGGATTCCGTCGCGGAAATCGCCATGCAGTACAACGACGGCTACAACGAGACTATCTTTTCGTTCGCCAACAACGTGCACACCCCCGAAGGCGGTATGCACGAGGAGGGCTTCAAGCGCGCTTTAACGTCCGTCCTGAACGCCTACGGGCACAAGATGAAGCTCTTGAAGGACGACGAGAAAGTGTCCGGCGAGGACTGCCGCGAGGGTTTGACTTGCGTCATCTCCGTGAAGCTCACGGAAGCGCAGTTCGAGGGGCAGACCAAAGCCAAACTGGGCAACTCCGAAATCAGAACGTTAGTGAACGCCATGGTTTCCGAAAAGCTGGAGACGTTCCTTGAGGAAAACCCCCAGACCGCCCGCGCCATCGTCGACAAAGCCATGACCGCCAGCCGCGCCCGCGAAGCCGCCAAGAAAGCCCGCGAATCCATCCGCCGCAAGACCGGGCTTGAATCCGGGCAAATGCCCGACAAGCTCCAAGACTGCAACGAGCGCGACCCGTCCCTGTGCGAAATCTATATTGTCGAGGGCGATTCCGCCGCCGGCTCCGCCATTCAGGGGCGCGACTCCCGCTTTCAGGCGATTTTGTCCATGTGGGGCAAAATGCTCAACGTCGAGAAAGCCCGCGCCGACAAAATCTACGGCAACGACAAGCTATACCCCATGATTGTCGCCCTCGGCGCGGGTATCGGCAACGAGTTCAACATTGACAAGCTCCGCTACCACAAAATCATCATCATGGCGGACGCCGACGTGGACGGCGCCCACATCCGCACCTTGCTTTTGACCTTCTTCTTCCGCTACATGCGCCCGCTTATCGAGCGCGGCTACGTCTACTCCGCCGTGCCGCCGCTCTACAAGCTCACACGCGGAAAAACCGTGCGCGTCGCCTACTCCGACGCCGAGCGCGACCGCGTTTCCGCCGAAATGCGCGGCGGCAACCCCAACGTCAAAGTGGAAATCAACCGCTTCAAGGGGCTGGGCGAAATGGACCCCCACGAGCTCTGGGAAACCACCATGGACCCGTCCAAGCGCTCCCTGCGCCGCATTACCCTTGACGACGCCGTCCGCGCCGACGAGGTGTTTACCATCCTCATGGGCGAGCAGGTCGAGCCGCGCAAGGAGTGGATTGAGCGCAACGCCATGTACGCCGTCAACATCGACATCTGAGCCAATGCCGCAAACTTTAGCGAAAAACCCCCTTTGTCGTTGCGCGACATCTCCCCCAAAGGGGGAGACACAGAGACGAAAAGCTCACAAAAAAGCGTTCCCCCTCCCCTTTGGGGGTGGGGGCAGGGGGAGGGGTTTCAGCAAACCATATCTCCGCGGTGTTTGGAACGTTCGCGGGGACGCGCCCGCATTCCGCGCCCCGGCGCGGTTCGCATATTCTTTTCGGGAGGTTTTTACCATGAAAATCAATCTTTCCTTGTCGCACATCCTCTGCGGAATTTTCGGCTTCCTGCTGGGGAGCGCCGGAGGCGGCGCCGCCGCTTACGGAGCCAAAAAGCGCAAACCGCTTTCGTTCTGCTTGGGGCTGTTCTTCTCCCTGATTGGCGCCGCCGTCGTGTTCATGTCCCTGATTGACGCCGCCGTCGAGGAGGAGGGCGAGGAGGGCGACGAAGAATCCGGAGAGGGCGCCGCCGAAGCCGCCGAAGTCGTGAAAGAAGCCGTCAAGGAAGTCAAAGAGGCGGTGGCGGACGCCGCCGAAGCCGCCGAGGAAGCCGTCGAAGGCGCGGAAGAGGAATCCGGCAAGCCGAAGGAGGAGGCGTGATGAATCTCGTGAAAGTGCCGCTGGAGGCGTCGCGGGATTTCGTCGGGCGGATGTTCCGAACCGCCGCCAACGCCGAGCGGGAGCGCGTCAAGGTCGAAGTCGCCCGGAGAATCCGCCCGGCGGCGGCGTTCGGCGTCGCGGAGGGCGTTTTGGGCGTCGCCACGCTCTGTTCCGCGATTTCCCGCAAAAGCTGGCTGTCCTACGCCATGGGCGCGACGCTCTTTGCCGTCGCCTGCGGCCACGCCTACCTCGACATCCGCGAACAAAAAATCTTGGATTTGCTGTCGGAAAAATTATCCTGACGCGCCGCCCCTCCCCGGCGGGGAGGGCGGGAATCGGAATCATCGTAAGGAGCAAACGCAATGGCGCATAACAGAGACTACCAACCGCAAGACATCGCGTTCCCCGACCAGATAATCACGGAATCCCGGCTCGTGGACGAGATGGAAAAATCCTACATCGAATACGCCATGAGCGTCATTGTGGGCCGCGCCCTGCCCGACGTGCGCGACGGCTTGAAGCCCGTGCACCGCCGCATCCTCTACGCCATGTACGAGGACGGGCTGACCTCCGACAAGCCGTTCCGCAAGTCCGCGACCACCGTCGGCGAGGTGCTGGGCAAGTACCACCCCCACGGCGACGCCTCCGTGTACGACGCCATGGTGCGCTTGGCGCAGGATTTTTCCATGAGGTATATGCTCGTGGACGGCCACGGGAACTTTGGCTCCGTGGACGGAGACCCCCCCGCCGCCTACCGCTACACCGAGGCGCGGCTTTCCAAAATCTCCGGCGAAATGCTCCGCGACATCGACCGCGACACCGTGGACTGGGACCCCAACTTTGACGAGAACCGCAAGGAGCCCCGCGTGTTGCCCGCCAGATTCCCGAACCTGCTTGTCAACGGCTCTTCCGGAATCGCCGTGGGCATGGCGACCAACATCCCCCCGCACAACCTGCGGGAGGTTATCGGCGCCTGCGTCTGCGTCCTCGACAACCCCGACGCGACGCTCTCCGACTTAATGCAGCACGTCAAGGGGCCCGACTTCCCCACGCGGGGCATTATCATGGGGCGTTCCGGAATCCGCGCCGCCTACGCCACCGGGCGCGGGAAAATCCTTGTCCGCGCCCGCCACGAGTTCGAGGAGTTCGGGCGCGACAGAACGCGAATTGTGATAACCGAGTTGCCCTATCAGGTCAACAAGCGGCAGTTGATACGCAACATCGCCGAGCAGGTCAAGGACAAGCGGCTGGATGGCATTTCCGACCTGCGCGACGAGACCGACCGCAACGGAATGCGGATTGTTATCGAGCTCAAGAAGGACGCCAACCCGCAAGTAGTCCTGAACCGCCTGTTCGCCCAGACGGCGTTGCAGACCAGTTTCGCCGTCATCATGCTTGCGCTGGTCGACAACCAGAAACAGCCGAAAATCCTGTCCCTGCGGCGCATCATCGACGAGTACCTGACGTTCCAAGAGGGCGTGATTGTCCGCCGCACCCGCCACGATTTGGCGAAAGCCCAAGAGCGGGCGCATTTGCTGGAAGGCTTGCTAATCGCTCAGGACAACATCGACGAGGCGATACAAATCATCCGTTCCAGTTACGACAACGCCAAGGACAACCTGATGGGGCGTTTCGGGCTGGACGACACCCAAGCCCAAGCCATTTGCGACATGCGCCTGATAGCGTTGCAGGGCTTGAACCGCGAGAAGTTGCAGACCGAATACGACGAGCTGGAAAAGCAAATCGAATACTTCTGGCGCGTGCTGTCCGACCCCGCCCTTGTGCGCCAAATCCTCAAGGAAGAGCTTATCGCCATTTCCGGGCGGTTCGGCGACGACCGCCTGACCGAGATTCAAGACGTTGAGGACGATTTGGACATTGAGGACTTAATCGAAGAGGAAGAGTGCGTGTTCGCGCTCACGGAGGCGGGCTATATCAAGCGGACGCCCGTGAGCGAATACGCGGGGCAGTCGCGGGGCGGCATGGGGCGGCGCGGAATCACCACCCGCGAGGAGGACGTTGTGACCGACGTTTTCACCGCCTCCACCCACGATTTCATTTTCTTCTTTACCGACGCCGGGAAGGTCTACCGCAAGAAGGGCTACCAGATACCGGAATCCGGCAAGGCCGCCAAGGGCGCCGCCGTCGTGAATATCCTGCCCGTGGAGCCCGGCGAGCGCGTCCAGACCATGATTCACACCCGCAACGTCGCCGACCCCGAAAGCCGCTTCCTTGTCATGGTCACGCGCAACGGCGCCGTGAAGCGTATGCCCGCCGAGGCTCTGCGCAACGTCCGCAACCGGGGAATCCGCGCCATCGTGCTTGACGAGGGCGACTCGCTTGTAGCCGTGCGCGAGACCGACGGCACGAAAAATATCCTTATCGCCTCCCACGACGGGCAGGCGGTCTGTTTCCCGGAGACGGAGGCGCGCCCCATGGGGCGGACAGCCGTCGGCGTGCGCGGAATCCGTCTGCGCGAGGGCGATTACGTCGTCGGCGCGGACGTGGCCGCCCCCGGCGCGACCGTCCTTTCCGTCACGGAAAACGGGTTCGGCAAGCGTTCGCCGATTGAGGACTACCGCCTGACCGCCCGCGGCGGCTACGGCGTCCGCAACTACGCCGTGACCGAGAGAACCGGCAAAATTATCGGCGTGCGCGTCGTTGACGGCTCCGAGGACGTTCTGCTCATGACCCGCAACGGAAACTTGTTGCGCACGGCGGTTCAGCGTATCAAGACCGCCGGGCGCTCTACCCAAGGCGTCATCGTCATCCGCTTCCGCGAGGACGGCGACCAGTTGATTTCCATGGCGCTGGCGTCGTCGGAGCTCGACCCGCCCGAAGAACTCCCGCCCGTCGTCTCCGACGCCCCGGCGCAGTGAAATCTATAAAAGCGGGCGAATGGAATGGAAACTAACCTGACGGCGGACAGCCTACGCTTTATCATTGCCCGCCTGATTGCCAACGCGGACGAATCCATCCGGGAAAGCCGCGAAAACAGGGGGGATTTGTTCAAGTCGGGGCGGAGCGAGGCGTATTACGAAATGCTCGACACGCTCAAATCGGAACTGGGCGTCCGGGGCGAAGACCTTGCCCAATACGGGCTGAACGTCAATCTGGAACAGCGGTATATCTGAACAGGACGGACGCCCCGCGCAACAAAGCCCGCCTCCCCCGCCTTCCGGGGGAGGCTTTTAAAAAATTTTCGCAAAGCCCTTTACAGGCGCGAAAAAGTGTGTTATACTCTTTCGCGTCCCCGGCGGACGGCTCCGCCTCCCGGCACGCGCCCGTAGCTCAGTTGGATAGAGTGTCAGACTCCGACTCTGAAGGTCGTGCGTTCAAATCGCATCGGGCGTACCAACGCGCCAATTTTTCCCCGGCGGAAACCGGGGAAAAATTGTTTTTCCCCGCAAAACGTACTTAACCACGGAGGAACGCCAATGAAATTCAAACAATTCGCCGCCGTCGCCGCGGCGACCGCCCTTTTCGCCGCCACGGGCTACTTGGGCGTCAAATCCGCCGCAAACGTCGAAATCGCCGCAGGCGCGGATTCCTTCGGCGCCCTGTCCTCTTTTATCGGCGGCGGAGCCGCCGCCGTCATCGACCTGCCGTCAGACCCCTACCTCGCCCGCCTTGACATCGTGGGCTCTATCGGCCCCTCCTCCGCCGACCCCCTCTACGGCGCCTCCTACGGCTACGACCACAGCCTGTATATGGAGCTGGCGGACGCGATTATGGACGACGAAAACAACAAGGGAATCCTGCTCTACGTCGATTCCCCCGGCGGCACCGTCTACGAATCCGACGAGCTCTATTTGAAGCTCATGGAGTACCGCGAAAAAACCGGGCGCCCGATTTACGCCTATTTCGCGGCGGAAGCCTGCTCCGGCGGCTATTACGTCGCCATGGCCGCGAACGAGATTTACGCCAACCGCAACGCGTGGACGGGCTCTATCGGCGTCATTATGTCGCTCTACAACTACGAGGGGCTCGCGGAGAAAATCGGCGTGAAGGAAATCAATATCACTTCCGGGCGCAACAAGTCCATGGGCTCGGCGTGGGAGACGCTCACCGACGAACAGCGCGGAATCCTGCAAAGCCTCGTGGACGAATCCTACGGGCAGTTCGCGGACATCGTGGCGGCGGGGCGCAAGCTGGAGCGCGGGCGCGTCTTGGAGCTCGCCGACGGCAGAATCTACTCCGCCTCGCAAGCCCTCGAACTCGGACTGATTGACCACGTTCTCGGCGAACAGGACGCCCTCAAAGCGATTATAGAGAAAGCGGGGCTGGAATCGGAGGACGACATCTACGCCCCCGAACGCCCGCAAACCCTCGGCTGGCTGAACCTCCTGTCCCGCGCAAACGCGGCGCGTCCGAAAAGCGAGCTGGAAATCTTCCGGGAAATCCTTTCCGACAAAAGAAACGGGGCGTTGATGTACTATGCGGGATAATGTCTGTTACGCCGGGTTCGCCGTGCGCTTTTTCGCTTGGCTGGTCGACATGATTGTCATGTTCGTCCCGCTGGCGGTTCTCCGCTCCCTCAAGTTCGCCGCCGCCCTCGCCGACCCCTACGCGCCCCTTGTCCGCCCCGTACTCTTCCGCTATTGCCCCCTCGACATCGCCCTCTACCTCCTCCCCGCCCTCTACTTCGTGTTCATGACGTGGAGCCAAGGCGCCACGCTGGGCAAAATGCTGTTGAAACTGGAAGTCGTCAGCGCGGAAAGCGGGCGTTTGACCTTTTGGCAAATCGTCCTCCGGGAGACTTTCGGGCGGTACCTGTCCGGGGCGTTGCTCATGATTGGCTACTTCATAATGATTCCCGACCGCGAAAAACGCGCCCTCCACGACATCTTTTCGGATACCCGCGTTGTCTACGCCGTCAAGCCGCAAACCGTCCGCGCCGTCAGACCGCAAGCCGTCGCGGAGGACGGCGGCGCGTCGGGGGAGACGCCCGCATGAAATCCGTTGCTGTCTACACGGACGGCGCCTGTTCGGGCAACCCCGGCCCCGGCGGCTGGGGCGCTATCCTGATTTACGGCGAACGCAGGCGCGAAATGTCCGGCGGGGAGCCGTCCACGACCAACAACCGCATGGAAATGACCGCGATTATCTCCGCGCTGTCCGCCTTGAAGGAGCCCTGCGCCGTCGATTTGTATTCCGACAGCCGCTATGTGCTGGACGCTATCGACAAGGGCTGGGCGGCGCGTTGGCGGCGCAACGGCTGGATGAGGAACAAAAAGGAACCCGCTTTGAATCCGGACTTGTGGGAAACCCTGCTCAACCTGCTGGAAGTCCACGACGTGCGCTGTCACTGGGTCAAGGGGCACGCCGACAACCCCCACAACAACCGTTGCGACGCGCTCGCCGTCGCCGAAAGCAAGAAGTTCCGATGAAACAACAGTCCGCGGACGGGCGCATACCGCCACCGTTCACGGATTGTTTACATTTTCGGGCGGATGTTTACAGTTTGTTCACAACCCCTTCACACTTTCGCAAAATTCGCCCGCTATAATACGAACCATGCAAAGGGTCACTCCCAGCCCGATGCGTTTTCTCCCTCCTTCTACAATACAGACGGACGGAATCCGGTCTCCCGCCGGGTTCCGTCCGCCGCATTTGCGGGAAGTTTTTTTGGCAATCGCAAACTTCCCGCCCCCTCTGTCGCTGCGCGACATCTCCCCCAAAGGGGGAGAACGGAGACAAAACGCCCGTCGTTCCCCCCTCCCCTATGGGGAGGGGGACAGGGGGAGGGGTTCTTGTTTATCCGCTCAAATATAAAAAAATTTTTCCCGCGTACCCCAAAATTCCGGAGCCCTTGCGCGAATACTATACCAGAACGCAAGAGCGGACGCGCCGCAAGCCAAAGCGAACCCGTCGGGGGCGGCGCGGGCGCGGGACGCCAAGCGGGAAAGCCGAATACCGTCCGGAAGGGTAAAACCGCGAGGCGTTGCCCGACGGCTTGAAGGTTTTGGCATATAAAAACCCATTATATCATACATGATTTTCCCAAGAAGTCAAGGAGGAATTTTACCATGAAAAAGCTGTCTTTCAAGCGGACGGTGGTTTCCGCTATCGCGCTTACCACGCTCCTGAACGCCGCGCCCGTGATTGCGAGCGCGTCTTATACGGGCGGCGTCACGCGCACGGCGGCGAACGCGAACGCGGTCAGCGTCCCCGACAGCGCGACAACCTTCACATTCTCCGACGGCGGCGTGACCGTCTCCGGAGCCGAAAGCGGCTACGCAATCGAGGGAACCGCCCTTACGATTCACGCGCCGGGCGTCTATACGATTACCGGAACCTGCGCGGACGGCTCCGTCACGGTCAAGAAGGGCACGACGGGCGTTTCTCTGGTTCTGAAAGACCTGTCCCTTGCCTCTGCGACGACCGCGCCGCTGTCCTGCAACAAGGAAACGGGCGTCACGCTCTACGCCGTCGGCGCGGTCACGCTGTCCGACAAGGAAAGCCTCGCCGACGAGGACAGCGGCGAGTTTGAGGGCGCGGCGATTAAGGTCAAGTCCGGCGCGTCGCTCACGATTACGGGAACGGGGACGCTCAACGCCGACGGCTCCGCCTGCAAGAACGGCGTCAAGGGCGCGGCGGAATCGACCATCACGGTAGAGGGCGGCGTGACGCTCAACATCAAAGCCGCCAACAACGGGCTCGCCGACGACAACGCGCTTGTGATTAACGGCGGCACGGTGAATATCGAAGCGGGCGGCGACGGTATCAAAGCCGAACCCGACGAGGGCGACACCGCCTCCAAGGGCGTAATCAACATCAACGGCGGAAGCGTCACGATTCAGGCGCAAGGCGACGGAATCCAAGCGGCGGGCGACGTGACCATTACCGGGGGAACGTTCGACATCAAAACGCACGGCGGCGCGTCTTATGCGAAGCAGTTGACCGCCGACGACAGCGCCAAGGGAATCAAGTCCGACAGCAAAGTGATTATCAGCGGCGGCACGTTCGCCCTTGACAGCGCCGACGACGCCCTCCACGCCAACGGCAACGTGACCGTCACGGGCGGAAGCTACACGATTCAGGCGGGCGACGACGCGCTCCACGCCGACTATGATTTGACCCTCGGCGAAAACGGCTCCGGGCCCGAAATCAACGTCAAGGGCAGTTACGAGGGGCTGGAAGGCGCGAGAATCTATCTCAACGGCGGCAAGGGCTCCATCACCGCGTCCGACGACGGCGTCAACGCCGCCAGCGACGTGGCCGCGAACGAAATCGCGCTCTATGTCAACGGCGGCGAGTGGGCGATTGACGCGGGCGGCGACGGGCTCGACGCCGGCGGCGACTCCCGCAACAACAGCGGCGGCAACATCTATGTCAACGGCGGCGTGACGAAAGTTTTCGGCTCCGCCAACGGCGGCAACGCCGCCCTCGACTACGACGGAACCTGCGAATATAACGGCGGCACGCTCCTGACCGTCGACGTTAGCGGCATGAACATGCAGCCGCGCACGGGAACTTATGTCCTGTTCGGCTCCGCCTCCGGCATGGGCGGCGGCATGATGGGACGGCAAGGCATGGGCGGCATGACGGGACAGCAGACCATGGGCGGACAGCAGACCATGGGGCAAACGCCCGGCAGTATGGGCGGCGGGCGGCAGTCCGGCAACCAGCGCACAGCCGTTTTCACCGCCAACGTTAGCGCGCAAGACAGCATGGCTCGCATGGGCGGCATGACGGGACAGCAGACCATGGGGCAAATGCCCGGCAATATGGGCGGACAGCAAGCCATGGGACAGCAGAGCGGCAACATGGGACAGCAGACCATGGGGCAAGCCCCCGGCGCCATGGGCGGACAGCAGGCGGCGGCTTCTATGGGAAGCGTCTCTATCAGCAAGGGCAGTGCGATTGAGGTCAAGGACGCCGACGGCAATACGATTATCTCCGCGACCGCAACCAAAACCGCCAACGTGGTCATGCTCTGCGACGACAGCATTGCCTCCGGCGAAACTTATACGCTCTACGTCAACGGCTCCGCCGTGGCGACGGCGGCGGCGACCTCCGGGGCGCAGGGCGGCGGCATGACGGGACAGCCCGCACAGCAAGAACAAACCTTCAACCCGGAGCAATCCTTCAACCCGGAGCAAACCGCCAATCCGGAACAGTCCTTCAACCCGGAGCAGTCCGCGCCGACAGCCCAACAGCCCCAACAGAACCAAGCCTTCAACCCCGAACAGGCGCAACCTTCCGAACAACTCCCCGGACAGCCCGCGAATAACGGCGGCATGAATCAGGCTCCCAACATGGGCGGCGCCATGCAACAAGCCCCGAACATGGGCGGCATGAATCAGGCTCCCGGCATGGGTAACGCTATGGGACAGCAGGGCATGGGCAACGCCCCTGCGGGACAGCAGAATCAGGGCTTCAACCCCGAACAGCCCATGAACAACGCCGCCATGCAACAAGCCCCGAACATGGGCGGCATGAATCAGGCTCCCGGCATGGGCGGCATGATGGAGCAAGCCCCCGGCATGGGCATGGACGGCGAAATGCTCCCCTTGTGGATGGCTATGCTTTCCCGCCGTTAAGGACGGCTGAGGAATACAATCAGAGGACGCGCACAGGCGGCGGGATTTCCCGTCGCCTGACGCTTTTTCCATGTCGAAATTTTGTTGCCAAGGGGGGAAAAACGTGGTATAATAGAAAATACGAAAGAAAGGGGCGGTCGGCATGGAGCGGCGCGATTTCTTTGTCAGCTATACCAACCGGGATAGGGTTTGGGCGCAGTGGGTTGCTAACGTCCTGCGCAATAATGGCTATACTGTGTATATGCAAGCGACGGACATCAAGCCCGGAGACGATTTTCTGGAGAAGATGGAGGAATTTCTGGAGAACTCCGGGAATTTTATCGCGGTGTGGTCGGAAGGCTATTCCAAATCGAAATACTGCATGAACGAACTCCGCGCCGCGTATCATCAGTGGCACAACGGGCGTATGGAATGCCTTTTGCCTGTCCGAATTGAAAATCACCCTATGAAAGCACTATATGCCGCCTTGGTTCATGTGGATTTGTTTGACATTGATAAGGTAGCGGCAGGAAAGACGCTCATGGACGCTGTACGAGAGAAAGTTCCGCGCCTTGTCCCAGTACCAGACAATGAGCAAGAAGAGTATGCGAAGATGCTCTATCAGCGCGGAGAGGACTATTATCATGGCAGAAACGGTGTCCAACGGGATTACGCCAAAGCGCGGGACTATTACGAACGGGCGGCGGTAAAGGGCAACGCAGACGCGTTATGTGGCTTAGGCGTTCTCTATGACAACGGAAACGGTGTCCAACGGGATTACGCCAAAGCGCGGGACTATTACGAACGGGCGGCGGTAAAAGGCAATGCGAACGCACTATTTGAATTGGGCGTTCTCTATTACGGTGGAAATGGCGTCCAACAGGATTACGCCAAGGCACGGAACTACTGGGAAGAAGCGGCGGCGAAAGGCAAGACGATTGCGTTATATAGGCTGGGTCGGATATATCAAGAGGGGACAGGCGTGAGAGTGGACTACGCCAAGGCGCGGGACTATTATGAACAGGCGGTAGCGAATGGCGACACGCTCGCATTATATCACTTGGGTCAAATATATTATTCTGGCAGAAACGGCGTCCAACAGGATTATGCTAAGTCGAGGGATTATTACGAACGAGCGGCGGAGGACGGTGACATGGCCGCACTATGTCATTTGGGCTATCTCTATCTCAGTGGCGCAGGCGGCGTGGATGTAGATTACGCTAAGGCGTGGAAATATTACAAATGGGCGGCGGATATGGGTCATGAGTTTGCAATTCATATGTTGGGGGAATTTTACGAAAACGGCTTAGGCGTAAGCATAGACTATGCCAAGGCACTCGGATATTATCAAGAAGCCTATGACGCCGGATATGGAAACGCCCCCGCAGATATAGAGAGACTTCGCAAAAAACTGTATGGCTAATTTCATGTCCATGGCGGCTGTTTACAAACAGACATAGAGGAGGGGCGGGTATGCTGTTACTGGACTTCATCAACGTGGGAAACGGCGACGCGATACTGATACGCGAGCCGGAGGCGGATTTCGCCATGCTTGCGGACTGCGGGCACTACGCCTTGCAACGCGACGACCATCCCGCCGAACCCGACCCCCGGTCGCAACGCGTTTTCGCCGGGGACTTCCTCCGCGAAAACGGCGTGTCCCGTCTGGATTTGCTCCTGCTCACCCACTTCCACCGCGACCACGTCGGCGGGCTTTCCCGCGTCCTCGACGCCGCGTCCGTTGACAAGCTCGCCGCCACTTACGTCCCCCCCGACGGCTTCGGCGACCTGCGCCCCGACGACAACGACCTCAATCCCACCGCCCGCAACGTCCTGCGCTGTATGAACCTCTACGCTATGGCGCTCCGCAATCATCCGGGGCGCGTCCGCGAGCTGGCAGAGCTCTCCGGGGCGCGCACGGAATGTTTTCAGTTGACCGGCGCGCTGTCCATGGAAGTCTACTGCGCGACCCCCGGCCTCTACCGCGACCAGAAGGAGGTTTTCGACGCCGCCTACCGGGGCGCCCGCGACCGCTACGCCCTCATGCGCTGGGGCAAGTTCATGAACGCAAGCAGTTTGCGCCAGAGGCTCCGCTACCACGGCGCGGAAATCGTGCTCGGCGGCGACATGTACGGCGCCCTCTGGGACAGGGACACTACCGCCCCCTGCGACATCCTCAAATTGCCCCACCACGGCTCCCTGTCCTCCGCCAACCGGAAATTCTTGTCGCAACTCCAACCGAAAACTGTGGTTGTGTCCGTGGCGGCGGGGCGCCCCGACGAGCGCCCCCACCCCTACATTGTGCGACTGCTCCGCGAGTTTACCGACGACATACGCTTTACCGACGCCGTAAGCATTCCGGGGCTTGTCGAGCCCGCTTACCACAAGTCCGTGCGTATCGAGATACCGTAAAGCGCAAAACCGGACGGCACGCGCCGCCCGGTTCGCTTATGGAAGCCTACATCGCAAGGCACGTAGTCAGGAGCCACGCCGCCCCCACGAACCCGCCCCCGATTCCCGCCGTTATCCACGGCAGGAAGCGGTTCCACAGGCTCTCCGCCCTGCGCTCCTCCGTGCAGTTCCGCGCCACGCGCCGCGCCTCCTGCACCAGCGCCCGCGCCGTCACGCCCTCCCGGAACGCGTCGTTGCGCACGATGAATATCGCCTGCTCGAAGAATTTCGGGTCGGGCGCGTCAATCACGACCACCTGTCTGGAAATGCCCTTTACCATGCCGTTCCGTCCTCCCGTTCCGCGGATTCCCCCCTATTATGCCCGGCGTCGCGGGGAATTATGCCTCCCGCGCCAATTTCTAACGCGCACGGAAAAATTTTTCTTGCATTTTGTCGGAATATGCGCTATAATTTTACAACCTTGGATTAAGCTATTATTAAAACAAGGAGGCGGTAGAATGAACGAGGCGAAAGCCGCGATAATCGCGGCACTTATTACTGCAATCGCAACTCTGTTGGCCACCTTTATTACGGTGTATCAGCCGATGAAAGCGCGATTTGCCGCGTTGGAAAACAAACTTGCGGACAACGAGGAAGAGACTGGCGCGTATACAGCCTCTTCCAATACGCAAGCAGAGATTACCTTGCAGAACGCCGTTATTTTAGTTGTCTTAGCTTTAGCGATTTTTTATGGTTGCTTCTATCGACCGGTCAGGAAGGAACTCACTGAATTGCAAAAGAAGCTCGCGGGCGAACTGCCAGCGCACGACCCCAAGGGGTGTAAGATTTCCTCTATTGATGAATTGTACAACAATATCATCATGAATATGGCTGGTTCGTTTTATCTGAGCAACGATATTGACGTAGCGGCGGAGCAAGGGACATGGACACCTTTAGGGTGGCAGAACGACGGAGACCATATCCCTTTTACAGGTACGCTTGACGGACAGGGGTACACGATTCGGGGGCTTAAGAATGCGAATGATTCCATGGGGCTGTTTCAAGTCCTTTCCGGAACGGTGAGAAACCTGCATGTTGACGTGAATTTCAGCGGCGGAAACGGCGGTGCGTTTGCTGTCTCCATGACAAACAACGGACTCATTGAATGCTGTGAAGCGTCTGGAAACATTCAAACAAACGTTGGATGTCTTATAGGCGGTTTTGTGGGGAGCCGATAAGGGAATTATTAAGAACTGCCTTTCACTCGTAAGCCTGAATGCGCCGCAACTGCTTAAGGGAGGAATCATCGGAAAGGCAACAGAAAGCAGTGTCATCCATTGCTTTTTTAAAGGCAAGTTCCTGCCGCTAAATTTAAACCATAGTTCGACGACATACGTTACACCCACTTCCGCTGTGATGGTGGGAAATAGCCTTAACTGTACGGTTGATGGCTGTCACTATTATTGTGGAGAAGATTTTCATAGCGAGATTGGGGCAAATTTGCGGCGAGAAGGGATGTATAAGAACGAGAAATGGGATTGGACAGTATGGAAAATGGATGAGCAAAAGGAAGTCAATGACGGTTTCCCGTATTTGCGTATCTTTAAGCGGGAATATGAAACGACGCCCGCTCAATAGGCAAACGCCCCCGCCGTTTCGGGCGGGGGATTTTTTTCTTTCCTTTTCCGGAAAACTGTGGTAAACTATGGGCACTACGCAGGAAAGGCGGCGGTTGGGATGGGGGTAGTGACAGTGCGGTCGCTGGGCTTGCGGGGCATATCGGGCTATGAAGTGGGCGTGGAGTGCTACCTGTCGGGCGGGCTGCCGTCGTTTGACCTCGTGGGGCTGCCCGACGCCGCCGTGCGGGAGGCGCGGGAGCGCGTCCGCGCCGCCGTCAAGAACTGCGGCGCCCAGTTTCCCGTAAGCCGTATCACCGTGAATTTAGCCCCGGCGGGGGAGCGCAAGGCGGGCACGGTCTACGACCTGCCGATACTCGTGGGGCTTCTGGCTTGCGGGAACGAAATCCCGCCGCCGCCCGACGACGCCGCGTTTATCGGCGAACTGTCGCTTACGGGCGCGGTGCGGCGGGTTTCGGGCGTGTTGCCCATGGCGCTGGCGGCGAAGGCGCGGGGCGTCCGGGAGCTGTACGTCCCGGCGGAGAACGCCGCCGAGGCGACGCTGGCGGGCGGGCTGACGGTGTACGGCATAGGGAACGCCCGGCAACTCGCCGACGCCCTGCGGGGGCGTTCGCGCCTGACGCCCGCGCCGCCGTGGGAGCCCCGCCCCGATACGACGCCCCTGCCCGACCTGCGCGACGTGATGGGGCAGGAGCAGGTGCGCCGCGCCTTGGAAATCGCGGCGGCGGGCGCGCACAATATTTTGCTGATAGGCAGTCCGGGCGCGGGGAAGTCCATGCTGGCGAAGCGCCTGCCGTCGATACTGCCCGACTTGACGCGCACGGAAGCCCTTGAAGCCACGGCGATATGGTCTGTGGCTGGGCTGACCGACGC
Source organism: Oscillibacter sp. (assembly GCA_017527365.1). Taxonomy (GTDB): domain Bacteria; phylum Bacillota; class Clostridia; order Oscillospirales; family Oscillospiraceae; genus Oscillibacter. The sequence continues at coordinate 61,097 of JAFXQD010000090.1, forward strand.
CGAACGCCCCATGCTTACGCGCCGCCCGTTCCGTAACCCCCACCATACCGCGTCCACGGCGGCGTTCGTGGGCGGCGGCGCGACGGTCAAGCCGGGGGAAATCTCCCTTGCCCACTGCGGCGTATTGTTCTTGGACGAGCTTCCGGAGTTCCGCCGCGACGCCCTCGAAGCCATGCGCCAGCCCTTGGAGGACGGCGAAGTGACGATAGCCCGCGCAAGCGGCACCGTGCGCCTGCCCGCCAGCTTCCAACTGGTCTGCGCCATGAACCCCTGCCCGTGCGGGTGGCGCGGGCACCCGTCGGGGCGTTGCCGCTGTACGGCGCGGGCGGTCGAGCGGTACGTGGAAAAAATCTCCGGCCCCCTGCTGGACAGAATCGACCTTCATGTAAGCGTCCCGTCGGTGGAGTACGAAGCCATGCGGCGGCGGGAGGCGGCGGAGGATTCCGCGAGCGTCAAGAAGCGCGTGGGCGCGGCGCGGGAACGCCAGCTCAAGCGTTTTGAGGGCGCGGGAATCGCGTCGAACGCACGGATTCCGCCGTCCGCGCTTGCGCAATACTGCCCGCTGGGCGCCGACGCCGAAATACTGATGGAAAACGCGTTCCGCACGATGGGGCTTACGGCGCGTTCGCACGACCGCATACTGCGCGTGGCGCGGACAATCGCCGACTTGGAGGGCGCGGAGAATATCGAGGCGGCGCACTTGGCCGAGGCGATACAGTACCGGAATACCGAACTGCTGAAAGGATAGCGGGAAACCCCCTCTGTCACTGCGCGGCATCTCCCCCATAGGGGGAGACGCAAAGACGAAAACGCTATCAAAAGTTCGTTCCCCCGCCCTTTTGGGAAGGGGGACAGGGGGAAGGGTTTCCCTAAGTTAATGACATTGGCTTGAGCGCCGCGCCGCAGGGTCGGGCGCGGGGACTGCGCCCGCGAAGAAAAGGAAGTTCGAGCAAACATGACGGAAGAAAGACGAACGAAACCGGGGCGCTGTATCCTGTGCGGGACGGAAGCCGCGTCCTTTGGCAGTCGGACGGTCGCGGAAGGCTGGCTGTGCGGCGGCTGTATTGAAAAAATGTCGCCGTGGTATCGGCTCCGTCAAGACGCCGCGCCGGAAGAACTCCGCGCTCATCTGGCTTACCGGGAGGAGAACAGGGCGCGCCTGCCCGATTTCCGCCCCGGCGTGCGGCTGTGGAGAAATCCGACGCTGTATCTGGACGACGCCCGCCGACAGTTTGCGGTGTCGGACGCCCTGACGAAAGATTTCCCGACGGAAAATCCGGATATTCTGGAATACGGTCAAATTTTGCAATGCGACGCGGAGATTGAGGAACGCAAAACCGAATTGAAACGATTTTCGCCCGGTTTGGGGCGGATTAGCTATCGCCCCAAGCGCTATCAGTACCGTTTTCATGTCTGGGTTCGGATATTGGTAGACCACCCGTTTTTCCGCGAAATGCGCTTCCGGCTGAATCCAAGGCCGCTTGAGGTGAGCGGCCTTGACGTGGCGGCTTCCGTGCTGGGAAAGGTCGTGAAAGACCGGGACTATCAGTCGTGCGCGCAAACGGCGGAGAAAATGCGGGAAGCCCTGCTCAAAGCGCGGGACGCGGTTCCAAACGGCGGAGAAAATGCGGGAAGCCCTGCTCAAAGCGCGGGACGCGGTTCTGAAAGAACTGGCGGACGAGGAAACTTGCGCGGCGGAAGCGGAGCAAGGGCGGGAATAACGATAGAAAACGTTTCAGCCGGGAATCGAAAGATTCTCGGCTGAAATTCTTATTTTTCAGAACGTTTTGCGGACGGCAGCGCGTCGGAACAAACCAGCGCGGGCGCCTTCCGCTTGCGCAAGCCGCGCTACGCCATAAAGCAGGCCATGCTTACGGAGTCCTCGCCGTCCTCCGACTGGAACTGGGTGTAGTCCGCGTGGGCAAAAATGAACTCCGCCGCGTTTTCCGCCGTCATGTCGTCCGTGTTTTCCAGCGGGTTGCGCCCGCCCATGTCCGCCGACATGCGGATATTCACGCTGTCCCCGTTCGGCGCGACCGCGCACTCCGTGCGGATAAGCCCGTTGCTGTAGCGACAGCACAGGGCGAACAGCTCCTCCGTCATCACCGACAGGCGGGTGTAGTTGCGCCCCCGCACCCCGTTTTCCTCGCACTGCTTCCGCAGGAACTCCGTCAGTTGCGGCACGGATTCCGGGGCGCTTGGCAGGTCGCAACTTGGAAGGTCGGTTCTGCTCCGCAGGTACTCCAACAACACGGCGGCAAATCCGGGCAGGGGGGATTGCGGGCCGACCCACGAGGCGGCGGCGTCAACGATACGGCGCAGGATTTCCGAAGGCTCGCCGCCGCGTTTCGCGCTCCGGTTCAAAGCCGTGCGCAAGCCTTGCTCGCCAAACGAAACGCCCGCCGCATTTTTCGCCCCGCCCAAGCCAGATGTCTCAAAAAACAGGCGGTCGCCCTGCCTGAGCCGCACTTCCACCGTGCGGTAGGAAACCTGTTGAATCAGCCCCATTGGCTCGTAGGCGGGGTATTCCAGAAGCGAGTACCGCCCTTGATTGCGCCGCATGACCATAGTCTGAGGGGCGCCCGCGTTGACGTAGACAAACCGCCCGCTCTTCAAGTCCAGCGTCCCGACAAGGGCCCGCAAGCTCCGCCGCCCGCCCAAGTCGAACAACTGCGCGTTGGCACTGTTGACCGCCGCCTCCAAAGAATTGTCCGAGCGCAGACAGTTTCGGAGTATAGTTTGGGCGGACGTGAGGAAAAGCGCGTCGGCGATTTCCTCTCCGGGGACTTCGCAGAGCATGAGGCACAAGAGCTCCGGTTGCAAAAAGAAATAGTCGTAGAGGCAACAGGCCGAACGCCCCGGAGATTCCAGCGCGCCGGAGACGGCGAAAGCGGGCGCCCCGTCCGGCTGCGCCGGAATGCGCGGAAGCGCGGAGCGACAAATATCCGCCAGCAGTCCGGAGCGGATATGGGTTTCCGTGCGTTCCGTGTCGGTTCTTTGCAGGGCGGCGGCGCGCCTGTCCAACTCCTCCATGCGCCCCTCGACGGATTTCGCCACGCCGCCAATCATGCCCGGCAACGCCAGCGCCTCCGCCACCGGGTCTTCCATTTCCGTCCAATGTTCCGTAAGCCTCGCCAGTTTTTGCAAGGGGCTGTAGACGTTCTTCCACATGTACCAGAAGCCGAAAATCAAATAGCACGCCGTCAGAAGCATGACGCCAATCAATATGACGGGCGTAATCGCCCGCTGTCCCGTCGCGTAATCCAGCACAATGCCCAGAATGGAAACCGCAATCAGGATTTGGAACAGGAGATAGAGCGCGAGGCTCATATTATCTTCTTTCATAGCCTTCCTCCCGTCGGATTGTCAGTCGTCGAGCAAATCCGCGTATTCGCGGAGCTGTTCCCGCACCACGACAATTTCATTCTTTTTCAGTTCGTTGACCGCCGCCCGGAGCATGTGCCGCATGGAAATAGGGACGCCCTCCCCGGCGGCGAGGAACGCGGCGGACAGCGCGATATTCTTGATATACCCGCCGGAAAGCTCAAAGGTTTTCGCCAGAAACGCCCAGTCTATGTCGTCCTCTACGGGCGCGGACGCCGGAACCATGCGCCGATAGATTTCCTCCCGCGTGGGCGGGTCGGGGAACGGGAAGCGGACGACGTAAGTCATACGGCGCATAAACGCCTCGTCGATGTTCCCTATCAGGTTCGTGGCAAGCAGACAGACGCCGTCGTACTCCTCGATTTGCTGGAGCAGGTAGGCAACCTCCACGTTGGCGTTGCGGTCGTGGGCGTCCTTGACCTCGCTCCGCTTGCCAAAGAGCGCGTCGCACTCGTCAAAGAACAGGATGCCGTTCGCCCGCCGCGCCTCCTGAAAGACCGCCCGGAGATTCTTTTCCGTCTCCCCGATGTACTTGCTTACAATCTGCGACAGGTTGATTTTGTACATCTCCATGTTCAACTGGTTGGCGATGACTTGGGCGCACATGGTTTTTCCGGTGCCGGGGGAGCCCGCCATCAGAATCGCCAGCCCGCGCCCATACGTAACCCGTTTGCCAAACCCCCACTGATAATAGACCTTATGCCGATAGCGGATATGGTCGCAAGCCTCCCGCAGAAGCCGCTTTTGCGTTTCGGGCAAAACCACGTCGTCCCAAGTGTACGCGGGCGGAACCGCGCTGGCAAGGTCGCCCAGACGGTGGACGGCTTGCGCGTAGCAACAGCGGTGAAGGAGCGGGCTTGGAATCGCCTCCTTGCCTTCCAGCCGCGCCAGCCCCGCCGCCTGAGCGCAGGCGAGGCGGATTTGCGCGGGCTGGAAGCGGAATTTCGCCGCCAGCTCTTCGGGCGTGCAGCCGTCGATTTCGTAGCCGGAGAGCGCGCCGCGAAAGAGCTCCGCCCGCTCCTCCTCCTCCGGGGGCGGGATTTCCAGCTCGACCGCCAGCCTCCGCAGGGAGCCCCGGATTGGATTCCGCGACAGGAAAAAGCGATTGTCCCGCAACAGCTCCAGATTTTCCAAGGCCTCCATGCGCGCCGCGTCGGGCGGGGTTTCGCCGTCGCCGTCCAGACGGCGCAGGCACAGGCAAGCCCCCGTCAAA
>JAFXQD010000091.1 GCA_017527365.1 Oscillibacter sp.
AAGCGAACCGAACGCAACCGGAGAGCGTCGAGACCGCGAAAGCGCAACGGGGAAGCGCATCCGAGGGGACAGCGCAAGCGAACTTAACGCAATCGGAGACCGCTGAAGCCGCGCAAGCGAAAAACGTATCCGGGGAAACGGCGCGGGCGTATCCGGCGGAGCCGTCGGGCGCGGAGGCGTCGCCGACGTTGATTCACAAGCCCGCCGACGACGGGGCGGAAATGCAGTCTGTCCAAACCGCGCAAACGCAAGCGGAGAGCGCGTCCGACAACGTTACGCAAGCGGAAAGCGTATCCGGGGAAACGGCGCAAGCATATCCGGCGGAGTTGTCGAGCGCGGAGGCGTCGCCGACGTTGATTCACACATCCGACGCCGACAATAAGACGGAAACGCCGTCCGACAAAACCGCAGAAGCGAAACCGACAGAAAACGCGTCCGGCAACGTTGCCCAAGCGAACCGGAGGCAATCAGAGACCGTCGAGACCGAGCAAGCGGAAAATGCGTCGAACGAAACAGCACGGACTTACCCGGCGTCACCGTCGGGCGCGGAAGCGTTGCCGACGTTGATTCACATGTCCGACGCCGAGACAGAAACGCCGTCCGGCGAAATCGCGCAACCGTTCCGGACGCAAACGCAAGCGGGAAGCGTATCCGTGGAAACGGCGCAAGCATACCCGGCGGAGTTGTCGAGCGCGGAGGCGTCGCCGACGTTGATTCACACATCCGACGCCGAGACGGAAACGCCGTCCGATGAAATCGCGCAACTGTTCCGGACGCAAACGCAACCGGAGAGAGCGTTCGGAAATGTTGCGCAAGCGGAAAGCGTATTCAAGGAAACGTCGCGGGCGTACCCGGCGGAGCCGTCGAGCGTGGAAGCATCGCCGACGCTGATTCATAAGCCCGACGCCGACGACGAGACGGCAACGCCGTCCGATAAGACCGCGCAACTGTTCCGGACGCAAACGCAAGCGGAGAGCGCGTCGGTCGAAACGTCGCGGGCGTACCCGGCGTCGCCGTCGGGCGCGGAAGCGTCGCCGACGCTGATTCACAAGCCCACCGCCGCTGACCAGACGGAAACGCCGCCTATCCAGACCGCGCAAGCGCAAAGGGAAAGCGCGTCCGAACGGACGGCGCAAGCGAAACCAAATCGGACGCAAACGCAACCGGACAACATATCCGGCAACGTTGCGCAAGCGGAGAGCGCGTCGGGCAAAACGGCGCGGGCGTACCCGGCAGAGCCGTCGAGTGCGGAAGCGTCGCCGACGCTGATTCACAAGCCCATCGCCGCCGACCAGACGGAAACGCCGCCTATCCAGACCGCGCAGGCGCAAAGGGAAAGCGCGTCCGAACGGACGGCGCAAGCGAAACCGAATCGGACGCAACCGCAACCGGAGAGCGCGTCTGGCAACGTTGCGCAGGCGGAAAGCGTATCCGGAAAAACGGCGCGGGCATACCCGGCGGAGCCGTCGGGCGCGGAGATTGCTCCCGAAATACTCGCGCATCTTCTGGCGGAAGACAGAGCCGCCGCGCAACAGGGACGCGTTGAAAAAGCCGCCTCTGCCGCCGATACTCGCGGAACACAAAGCCGCGCTCAATCCGACGGAAAAGCCGTCCCAAAAACATCCGAAACGCCGTCGTCCGAGGCGTCGAAAAACCGTGCGCGGAGAACGGGCGCTCCCGCAAACAATCTTCATGCCGCCGCGAACGAACCGGAGGCGCGGCAATCTGCGTTGCGCCCGCTCCGCTCCGGACAGCTTCGCGCTGTCGCAAACGAACCGGGGGCGAAACAATCCGCGTTGCCTCCGCTCCGCCTCGAACAGCTTCATGCCGCCCCGAACGAACCGGAGGCGAGAGAATCTGCGTTGCGCCCGCTCCGCTCCGGACAGCTTCGCGCCGCCGCCAACGAACGGCGGGCGCGGGATATTCGCACGGCGATTCCGCGCAACGCCGCCCCGCGTCCGTGGACGTTGGAACCGCTCGTTACGCCCGCCTTGACCGACGCCGCGCCTCTGCCGGGAGCGGACGCGCCGGAGCGCGACGCATACGACCGGAACGGCATTTCCCCGCTTTCGCTGACGTTTCCCAATGTCGGCGAAGAAGCCGCCGAAGCCGCGCCGAAGGCAAAGTCCGGAGCGCCGGAGAGCGAGGCGCCCGCCCTGCCCGAATGGGCGCAGAGACTGTTGGAAAAACCGGGCGAGTGGCCGGGCGCGCCCGCGCCGACCATCAGCCGCACGCCCGCGCCGCAGTCCCGGCAGATTCAGTGGACGGCGCCGAACTCCCCCGCCCCGGCGCTCCCAAGCCCCGCCACCGTCACGTGGCTGGAGCGCGGGGCGCCCCAACAGCCGGAGCAGCCGTCCGGCATGAGCGAGGCGGAAATACGCCGCGCCGCCGATAAAATCTACCGTATCATCGAAGAACGGCTGCAACGGGAACTCCGGCGCAGCGGAAGGTAAGAAGTCCGGAAAGGGGGTATGAACGCCGTGATTATCGGAGAAGCCAATCCAAACTTGACCACCCCGCTGGAAAAGATGACGATTACCAACCTTGACAACAACGATGTCATCGAAGTCCTCTACAACCCCACCACTTACGTCCTGTCGAAAAAGGTCAAGTATTCCCAAACGCCCATGATGAACAGCGACGCGCCGCTGGTGCAGTTCTACAGCGGCGGCGCGGAGAGTTTGACATTTGACCTGTTTTTTGATACTATGTCCTCCGGCATGGATGTCGGCGGGCAATGGAACGAGCGCAAGAAGATTACCAACAACAGCCTGGCCTCCAGCGTGGATAACGAGGTGGACGTGCGGGACTACACGTCAAAGGTTTTCAACCTGATGTACGTGAACGAGGATACGCACGAACCGCCGGAACTGGGGATTGCGTGGTCGTCGCTCCAGTTCAGGGGCTACTTGTTGTCCTGCACGCAGACATTCACGAAATTCAGCGAGAACGGGACGCCGACCCGCGCAACGTTGCAATGCACGTTCATCGAGCACCGGGACGACGCGGAGTTGTTCGCCAAAAACCCGCTGGAATCCCCCGACACGACGAAATACCGCGCCGTGCGGCAGGGCGACTCGCTGTGGGCGATGGCCGCCAAAGAGTACGGGGAGGCGTCGCAATGGCGGCAAATCGCGTCCGCCAACGGCCTTGACAATCCGCGCCGCCTGCGCACGGGGGACTTGCTCGTCGTGCCGGCTCTGACGGATTAGTCCGGAACGCGAAACTATGGAAACGGGAGGCGGAAGCCGTGGACCAAGGCAAGTATGACTGGACGCAGTTAGGCAAGAAATACGACGATTTTTCCGCGCCCGGCTTTGAGGTTTCCGTGGGCGGAAAGGAACTGACCGGGCAGAAGTACCATATTCCGTTTTTGGAAGTGGAGCTGACCGCCGACGGCACGGCGGGCGGGTGCACGTTCGCGCTGGAAAACCTGTTCGACTTCGACAAGAGCAAATGGGACAACAGCGCGTCGGACACGATTAAAGCGGGCGCGAAACTCGTCGTCAAAGGCGGGTACGTGCAGAAAAAAGAAATCTTTTACGGCTATGTGGACGATTATTCCCTTGACTTTCAGGCGGAGGGCTGCCCGCGCATTAGCGTGACGGGCATTGACGGCTTGGGCTACCTGATGAGCCTCCGGGAGCCGATTTACGCCGGGAAGAAAAAGCCTACGGAAATCGTCAAGTCGATTCTGAACAAGAGCGTTTCCGCCGGGTTCGCCAAAAAAGTGACCGTGGGCTCGTTGAGCGGCTTTGAGACGCCGCTGGTCAAGGAAGAAATCGACGACTGGAAATTCCTGAACCTACTTTCCCAGCGCTTCGGCATGTCGCTGTTCGTGGTGGACGGGGAAATCATTTTCGACGACGTTACAAGCAGCACGTCCCCCATTATGACGCTCACGCTCGGCCAAGGGCTTTACTCGTTCCGGAAACGGGTCTCCCTTGCGCACCAGATTGGCAAGGTGGAAGTGTGGGGGCGCGACGTGAACCAGAAAGCGGTGAAGGGGACGGCTTCGAGCGTGACGGCGGGCGGGAGCGGGAAATCCGCCGCCCAACTGGTGTCGGCGCTCAAAGACGCGGCGCTCCGGGAGTACAGCGAGTTCGCCCGCACGCAGGACGAGTGCAAGACGCTGGCGCAACGGCGCTTGAACGGCGTCGCCATGGGGCTGGTCTCCGGCGGCGGGGAGTGCATCGGAATGCCGGAGCTGATTCCCGGACGCTACATCGAAATCGACGGCGGCGACAGCCACTCGAACGGGACTTATTTTCTCTCAAAAGTGAAGCACCAGTTCACGGAGGACGGCTACCGGACTTCGTTTGAAATCAAGGGCGCGAAAGCCTGAGCGGGCGTTTTAGGAAAGGCGGGAGAGGCGTTGAGCATTGCGGCGCAGTTGGACGCGATCATGGGAAAGACGGGCGGGGCGCCGGGCCATGAAATGTCGCGGCGCGGCCTGACCTTGGCCAAAGTCACCAATATCAAGGACGAGGAGAACCTCAACCGGATAAAGTGCCTCCCAATCGGCGCGCCGGACGACGAGGAGACCGACTGGTGCTACGTCATGACGCCCATGGGCGGCAAGGAGCGCGGGCTGTTCCTCTTCCCGCAGGTGGACGATTTGGTCGTGCTGGCGTGGCTGGACGAGGACCCGTTCCGACCGCTGGTTCTGGGCGGCTTCTGGAACAACGAAACCGCGCCGCCGTTCAAGATTCAGGACGGCAAGGCCGAGGATTACTGCCTCAAAACGCCCAAGAAAATAGAAATCGTCCTGCACGACGAGGACAGCAAGCAGAAACTGACCGTCACTATGCCCTCCGGCGCGACCATGGTCATGGACGACGAAAACAAGAAAATCACGATACAGGACAAGGACGGCAACAACAGCCTGAACATGGACTTGGAAGGCGGGAACATCGAGCTGAAAGCCAAAAGCAAGATAACGCTTTCCGCCGGAAAAACCACCATCACGTTAGAAGAAGGCGGCAACATCACCTCGGAAGGCAACGGGGACATTTCGCAGAAAGCCAAGGGCAAAATCGCCATGGAAGGCGCCAACGTGGAGGGCAAAGCCAACAGTTCCTTGAGCTTGAAGGGCGCTTCCCTCGACATAAAGTCGGACGCGTCCTTGAACCTGAAAGGCGCCTCCCTTGACATCAAAGCGGACGCGTCCCTGAACCTGAAGGGCGCGACAGCCGACATAAAAGCCGACGCCACCTTGAATTTGCAAGGGTCGGCTTCCGCAAAGCTGAACTCGTCGGGCATTACGGAAGTCAAGGGTTCCTTGCTGAAACTCAACTGACGCGGCGACGCGAAACCATAATAAGCGGCGCAACGCCGCAAGCGGGAGGCCGGAAGCATGAACGGACGGGAATTTTTAGGGCGCGGGGTCAAGTTCCCGCTTCAAGTGAACCCCCGGAGCGGCAAAATCGCCATGTCGGAGGGGGAAGAGGACATTCGGGAGGCCATCCGCATTATTCTGCACACCATTCGCGGAGAGCGCATTATGAGGCCGGATTTCGGCTCGAACGTCATGGATTACGTGTTCGCGCCCGCTTCCAGCTCCACGCGGGAAAGCCTCTCCGCCCATGTGCGCGAAGTCCTCTCGCAACAGGAGCCGCGCATTACGGATGTGAAGGTTCAATGCACTGAAATCGGCGGAATGTTGGGCGGGATAGCCGTGGAAGTAAGCTACCTCGTGCGCACGACCAACAACCGCTACAATCACGTTTACCCGTTTTACTTCACGGAAGGCTCGGAAGGAGGCGCGGCGGAATGAACAGTCCGATTTTAGACGGGCGCGACTTGAACGCCGTGCGCGGACAGGTGGAGCGGCTCGCCCGCAGTTACACCCCGGAATGGCGCTGCGAATGGGCGGACGACGACCCCGGCGCCGCCATTGCCGAATTGTTCAGCGCGATGTTCTACCAGACCGTCGACCGCATGAACGCCGTGCCCGGAAAGCTGTACACGGAATTTCTCAACCAGACCGGATTTCTGGAGCCGGAGCCGTCCCCGGCGCGGGGCGTCATGCGCTTCACGCCCTCGGACACGATAGAGGAGCCCGTGCTTGTCCGCGCCGGAACCCGCGTGTTCACCCCGGACAGCGACGGCGAAAACGTGGTCTACGAGACGGAGCAGACCATACAGGCCACGCCCGCGCAACTGCTCGACGTGTGGCGGGCGAACGGCGCGGAGGACAGCATACGCCGCTCGGACAGCTTCCCCATGCGCTTTTTCGCCCCGGACGGCGAGGAGCGGCAAAGGCGCCGCTTCCTGCTCGCCCATAACGAGGCCTTCCGCACAAGCGGCCCCTGCGTCGTTACGATACAGTTCCAACCGTCGGCGCGGTATCTGGAAGAGGAGTCGCTGAAATCGCTGGCGGAGCTGTCGTGGTCGTTCCTGCACGACGGGAAATGGACGCCCTTCGACGAAAGCCGCGCCGAGGGGAATCAAATCCGGCTGGAAAACAAAAAAGGCCTCTCCATGGACGCGGACGAAAACGGGCGCTACTGCGTCGCCTGCGAGGGGCGCCCCGACTTGACGCTGATTTTGGACGGCGCGGAAGTGACCAGCGAGCCGACGGCGCCCTGTCCGGCGGAACGCGCCTTTTCCGACGATTTGCCGATTCCGGCGGAAGGCGGCATGTGCTTCGGGCGCCGCCCGTCGCCTTACAACCTTCTGTATTTGCGCAGCGACGCCGCGCTTTCCAAAAAGGGCGCCACGGTCAATTTGCGCTTGGACATCGGCGTCATTGTGGAGGAGCCGCCGGAAGTCGCCCCGGTGTTCGACTACACCCGCCCCATTATCGACCGCACGGAGGCAGTGGTCGCCAAGCCCGACGACGCGTTTGTGAACGGGGTTTTGTGGGAGTATTTCAACGGCCTCGGCTGGCGCGAGCTCAGAGCCGCCGGCAACCGCAACCCGTTCGCCGGAATGCGGGACGGCGAGTTCCAACTGGTCTTTGAAGTCCCCGGCGACATCGAGCCCGTCGCCGTGAACGCGGAAACGGGGCTTTACGTCCGCGCCCGCGTGACCGACATCGAGCACCAGTTTTCCCCTTACCAGCGCTGGCTTTTGCCGCGCCTGCGGGAGGCGTCCTTTTCTTGGCGCTACCCGAACGGCGTCCGGGCGCAGTGGGCGGCGGCGGAGAACAACGGCGAGTTCCGCGAAATCCCCGGCGCCGACACCGTGACGCAATGGGGGCTTACCGCGTTCCGCCCGCTGGAAATGGAGGGCATGTATCTGCGTTTCGACCGCTCCCCCCACGCTTACCCCCTGTCGTTGCGCTTCCGCATGATAGGCCGCCGCCCCCCGGAAGGGCGCATTCTCTGGCAGGCGTGGAACGGCAAAACCTTCGAGGACGTGCGCTGTCTCGACGGCACGGATAATTTGTTGCACACCGGGGAGGCGTTCCTGTTCCTGTCGCGCCCCTTGCGGGAGGCGTCGTTCTTCGGCGCGAGCGGCTATTGGCTCCGGCTTTCCCGCACGTCCGGCAAAGCCGCGCAGTTCCCCGTGGTGGCCGGGATTACCACGAACGCCGTGGGGGCCGTGCAGCGCCAGCGGGAGCCCGAACAGTTTTTTGATACGGGCGTTTACGAGGCGGGGAAAGGGCTTGCGCTTCTCTCCGCCCCGGTGCAGTCCTGCGAGGTCTGGGTTGACGAGGCCGGGAGCCGTCCGGAAAGCGAACTTCTCGACTTGGAGCGCGAACGCCCCGACGCCGTGCGCGTGGAGCGGGAAAACCATATCCTGCAACACTGCTGGGTGCGCTGGGAACGCTTTGAAGATTTGGCGCTGGCGGGGCCGGAGGCCCGCGCCTACGCGCTGGACGCCTACGAGGGGTTCATCCGCTTCGGCGACGGGCGTCAGGGGCGCGTCCCGCCCGCCGGAGACCACAACATCCGCGTGAGCTATACCAGCGGCGGCGGGCTTCGCGGCAACGTCCCGGAAAATACGGTCCGCTCCCTGTTGGAAGGCCTGCCGAGAATCAGCGACGTGACGAACATCACGGCCATGAGCGGCGGCACGGGGCGCATGACCCGCGAGGAATTGGAGGAGCGCGGAAACCGCCGCCTGCGCACACGCGACCGGGCGTCGGGGCGGCGCGACTTCGAGGACATCGTGCGGCAGGGCTTCCCGCAAGTCCGCCACGCCCGCTGTTTTTCCGGGCGCGACGGGCGCGGCAATCCCGCGCCGGGGCACGTGACGCTGGTTTTCACCGGGTTCGCCCGCCCCGGCGAGGATATGGAGGCGCTGTCCCACGAGGTCTACGAATACCTTGCGCGGCGCTGTTCCTGCTGTCTGACGGCGGAAGGGCGCCTGCACGTGCGCGCCGCCACCGTGCTGACCGTCAACACGGAAGTTTCCGCCGACGTGGACCGCTCCGACGACGCCGCCGACACGCAGATTGAGATTGCAAACCGCTTGGAAAACCTGATAGACAAAGTTTGGAGGAGCCGCCCCGTCGGCGAACAGATTCGCTTGAGCGAAATTTGGAACGCCGTTCGGCAGACGCCCAACGTCCGGCTGATTCGCCGGATACTCGTGGAGGGCGCCTATGACCGCGACGGGCAGCCCATGCTCGCGCCGCTGGAGCGCGACGGCGGGTTCCCGTATGCGGTCGTGCGGAGCGGCTCGCATCAGGTGCGGATAGAATAACGTCGGAGAGGGGGAAGCGCCGTGTTGCGCTATCGTGCGCTGGACGACCAGCGGTATGAGGAAATCGTAGCGGAGGCGAAAGGGCGCCTGCCGTGGCTCTGCCCCGCGTGGACAGACCACAACGCCCACGACCCCGGCATTACTATTCTGGAACTGATGGCGTGGTACAAGGAAATGCAACAGTACCAGATGGACCGCCTGACGCCCGCTTTGGAACGCGCCTTGCTGGAATTGGCGGGGGCGCGTCCGGAACGGGAGAAGCCCGCCGAATGCGCGTTGGAGTTCCCTTCCGACGCCTCGGAACGCCCGGAACGCTCCCGGCTGACCAGTCCGGAGGGAACTTCGTTTGAACTGGCGGAGCCTGTCCCGGCGCTTCGCCCCAAACTGGAGCGGGCGCTGGTGCGGCGCGGGGGCGAACTCTTGGACACGGCGGAATTTCTGGCGACCGGCGCCTCGTTCGCGCCCTTTGCCTTTGGCGGCGGCTTGCTCTTGGGCTTTTCCCGGCGCCCGAAAGTGTCCCTGCGCCTGTGGTTTGACGTGGAGACCCCCGCCGGGGCGCCGCGCAACCCGCCCGACAAGGATTCCGAGCCGCCCCGCGGCTTGGTTTGGGAGTTCGAGGGCGCGGGGGCCGTCGCGCCGCTGGAGGACGGGACTTTCGCGCTCAGTTGGAGCGGCTTCGTGACCCTGCCCTCGCCGGACACGTGGCGGCAGGGGCGCGACGGGCTTTACTGGCTGTTCCTGCGTCAGGAACGCGCCGGGTGCGAGGAGGAAGTGCGGCTGTCCGGATTTTCTACCGGGCGCTACCGGGCGCTTCAGCGGGAAACCGTCGCCCACTCCTACGCGTTCGCGGTTCGACCGCAACCTGGACAGGTAATCGAACTGAGCGACGCGTTTTCCCGGACGGCCGCCCCGACGCTGTTCCTGCGCGACGACGACGGCTGGGGGGTCTTGCAAAAGGAAAAGTTTTTCTTGATTCCGGAAGGGCCGGGGCTGGCCAAGGGGGGCTTGTCCACCCACGGACAGCGGGCGAACGTTGACGCGACCGGAGCGGCGGACGACGGAAAGCCCAATCTGCTGGCGGTCTGCCAAGACTCGGCGAAAGCCCCGGAACTGCTCTTAAACGCGCACGGCAAACCCGGCGAGACGCTTTGGCTGGATACGGAGGGGAAAACCGTCCTGACGGACGACTTTTCCCTGCTCTGCCAAACCCTGTGCCGCGACGGCGTCGTCCGTCCGGCGATGTGGCGGCCTACGGACGCGCTGTCGTCCTGCGGCCCCCGCGACCGCGTGTTTGTGTGGGACGCCGAACGGGAAACTATCCGCTTCGGCGACGGCAACCGGGGCGCGGTTCCCTGCCGGGGGCCCGTAATGGTCATGAACCTTTCGCTGTCGCTCTGCGGGAGAGGCAATCTTCCGGCGGGGCAAAGCCTTGCCTTCCCGGACGGCGAGACCGTCCGCAACGCCGCCGCCTTCGGCGGGCGCGACAGGGAAGCGCTGTGGCAATGCCGCGCCCGTCTCCTGCGCCGCCTTGCCCGAACGGTCAAGTGCGTGTCGGCGGAGGACTACGCCCGGTGCGCGAAATCCACGCCGGGGCTGCGCGTCGCCGGGGCGAAAGCCCTGCCGGGCTTCGACCGCTCCGCCCCCAGACAGCGCAAGAGCGCCTTTATCAGCGTGGCGACGTTTCCCGCCGCAGACTCTCCCGAACCGTTGGCGGACGAGCGGTTCCTTGCGGCGGTCAACCGCCAGTTAGACCGCAACCGGCAAATCTGCGTCCGAACGGAAGCTATTCCCGTCCGCTACCTGCCCTTCTCCGTCGCGGCGCGGCTTCTCGTGCTCCCGGAGGCGCGGCGGGAAGCCCTGCTGGAAATCTTGGAGCGCTTCTTTGCCCCCAGCGAGGCGCGAATCGGCGCGATAGGAAGCGTAGACGAGGTGGCGGCGGAGTTGCAGAAAGCGCCGGGCGTCCTACAGGTGGAGCAACTGGACTTGCGGCGCATTGACCAGAACATCTACGAAAACCCGGCGGGAGACCTTCTGATTCCCCCCGACGCCATCCTCCGCTTTACGGGCGCGGAACTGGAACTCATGCGGGCATAAAAAACAGGACGGAAGGAGGCGGACGCTTTGAGCGACACGCAAAACGACTGGACACTCCGCTGTGAGGAACAGTGGAAGGGCGGGCGGTTTTTCCGCACGGAATGCCGCGACGACGCCTTGTGTCTGAAAGGGGACGCGTTCGCGGGCACGGTGTGCCTGCCCCCGCTGGACAGCGGGGAGAGCGCTTTCCGCTGGACGCGGCTCCGCCTGACGGCGGACATCCCGCAGGACGCCGGGCTCCGCGTCTACGCCGCGGCTTCGGATTACCACGTCTGGCCGGAATGGGCGGACATCTCCGGCGGCGGCACGGACGAGCTTCGCCGCGTGTTCGGCGAACCCGCAGGAAGCGGGACGGATATTTTGCTTTCCCGTTCCGGGCGGTATTTGTGGCTCGCGCTGGAACTGACGGCGGGCGGGGAGGCGCGCCCCCGCGTGGACGCGCTTTCCGTGCGCATGTCCGGAGACCATATGGCCGACTACCTGCCCGCGATTTATCAGGGGGACGACTTCACTTGGCGGTTCCTCTCTATCTTCAATTCCATCTTTCAAGATATGGAAGCGGCGATTGAGGACTTGCCGCGACAGTTTTCCCCTTCGGGCGCGTCCCCGGAAATGCTGGAATATATGGCGCAATGGCTCTGTATGGACGCGGGGGGCGGCGCGGCGGCGTTGCGGGAAAGACTGCCCGCCGCGCTGGAGGACTACGAGACAATGTACACGACGGAGGGCGTAAAACGGAGCGCCTACCGACTGACGGGGAAGGAGCCGTTTTTGATTGAGCACTTCCGCGTCAATCCGAACGCGCCCGACTGCCGGAACCCCGCGCTCTACCGCAAACTCTACGGGGAAGACCCCTACCGCTTCTTCCTGCTTCTGCCGCAGGGAACCTTTGAGAGAAGGGCGGACATGGAGCGCTTCCTGCAACGCATGAGCGACCGCATTCCGGCGGAAACGTCCATGGAACTGGTTATCCTGCGCCCCTGCGTGCAACTCGACTGGCATACTTATTTAGGCGTCAATTCCCAAATCGGCGACTATATCCCGGCGTCTATCGACGAATCCATGACGCTCCACTACGACAAGACAATCGGAGGAACAGACCATGGCTGACAATAAGGACTTTTTTCCCATCGAACGCAACCGCTACTTTTACGGGAAACTGCTCACGGTCCGCGACTTTGAGGTGGAGCAGAACTACTCCCGGCGCAAGTCGCAACTGTTGAACCGCCTTTCCGTGGGGACGGGCGTCGTGTGCGGGCTGGGCGTGAGCGCCAGCGACGACTCCACGCTGTTAATCGAAAGCGGCATGGCGCTGGACTATCAGGGCCGCATGATTGTGATTGACGAGCCGCTCCTGCGCAAACTGCCCATGCTGGAGGGGCACGAGGCGCTGTCCGACGCCGAGAGCGCGTACCTGTGCCTGAGCTACGACGAGACCGACATAGAGCCCGTCAACGCCGTGGGCGCCAACCCCGGCGAGCAGGAGCAGTTCAACATCACGCGGGAAGGCTTCAAACTGACGCTGACCGCGCAGGCGCCCGAATTTCGCGGGTTGCTGGAAGCGCAGGGGCGCTCCAACGTCTGCGTGCTCTACGACAGCAAGGAACTGACGCTGATTCTCTCCGCGCCGGAGGCGGTGTGCGCCGGGGAGGAGTTTTCGGTAGAAATCCTAATCGTGAAGAACGAGCGGACGCCGCCCGTCCGGTTTGACCTGACGGGGGAAGGCGCGTTCGTGGACAGCGAGGACGGGCAGGTCAAGCTGGACTACCGCGAGAGCCCGGAGGAGAAACGGCGCGTCTATGCGGCGAACTTTGTCCTGAAAGCGCGGCGCCTGAGCGACATTGACAGCCAGCTGTTCCCCAACGGCGCGGAATTGAATCTGGAAGTGGGGAGCCACCACTACAAGAACTACGTGGAAATTGAGGCGACGTGCCGCCTCTGCCGCGACCGCATCCAGTTGGAGCGGCGTTTCGCCGTGACGGACAGCCTGGGAAAACATCTTCTGGGGCAGGACATCCCTGTTTATCTCGCCAAGCTGGAACTCATCCGTTCCGCCGGAAGCGTCTTTCTTTCGTCCGTGACCAATCTGCCGTTCGGACAGCGCCTAAGCCGCGAGGAAACGCACACGGCGGACAAGACCTTGCAGACGGTCACGGCGTCCGTGCGCAATCTGGAATACTGGCAGAAGCCGGACGTAAAGCCGATTTTCCAGCCGGCGGCGGGCGCGCTGCACTTTGACTTCGGCATTCCGTCCCCGGAGCAGTACGACTTCGCGGTGTCTCACGGAACCGTGGATTTGACCATGCCGGGCGGGTTGCGCGTCAACAGCCGCGTGTACTCGGAGGAAATCCCGCACGGCCTCGGCCCCGGCGCCGTGGACGTTCGTTTGAGCGTGGAGTTTGCCGACAAGAAGAACGACGACGAGCTTGCCCTGTATTTCGGAAACAGCGAGGTGTTCAAGGGGAAAACCGCGCCCGCCGCGCCGCCGTGGGTCGAGGCGGCGGCGCTCGTGTACCCCAGCCGAGGAACTATGCGTATCGGCCTGTGGCTGCACGACATGGTGGAGGGCAACCGCCTGACGGTGCACTACTTCGCCCAGAAGCCGGAGCGCGACACCAGCCGACTGTTCAAGGGGCGTCAAGTAAGCCTGTCGGTGACGCCCGAATTTGCGCGGGTGAGCCGCCGGGGGCAACTGCACTTTCAGGCGGAGGTTTCCGGCACGGAGGATAAGACGGTTGTCTGGTCGGTGAAAGAGGAGAACGGCGGCGCGATTGACCGCAACGGGCTTTATCAGGCTCCGGAACAGGCGGGAACTTATGAAATCTTGGCGGTCTCCGGGGCGGACGAAAACGTCTCGGCGAGCGCGTTCGTGATTGTGGAGTAACGGCAGAAAGGAGCGGGCGCCCATGGAGTCCATGCTGATTCGGGAGCGTTATAAAGTGGCGCGGATTCTTTGGGCGCAACGGGATTACGCGCTTGCGGAGGCCGCCGACATCCAAGACCGCGCAACCCCCGTGCGCCTCTTGAATCTCTATGAAGGGGAGCTTCGGCGACGCTACGGGAAAATCTGTTCGGGAATCCGTGCGGAGGACTGCCCCGCGTTCCGGGGGATGTTTTTGGAGAACGAAACGCTGGCGGTCGTCTTTGACGACTGCAAAGGCGTCGCTATCGACGAGCTGTTTTTCAAAGGGGACAAGTGGGGCTGGCGGGAGCGGCTGGACTATGCGGAGGCTGTCCTGCACCACGCGCTTTCGCTCTCCGGTCTCCCGGCGGAAGTCGCCTGCGCCGCCATGCTGTCGGAAAACCTGCTGTTCGACCCGGAAAAAAAGACCGTCGTTTCCCGCCCTATGATTCCGCCCATGGAGTCCATGAACCTGCGGGAATTAGCTCTGCTTGCCGGAGACCAGATTCAAAAAATCCTGCCCCGCCGCCTCTCCTGCGGGAAAGTTGAAAACGCGTTCCTTGACCGCGTGGAGCGGGGCGAATTTACGTCAATGGTTCCCTTCTACTCGGCTTGGCGGGAGGCGCGCAAAGAGATTGAGAAAGAGCGGGAGGCGTTCGACGCGTCCAACCCGGTCAGCCGTGCGCTGTACCTGTTAAAACGCGCCCTTTTGCGCATACGCTTCAAGCGGTAAAGACGGAAGGAGCATGTAGATTATGAGCGTTTTCCGAAAATTGCTGTCCCTACTGGCCTTCCTTCTTCTGGCAGGGTGCGCCATGTTCCTGTTGGGGGAGAAGCGGGCGCTTTCCCTTGCTTCGGTCATCCGCAACGGCTGGGACGACACGCGCTACGAGGCGGTGTCCGCCGGGGCGGGGGACGTTTGGGCGGCGGCGTCGCTGACGGGCGGCGACTTGCGTTTGGTCTGCTTCTCTCCGCAGGGCGAAAAACTGTCGGAGCGCTCCGTCGCGCTCCCGGACGAGGACGGCGGGACGGTCGCCGCGCTCTACTGCGCCCAGAAAGATTTACTATTCGCGGCGGTCTACGACTTGGACGCCTATTATTTGTCCTTCTACCGCCTTCCGGAAGGGGAAGAGCCGGCGTTGCTTTTCCGCGAACCCTGCGGGGGAGCCTCTTACGACCGACGGCGGAACGCTACCCGCGTTTTGGGCGTCTCTCAGGACGGAGACCGGATTTCCGTCGCCTTGACGCAAAACGGCGCGTTGCGGAGCTATTCCTGTTCGGCGCGTTCCGGAGGGGCGAGGCAAAACGTGATTCCGGAAGCGGCTTTAGGCTTCCCGGAGGGGGAAACGCTCTCGGCGGCGGTTCTGTCGGACGGCGCGTTAGCCTTGGGCGGGAACGGCGCGTTGCTGATTAACGGGCGGCAAACGTCCGCCGCCGCGCCGGGACAGCTTGTCACGCGCCTAACGCGCCGGAACGTCGGGCTGTACTTTCTCGACGCCGCGAGCTTGACCGTCTGGCACAGCAACCTTTCCGGCACGGAATCCCGCCAGCTTGCGGACATCTCCGCCGCCTTGAAAGGGCATTGCGTCACCGACCTGTCCATAGGCGCGTCGGGGGAAAGCCTGCTCCTGCTGGACGGCAAAACGCTGGTCGTCGTCGGGGAGGACGGAAGCCGCGAACTGCGCGACGTGCTCTATCCCAGCCGGGCGTCCTGCGCCGGATTTTTCGCGGTGTACGCCATAACCGCCCTCGGCGTGGTTTTGCTCGTCTGGTACGCCCTCTCGCAAATCCAGTTGGCGCTTGCCTTCTACTGGGGCGCCGTCGTTATGGCGGCGTTGCTGGCGGCCATCCTGATTCTGAAGCACGCCGCAATCCGCCCGGCGGAGGAGCGGCTGTCCTTGGAATCCAACCGGGGCGCGACGGAGGCGGTGGTGCGCCTCGCCTTGCGGGAACGGCCTCTCGACGACCCGTACCTGCGCGACGAGATTTCGCAGGTCTTGGACTTGGAGAATCGCGGAAACGTGACGGCGACGGCGGCGCTCCTGACGGCGGGCGGCTGGTACCTGCCCGACGGAAGCCGCGCCGAATTGGAGCCGTACTTTGACGCGAACCTTGCAAGCTACGCCGTCCGGCACGGCTCCGAATGCGAACAGCAGGGGAAGCAGTTCCGTTATGCCTACGCGCAGGACGATTGGGTTATTTTCATCACGATGAACCGCGCCGCGGCGCCGAAACTCCCGGCCAAGAGCCTGCTGAACGCCCTGATTCTTTTGGCGGCGGTCGCCGTGCTGGTTCTGCTCCGCATTAACGGGGACGTGCGCCTGCTTGCCGTGAAAGCGGAGAACGCCGCGCAAGGCGGACGCGATACGGTCAAACTGCGGAGCGGGGACGAACTGCAAGGCATTGCCAGCGCGCTTTCCGGGCTTTCGGATTCCATCCGGAGGCAGATAGAGGAGCGGGAAAACGTGGAGCGGGCGTATCGGCGTTTCGTGCCCGAACGGGCGCTTACCCTGCTGGGCAAACGCACGATTGAGGAAGTGGACAAGAACTCGTTCACTTCCGGGCGCATGTTCGTAATGAAAGTTTGGTTCTCCTTTCCGGATTACATGTACTCCGGCACGGCGGACAACAGAGTTCTCTTTAACAGCATCAACGAAATCATAGAGCGCACGGCGTCCATCGCCGAACAGCGCGGCGGAACCGTCTTTAACTTCGCCCACGACGGCTACGACGTGGTGATGAGGCGGGACAGCGGCGAACTTGTCAGCGCGGCGGTGTCCATGGCGCAGGAGGTTATATCGCTCAACGCCAACCGCGCCGAGCGGGATTTGCCGGAGGTCACCTTCCGCGTCGCGCTGGACGTGGGCAACGTCATTATCGGCATTGTCGGCGACAGCGAGCAAATGGAAATGACGACAATTTCATCCAGCTTTTCCACCGTGCGGACGCTTATCCGCCTTGCCGACCAGTTGGAGGCGGGAATCCTCTGCACGGAGGCGATAGCCGGCGGCGCCAAGGGCTACGGCTCCCGCTATCTGGGCAAGGCGTCCGGAGACGCCCAGCGGGTTTACGAGATTTTCGACGCCGACGAGTTCGACGTGCGCAAGGGCAAGGCGGCGACCGTGAAGCGCTTTTCGCAAGGCGTGTTCGCGCTCTACAGCGGCGACCGCGCCCAAGCCAAACATATTTTTCTGGAACTGGCGCACGACTACCCCAAGGACGGCGCCGTCCGCTATTACCTGTATCTGGCCGACCGCATGGAAACGAATCCCGAAACGCCGTGCGAACTGAACGAGGGAAAGGAGCGCTGACGCCGTGGAGCCTGTTTCGACGATACTGCAAGACGCGGACGCCCGGACGGAAATTTTGCCGCGGGGCGCCGCGCCGACGGGCGAGACCGGGCTGTCCCTCGTGGGGCGGGCGGAACAGATTTTCCGTTACGGACGGGCGGCGGAGGACGCCGCCCCGCTCCCGGAAACTCCCGCGTATCCCGACGGCTATATGCGCCGTTCCCCGCCGCAACCCTACCGCGTTCCCGAAGGGTACTACCGCCGCCTGATTGTGAAAGCGGCGCTGTGCGTCGCGGCAGTCGTTCTGCTGGCGCTGTTGCTCGTGACATTGGTGCAAAGAAGGCTCCTGCGCTTCTAACGTCCGCTCATAAGGGGGTAAACTTATAAAAACTTGCTTTGAGCTCCAAATTGTTGTAGCGTTCCGTTTCCGGAGACGGAACCCTGAATATTTCTTGCAAACAGTGGGAAATGACGCTATAATAGATGAAACGAGCCTTCGTTCGGGAGTTGACGCAAAATGATACGGACGATAAAAGTTATGCTGATTCCGAACAATCGGCAGAAAACGCGGATGTTTCAATACGCCGGGGCGGCGCGGTACGCCTATAACTGGGCGCTGGAGGCGGAACGCGCCAACTATGAAAACGGCGGCAAATTCATTTCCGACGCGGATTTACGGCGCGTATTCACGCAATATAAAGCGGAACCGGGGAAAGGCTGGCTTTTCAATATATCCAACAACGTGACAAAACGGGCAATCAAAGACGCTTGCGGAGCGTATCAAAGATTCTTTCAGAAGAAAGCGGCCTTCCCGCGCTTCAAGAGCCGCAAGCGTTCCCGCCTGTCGTTCTATCAAGACCCGCTGAAGCTGAAATTCACGGAAACGCACGTAAAAGCAGAGGGTTTCGCGTCAAGCAAACGGAAAAACCGTCAAAAGCTGAACTGGATACGCCTTGCCGAACATGGGCGGATTCCTGTCGGCGCCAAGTATTGCAATCCGCGCTTTACGTTTGACGGCCTGAACTGGTGGGTGTCTGTAGGCATGGAGTTCCCGGACAGCGACGCGACGCCGCAAGGCGAGGGAATCGGGATTGACTTAGGCTTGAAAGACCTTGCAATCCTGTCCGACGGGACAAAATACGCGAATATCAACAAATCCCGCAAAGCGCGGAAACTGGAAAAGAAAAAGCGCAGGTTACAGCGTTCCGTCTCTCGTTCTTACGAGAAAAACAAGAAGAAAGGAAAATACTGCAAAACTTCCAATGTAACCAAAAAGGAAAAGAAACTCTTGCGCGTTCATCATAAGCTAACGAACATCCGCACGAATTACGCCCATCAAATCACAACCGGAATCGCAAAGCGAGAGCCAAGTTTTGTGTGCATGGAGGATTTGAACGTATCGGGCATGACGAGCAACCGCCATTTGTCAAAGGCGATACGACAGCAAAGTTTCCGGGACTTTCGGAGAATCATGGAGTACAAATGCGCGTGGAATAACATCCGCTTTGCTGCGGCTGACAGATTCTTTCCGAGTTCCAAACTGTGCTGTCAATGCGGCGCGGTCAAGAGCAATCTTGCATTGCGCGAGCGCGTTTACCGTTGCGAATATTGCGGAAACGTCATTGACCGGGATTATCAAGCGGCGTTAAATCTCAAGGCATACGGAGAAGCCGCCGTATAAAACCCGCGTTCTTTTGGTACCGGTTCGTTAGCCGGAAACCGGAAATCATTGGGTTTCCAACGCCTGTGAAGAGTACAAGAACCTGCGAGTAGCCGTCCGGCGAAAGCATACTCGTTGAAACAGGAATGAAACGGAAGAGCTTATAACTTTTTGTAAGTTTTCAGTAACGGTATCGTCTTGTTGCGATTCTTACTCACACAGCTATCCAAATCTGCGGGCGTGTTCGTGCGCACCCTCCGCGCCTTCATTTCGCGCAGAACGGCGGGCGTGACGACAAAACTTCGGAAACTTGGCAACTTCTCCCAAAACATGACGAAAATTGCCACCTCTTCCGTGCAATCGGTCTTTTCCTCCGTCACGCAGAACCCCGCCAAACGGGAAGATTACGTGGAAATCGGGCGGCTCCTGATTTCCAAGGCGCTCATTTTCCGCACGCTGACGACGTTCCTGATTATCGGGCTGTTAATCTACTTCCTGCTCTGGCCGTTCGTCCTGAGCCGATTCTTCACGGCGCGGTTCTTTGTCGAGGACGCCCGCATAGACACTTGGAGCGGGCGCGTCATTGTCTATTCCGACAAGAAAAAGACCGTCCCCATGTACTCCGGGCGCCTGATAAGCGGCGTTTTGGACGGCGTCGGGCGCGAGTACGACGCCAAGGGGCTGTTGAGCTACGAGGGCTCGTTCCGCGACGGCATCCGCAACGGCAAAGGAATCGCCTATCAGCGGGGATTAATGGTGTACCAAGGGGACTTCGCGGAGGGCGAGTATCAGGGAAGCGGGGTCTTGTACGGCAATGACGGCGCCCGGATTTACGAGGGGCAGTTCTCAAAGGGGCTCTACGACGGCTCCGGGAAGCTCTACAACGGGCAGTTCGTCAGTTACGAGGGGCAGTTTGTCGCGGGAATCCCGGAGGGCGAGGGCAAGCGCTACGCGGAAAAAGCCCTCTTTTACGCGGGCGGCTTCCACGAGGGACTGCCGCACGGGGAGGGCGTTTCCTATTACCCCGACGGCACGGCGTTCTATCGCGGGGGGTTCTCGGCGGGAATCTTTGAAGGAATCGGCACGGAGTACGCCGAAAGCGGCGCCATACGCTATACGGGCGCCTTTTCGGAGGGCAAATACAACGGCAACGGCTCCTTGTACGTCGCGGACGGCGAACATTTGGACGCGGAGTTTAAGGACGGCGAGCCCGTCGGCGTCGTGCGCTGGGTGCGCGACGGGCGGCTGTACTACGAGGGCGAATGGGTCGACGGCGCGCCGTCCGGGTTCGGCTCCCTCTACGACAAGGCCGGGAAGCAGATTTATCAGGGGCAGTTTTTAGACGGCACGCTGGACGGGCGGCGGATGATGTCGATGTCGGCGGAGGACCTTCGCGCCGCCATGGGGCAGGCCGACCAGAAAACCACCCCCGGCGGGACGCGGGGTTTCCTGATTGAGAACGCCGCGCTCGGCTTGCGCGTCCTGTGCAGTTACCAGACGGAAGACCAAGAGTCGCGGGTTCTGGCGGCGTACTTATCCAAACCGGACGACGGCTGGGCGCGGCTGTTGCCGGGAGCGTCCGGCGTGACGCTGGGCAAAGTCAGCGCGGACGCGGGAGCAAACGCGGGCGCGGGCGCGTCGGAGGCGGGCGCAGGCGCGGGCGCGGAAAACCCGTGGCATGACGAATCGGTGTCGTTGTCGCCGCCGCCGGGCGCGAACCTGTCGGCGGGGCGCTACGACGCCAAAATCGCCGATTTCACGGACAGCCGCGCTATGATTCTCTACCGCAACGGCGCGGCGAGCGCGATTGTCTGGGAGGCTGCCGCCGCGACGACGGGCCAGGAGTTCCTTCGGATCGAAGCGGATGTGGACCGCAGTCTGATGTCCAATCAGGAAAAATGCTATTATGCCTATCTGAAGGCTATGGTGATGCGGGATGAGGAGACCACCTCCCGTACTGCCAATATGATCCGCCGGAAT
>JAFXQD010000092.1 GCA_017527365.1 Oscillibacter sp.
CATATTGAAAGCGATAGGAATCGTCTTTTTTATCGCGGGTTTGGCGATAGGATTTATGATTATCCTATTCGGCTGGCCTGTCAGCGACCAAAGGATGATGTCCTACGGCCTCAGCAAGACGATATGCCTGATTGAAGTGACGTTCTCTTTCGCCATGGTTCTGTTGCTGTTCATTTTCGCGGATATTCTGGACTGCTTGCGCAACATTCAACAAAATACGAGCGAAATTTGCGCGGCGTTGGAAAAGGAAGCGAAACCGGAAGATTAAAAAGCGCGGACGCCGCAACGGGCGCCCGCGCTTCCTGTTTTACACGCGCTTCCAGACCGCGCCGCCGGGCACGTCCGTCAGTTCCACGCCGCGCTCTTTCAACCCGTCGCGGATACGGTCGGCTTCCGCGAAATCCTTTGCCTTCTTCGCCTCGTAACGCGCCAAAATCAACGCCTCAATTTCTGCGTCCGCGCCGCCCTCGCCCGTAATCGTATAACCGCCGTGCGACGCCGACGCGCTTTCGCGCTCCTTCTTGCGCAACGCCTCCGCCTTCTCCAATAACGACAGCCCTAAAACCTCGTCAAAACTCCCCAAGACCGCCAGTTTCGCCGCGTCGGCGGCGTCCGCTTTCAGAACGTCGTAGAGCAGGGAGACGCCGGAAGCCGTGTTCAGGTCGTTCCCCACCGCCTTTACGAACTTCTCCCGCCATTCCTTCATGAAAGCGCCGTCGGTTTCGCCGTCGGCGGGGTCAAGCGCCGCGACGCGCTTGACCAGTTTCTGATAGGCGGCGCGGGCGTTGTCGAGGTTCTCCCACGTGAACACTAACATTTTGCGGTAATGGCTTTGCAGGCAGAAAAAGCGGTAGTCTAAAGGGTCGTAGCCCTTTTCCTCCAACAGCGAGACCGTGAGAAACTCCCCGGCGGACTTGCTCATCTTGCCGTCGGACGTGTTCAAGTGCGCCACGTGGAGCCACCACGGGCACCACTCGTGCCCTAAGTAGCTTTCCGACTGCGCGATTTCGTTGGTATGATGGGGGAACGCGTTGTCCACGCCGCCGCAGTGCAGGTCAAGGTATTCGCCGTTGTACTTCAGCGAGATTCCGGAGCACTCGATATGCCAGCCGGGGTAGCCCGTCCCCCACGGCGACTCCCATTTCAGGGCTTGGTCCTCAAACTTCGACTTCGTGAACCACAGCACAAAATCGGCGCTGTTGCGCTTGTTGGCGTCGGCCTCCACGCCGTCGCGCACGCCCACCGCCAAATCTTCCTTGTCGTGCGCGTTGAACACGTAGTAGCGCGGCAGTTTGGACGTGTCAAAGTAGACGTTGCCGCCCGCAAAGTACGCGTAGCCCGTGTCCATGAGCCGGGAAATGATTTTAATATACTCGCCTATGCACCCCGTCGCGGGTTGCACCGTGTCGGGGCGCTTGATATTGAGCTTGCGGCAGTCGTCAAAGAAGCGGTCGGTGTAGAACTGCGCGATTTCCATGACGGTCTTATGCTCGCGGCGGGCGCCCTTCAACATCTTATCTTCGCCTTCGTCGGCGTCGGAGGTCAAGTGCCCCACGTCCGTGATGTTCATCACGCGGTTGACCGTATAGCCCGCGTAGCGCAGGTATTTTTCCAGCGCGTCCTCGCAGAGATAGGAGCGCAGATTCCCGATATGCGCGAAATGGTAGACGGTGGGCCCGCAGGTGTACATTTCCACATGTCCGGGCGTATGGGTCGTGAACTCCGCCTTGCGGCGCGTCGCCGAGTTGTAAAGGTACATAGCTTCCTCCCGTCAAATCACATAGTCGTCGTACTCGTCCACGGTGTGCATGGGCGGGGCTTGCACGTCAAGCCGCTTTTCCAGTTCGGCGACGCGGGCCGCCAAAGCCGCGATACGCTCCAAGGTGGGGTTCTTTACGCTGGTATGGTCCACGTCGTCGGCGTAGTAGGCGGGCTTGCCCTCCTTGCGCACGATTTGCGCCGGGATGCCGACGGCGGTGCAGTTGGGCGGGACTTCGCGCAGTACGACGGCGCCCCCGGCAATGCGGGCGTTGTCGCCGACGCGGAACGGCCCCAGTATTTTCGCCCCGCAACCCACAAGCACGTTGTCGCCCAGCGTCGGATGACGCTTTCCCTTGTCCTTGCCCGTGCCGCCCAGCGTGACGCCCTGATACAGCAGGCAGTCGTCGCCGATTTCGGTCGTCTCGCCGATAACGACGCCCATGCCGTGGTCAATGACAAGCCGGCGCCCGATGACCGCGCCGGGGTGGATTTCGATTCCCGTCCAGAAGCGCGCCCACTGCGACACGCAACGCGCCAGAAAGCGCAAATCGCGCATATAGAGCCAGTGCGCGAGGCGGTGCCACAGGATGGCGTGGACGCCCGGATAAAGCAGGAAGATTTCCAGTTTGCTGCGCGCCGCCGGGTCGCGGCGCTGGTAGGCGGCCAATAGTCCGCCGAGCCTCGTTACTCGTTTCATAGCATACGCCCCTTGCAAGGAAAGCCGCCCCGCGTGGAGCGCGATATGGGCGGCGAGTTTCCGTTTTCGCTATTATATTATCGAAAGCCCGCGCCCGTGTCAAGGGCTAAGAAAAAATGTCGGAGTGCGTTCCGGTGCGAAAGAGATATAATTCGGAAATATCCTGCTTGATTTTATACACAAGCAGCCAGTCCGGTTCGATATGGCATTCCCGAAAGCCCGCATAATCCACGGTTAGGGTATGGTCGCGGCGCTTCGGCTCCAACTCCTTCCCGGCGGCGAGCGCCGTTACCACGGCGCGCAGGGATTCCGTGTCCGGCTCCCGTTTTTTTGCAAGCCGCAGGTCTTTTTTAAACTGGTTCGACGAAACAATCTCCAACATCGCCCGTCGCCTCGTTCAGAAGCTCGTCAAAGGAATGGTAGCGCTTATACGCGCCCGGATTCTTTTGCATTTCCTCGTACTCCGCCAGCGCCGCTTTTGTGACGGCGTTCGGCTCGGCGCGCTTGATTTCAAAAGGGATTCCGTTGTTGTTCACAGCGGAGCGGAGAAAAAGCGTAATCGCCGCGGACATGGTAAGTCCGAGGTCATGAAAGAGCTCTTCCGCGTTTTCCTTCAAGGCGGCGTCCACGCGGACATTGATGTTAGTGGTAGCCGACATTGCCGCGCCTCCTTTCTGCCGGAAATTTATGATACGCGATTTTGCAAACATTGTCAACACATTTTAAGGCGGGGCATTCCGTATCGCTTACAGCGCGTCGCGGTAGCGTTTCGCCTCGTCGAGCAGTTCCCCGGCGCTGTTCAGTAGCGTTTCCGTGACTTGGTTCCCGCCCGTGATACGCGCCAACTCCCGTTTCCGCGCCTCGCGGTCAAGCGCCCGCACTTCCGTGAACGTCCGCCCGTCGCGGGCGCCCTTCTCCACGCAGAAATGCGCGTCCGCCATAGCCGCCAACTGCGGCAGGTGCGTCACGCACAAAACCTGTTTGTGCCGGCTGACCTGCGCCAGCTTTTCGGCGATTCTCTGCGCGGCGCGTCCCGACACGCCCGTGTCCACCTCGTCAAAGACCAGCGTCGAGACGGTTTCCTCCTCCGCCAGCACGTTCTTCAAAGCAAGCATAATCCGCGCCAGTTCGCCGCCCGACGCAATCCGCGCTATCGGGCGCAACTCCTCCCCGACGTTCGCCGACATGAGGAAGCGTATCGCGTCGCAGCCGTCGGGCGACGGCGGCTTTTCCTGAAAGTCGATGGAAAAGCGCATGGACTTCATGTCCAAGTCGCGCAACTCGCGCAGAATGCGGGCTTCCAAGTCTTGAGCGGCTTTGCGCCGCGCCGCCGTCAGACGCGCCCCCGATTCCTTGACCGCTTTCAGGGCGGCGTCGTAGTCGGCTTGCAGGCGCGTCAAAGTGTCGTCGGCGGTTTCGATGGCGTCGAGCTCTGCGCGGCATTGCTCCAGATAGGACAGCATGTCCTCCACGGTCGCGCCGTACTTCTTTTCGAGGCGGTAGAGCAAATCGGCGCGGCTCTCTGCGGCGTCGAGTTCTTCCGGGGAGAAGTCGAACGCGAAACGCTTGTCCCGGACGCTTTCGGCGATGTCCAAAGCCTCGCAACGCACGGCCTCCAGACGCCGGAAGAGCTCGCCCAGCTCGCCCTCAAGGTTTTGCACGGCGTAGAGCGCGTTTTCGGCGTCCTGCATTTGCCCGACGGCGCCGGGGGATTCGTCGCCGCCGTTCAGGAGCAAATCGGCGCGGGAGAGCGCCGACATATACTTTTCGGCGTTGCGCAACAGGTTGCGCCGCGCCGTCAGGGCTTCCTCCTCGCCGGGGACAAGCTCGGCGCGTTCGAGTTCGTCTATCTGATAGCGCAACGCGTCAAGACGGCGTTCCCGTTCGGCCTCGTCCATGCGCAAGGAATTGATGCGCGCCCGCAGGGCGTTCATGGCGTCGTAGTCGCGCCGATACGCCGACAGCGCGTCGGCGGTCTTGCCGAAGCGGTCGAGATATTCGCCGTGGCGGTTTTCGTCAAGCAACTGTTGCCCGTCGCGCTGTCCGTGGATGTTCACTAACTCCTGCCCGACGCGGCGCAGTTGCGCCGCCGGCACCGGGCGCCCGTTAATGCGGCACACGCTTTTCCCTTCCGCCGAAAGCTCCCGTTGCAGGAATAACACGCCGTCCTCGTCGGGGGCGACGCCGTCGGGCAAGTCGGGGGGCGCGTCGGAGAACGACGCGCTCACAAGGGCTTTGCTTGTCCCCGTGCGAACCAAGTCGCGGGAAGCCCGCCCGCCGAGCACGGCGCCGAGCGCGTCGATGACAATCGACTTTCCCGCGCCCGTCTCGCCCGTCAGGGCGTTGAAGCCGTCGCGGAACTCGATTTCCGTCTCCTCTATGACGGCGATGTTTTCAATATGGAGCAGTTCAAGCATACGTTATCTCCCTATAAAACGCCGTCGGCGCCGTCCCACGGGGGGCGGGGCGGGGGAATCCGCGCCGCCATTTCCCGTTTCCAGCGGCGCAGAAAGCGCGCCATAAGAATTAGTATCGTTATCGAATACGCCGCCGCCAAAATCAGCAGAGCCCAAGCCGCCCCGCGCACGGAGGGGCGGAACTGCGTAATGAGGAACGCGGGCAGGAGGAAAAGGTAGGGAATCCAAGGCGCGAAGGCGGCGAAACGCCCGAAGTAATGGTTGTAGAAGGCGCGGCGCCCGAAAGCGTTCTCCCGGTCGTTGCGGCTGTGCGGGCGCTTGAAAGCGAACCACAGCCAGAACAGCCCCGCGCCGCTCCAGAATACGGCGTCCCGCGGGCCCATCAGGTCGTTGGCGTAGCTAAATACGGCGAGAATCAACAGTATCATTCCGGCGTGGAAGGAACTCCGGCGCCGCGCCCGAAACGGGCTTCCCATACTTTCCGCCCCCTTCCGATTTCAGGAATTTTCCCCCGGCAACATCTTTTGCGCGAAGATTTCGCAGAAGCTCTTTTCCGTCAGCCGCACAAGCTCGACGGCGTGGCGGCTCCGGCGCACGGTCACGCGGTCGCCGCTCGACAGCGCAAAGGCGCGGCTCTCGTCCACGAACAGGAACACGGGCTTGCGCCCGTTGCGCTCTAATTCCACCCACAGCGTGTGCTCCGGGGAGAGGACGTAAGAGGAAAAGCGCATATTGTGAATGCAAATCGGGCAGAGAATCAGGCTTTGCGCGACGGGCTCCACGACGGGGCCGCCCGCCGACAGCGAGTAAGCCGTTGAGCCCGTGGGCGTGGCGACAATCACGCCGTCCCCGGCGATGTCGGTCAAGTGCCGCCCGTCGGAGAACACTTTCAGGTGTATCACGTGCGAAATCGCGCCTTCCCGAATCACCGCGTCGTTGAGTCCGAGGTTGTTGTAGACCTGCCTCCCCTCCCGGATGACGGTTACGTCCAGCATCATGCGCCGCTCTATTTTCAGGTTCCAGTCGCGGAGGCGGCAAAGCGTCTCTAACTGCGTCGCTTCCAGTTCGGCGATAAAGCCGAGCCCGCCCATGTTGATTCCGAGCACGGGAATTTTGTGAAGCGCGGCGAGTTTCGCCAAATGCAAAATTGTGCCGTCGCCGCCGAGCGTGACCAGCAGGGACGCGCCCGGAATTTCCTGCAACAGCGGCTTGACGGGGTAATCGGCGAACGCGCCGGGGCGCGTCTCCCGGAACGGCGAGCAGACCACCGTCTGAAAGCCCATTTCCCTTAGGATGGCGTCGGCGTCCCGCGTAGTTCTCATGCCGTAGTCCCGGCTGGGGTTCGGGCACAGGATGATTTTTTTAGGGTTCATATGTCCGCCTGATTCAAAAAACGTAGTCAAACAATATCAAAGCTATTCTATGAATACGTTTTTTGCTTTTTCTCGTTTCAACCTGTTCCGTTTCCCGAAAGTTTCCTTTACGGTAATCCGGTTTGTTTAACAGTCCGCGAGCGTAAATTCCCGACAATCCATCGGTACTAAGCCAAAACGTACTCCGTCGTGTCGCGCAGGTTCAAAGCCGCGTTCAAGTCCCTGTCAATCAGCTTTCCGCAACATTCGCAGATGTAAGAACGGTCAGAAAGTTTCAAGTCCGCTTTCAGCGTTCCACAGAAACGACAGGTTTTCGAGCTTGGATACCATCTGCCAACAATGCGAAGCGGAATCCCGTGAATTTTGCATTTCCATGAAAGAAAATCCCGGAATCCATAGAAATTCTGTTGCGCCACAGCTTTGGACAAATGGCGGTTCCTCATCATGCCGCGCACGTTCAAATCCTCAATCGCCACAAACTCCGGTTTGGCTTTCACCAGAGACGCGACTATTTGACGCAAGTAGTCCTTGCGGATACAGTCAAGGCGATAGTGGAGTTTTTGAACTTTCAGACGTTGCTTATTATATCGTTTGCTTGA
Organism: Oscillibacter sp.; assembly: GCA_017527365.1. Classification (GTDB taxonomy): domain Bacteria; phylum Bacillota; class Clostridia; order Oscillospirales; family Oscillospiraceae; genus Oscillibacter. The sequence continues at coordinate 6,848 of JAFXQD010000092.1, forward strand.
ATATTTTCCTTTCTTAGAATTTTTCTTCCGGCTTTCGCGTTTTCTCGAAAGCCGCCGCTGTTCCCGTTTGAGCTTCTTTTCCAGTTTCCTGATTTTGCGCGTTTTATTGACGTTGGTAAACTCTTGTCCGTCGCTGACAACCGCGAAAGACTTAATTCCCAAATCAACGCCCAAACCCTCCGTTTCCGGCTTTGCGGGTTCCGTGTCGGAGACTTCCACTAACACGGAGCAGAAAAACCGTCCCGCGTGTAAGGAGATATGACCGGAATGAATCGCGTTCACCTCCGTTGGAAAATATCCGTACTCTTTCAGCGCGACCCAACCAAGGCCGGG
>JAFXQD010000093.1 GCA_017527365.1 Oscillibacter sp.
ACCCCGACGACTACACCCTCAACCAAAGTTCGATTATCTATTACCACGATGACGCTGTAGAGGAGAACGACGGCTGGGTTGAGTACAAGATTCTCCACGGCAAGGAAAACCGGATTCTGATTAAGTATGACCAGATGGCCCCGGCGCTCTGGCAGGCGGCGGTAGCCATTGAGGACCACCGTTTCTTCGAGCACAAGGGCGTGGACTGGAAGCGCACGGGCGGCGCGGTCATTATGTCCATGGGAATGCGGAGCAGTTTCGGCGGCTCCACCATTACCCAGCAAATGCTCAAGAATATGACGGGCTCCAACCAGAACACGGTCAACCGGAAAGTGACGGAGATTTTCAGGGCGCTGGAATTTGAGAAGAACCACACCAAAGAGGAAATTCTGGAGCTGTACCTGAACACGATTTATTTCGGCATGGGCTGTTACGGCGTGCAGACGGCGGCGCAATACTACTTCGGCAAGGACGCCGCCAACCTGTCGGTGGCGGAATGCGCCAGCATTATCGCCATCACAAACAACCCCTCGATGTACGGCCCCATGTACAATATCACCGTCAAGACCACGGACGAGTACGGCAACCCCGTCGAGAGCACCCCCCGCGCCATGAACAAGAAGCGGCAGGAGATGATTTTACAGCGCATGTACGACCCGGAGCTTGGCTTGCAGTTCCTGACGCGGGAGGAGTACGAGGCGGCGAAAGCGGAAGAACTTCACTTTGTCGAACGGAAGGGAAGCGCGGCGGACATTGACCTTGGAACCGGGAAGCAGGAGTACAATTCGTGGTTCATGGACCAAGTTTTCAACGACGTGGCGGCGGACCTTGTGTCGCAGTACGGCATAGAGCGCGGGACGGCGGAATCTTGGATTTACAACCGGGGCTACCGCATTTACACCACGCTTGACCCGAAAATTCAGGCGATTGCCGACGAGGTGTACGTGAACCGCAAGAACCTGAACCTGACCAGCGCGGACGGGCAGCCGATTCACTCCGCCATTACGATACTTGACCCGAACACGGGCAACATCGTCGCCATCGTGGGCGACATGGGCGAAAAGACGGGCAACCGCGTCTTTAGCTTCGCGTCCACGAAAAAACAGCCCGGCTCGTCCATCAAGCCCCTGACGGTGTACGCCCCCGCGCTCGACGCGGGCGTGGTCACCCCCGCGACCGCCCTTGACGACTACCCCGTGATGAAGTACAACGGCAACGCGTGGCCTAAAAACTCCCCCTCCGGCTACGGCGGCTTGACCAACATCCGCACGGGCGTTAGGAAATCCATCAATACTATCGCCGTGCGGACGTTGCAGGCGCTGGGCGTGGAAAACTCCTTTGAGTTCGCCACGAAAAAGCTCAACCTCAATCTGGACGAAAACGACAAGGCGCTTTCGCCCTTGGGCATGGGCGGCCTGACTTACGGCCTGAGCACGATTGAAATGGCGGCGGGCTACGGCGCTATCGCCAACCATGGAATCTACAACCGCCCGCGCACGTATCTGCGGGTGCTGGATTCCAGAGGCTACACCGTGATTGAAAAGCCGTTCGGCGGGGAGCTTGCCATGAAGGAGACCACCGCCTATATGATGACGCAAATGCTGGAAGGCGTCGTGGAATCGGGCACGGGCACTTCCGCCAAGTTCAACGGAATGCACATCGCCGGGAAAACGGGCACCACCAGCGACAACTACGCCCGCTATTTTGTCGGCTACACGCCCTACTATGTCGCGGCGGTCTGGGTCGGCTACGAGCGCAACGCACGCATTAGCTATTCGGGCAACCCCGCCATCACCATGTGGAAAAAGGTCATGGAGCGCGTGCACGAGGGCTTGGAAGACAGGGAGTTCTACAAGCCGGACAACGGGCTTGAATGGGTGACCGTCTGCGCCGACAGCGGCAAACTGCCCACGAAAGCCTGTCGGCACGACTTGCGCGGCTCGCGGGTCATAGAGGTGGAAATCGGCGCCGGGACGGCCCCCACGGAGGAATGCGACAAGCACGTATACAAGCGCTACTGCACTTCCGGGCACGTCGTCGCGGGCACAAGCTGCCCCTCGTCGAAATGCACCTATGTCGGACTGCTGGATATTACCCGCGAAAAGTTCGGCTCCAGCATATACGCGGAGGACAGCTCCTACCGTCTCTCCGCCCACAGCGGGCGATGTTCCGTGCATTACGGTTCTTCGAGTTCGTCGAGCAGGTCAAGCGGGAGCTCCGGGAACAGCAGTTCGTCAAGCAAATCCAACTCCACAAGCAGGAAATCCGGCTCAAGCGGGGGCTCCTCTTCCGGAAAGTCGAGCTCAAGTTCCGGAAAGTCGAGCTCAAGTTCCGGAAAGTCAAGCGGGAGTTCGTCGGGAAGCTCCAAGAACACGAACAGCAACAACTGGGAGAGCCAGAAGCCAGCCCCGGCGCCGTCGGGCGGCGGAGGCGGCGGGGGCGGCGGCGACTGGACGGACGACCTTTGGGAGTAAGCCCCGCCGCAAGCGCGAAAGCGGCTTTTCCCGCGAACGCGGAAATTTTCCTTGCGCCGCGGGAAAAGCTGTGGTAAGATAACGAAAAAACAACGGAGGCTGTTTGCATGAAACTCTTTGTCACCATTTTACAACTCGTCTGCGGCTTGCTGGTCATTGCCGTGGTGCTCATGCAGTCGGGCAAAAGCGCGGGGCTGTCGGGGGCTATCGGCGGCGTGGCGGATTCGTTCCTTGCCCGCAACAAGGCGCGCACGTGGGACGCCAAGCTCGCCCGCGCCACAAAGTGGATTGGCGCCGTATTCCTCATTCTGACGCTCATTCTGCTCATCATGGGCTGATTGAACCGCATTTCACAGCAAAACCCAAAGGAGACTTCGGCATGAACAAGAAAAACATCGTGATTATCGGCGTCGCGGCGCTGGTTGTCGTCGCGTGCGCTTACGTCGCCCTGCGCCTGCGTAATCGCTGCACGGACATCATCGGCGTAACCACGCTGACCGACCGGAACACGGTCATCATGAACTCGAAAACGGGCGCCGAGTTTGTCAGCGGCGAGGGACAGCTTGCCGTCGGCGAGGGCGAACGGATTCGCGTGGAGTATGACCTGAGCGGCGGGGAAATCGACATTTCGTTTAAGGAGCGCGGGGAGGGTTCCGCCTCTTACGAGGACATTACGCCGGAAAACGTTCCCGACGTTCTGGAAAATTTGCCGACGCCGGAAGATATGACGGGGGAAGGCGCCTTCGGACAGGACGGCATAACGGGCAAAGGCAGTTTGTACTTTGACGCCGCGCCCGGCTCCTACAATGTCCATATCGCCCTGCATGACGCGGTGGGCAAGGCTGTCGTGACCGCGAAAGCGGGCTGAACGCAAGCCGAACGGCGCGGATTTTTGTCCGCGCCGCCGCTTTTATTACGTTGTCGCGCTCCGGTAGACCTTCCCCGGCTCCGGGGTTACGCCGTACTGCCTTAGCAGTTCTTCCACGGTCACAAACCGGTAGCCTTCGGCGGAAAGCGCGTCGATGAGCCGTAACGCCGCCTCAACGGACGTGGGGTAAATGTCGTGCAAGAGCACGATACTGCCGGGTTCGATAGTCTCCGACACCGCCTTGACCACGCTTTCGGTATTGCGGCTCTCCCAGTCGCGGGGGTCTACCGACCACTTCACGAGCGGAACGCCGACCAGTTTTTCCGCGCCCTCGCGCAGAAAGCCGTAGGGCGGGCGCAGCCAGTATTCGCCCTCCCCGGCGATTGACTTTAACAGCGCGTCCGTCTTGCCGATTTCCTGTATAATTTCCTCGTCCGACAGCTCGTCAAGCCGCTTGTGGCTCCAAGTATGGTTTCCGATTTGGTGCCCCTCGTCCCTCATGCGCCGCACGAGGTCGCGCCCCTCGTCGATTTCCTCCCCCACAAGGAAAAACGTCCCTTTCGCGCCGCGCTCCGCCAGCCCGTCAAGCAATTTGTCCGTGCTTCCCCGGTGGGGGCCGTCGTCGAACGTGAACGCGACGAGTTTCGGCGCGGCGTTGATTGGCGCGTTGGCGTCGGCTTGCGCGATTTCCGCCGCGCCCCGCGCCGGGACTGCGCGGCGCGGGTTCGCGCTCAGAAGCGCCGTCGCCAAGGCGGCGAGAAAAAATAACAGCAGTATCCGTTTCCACATGGGCAAACATCCCTTTCGGCGTTTTGGGATAGTCTGCCCCGTTCGCGGGAAAACATAAGGGCGCGGACGCTTGGCGAATCGGCGCGGCGCGGCGTAAAGGCGAAAGCCTTTGCTTTGGCTTCGGACGCGCCGCGCAACCCCGCCGCGAGCCTGTCAATCCACGAAAATGTACAAAAATTTCCGTCTTTTTGTCAAAATTCACCCTTGCATTTTTCCGCGACATCTGTTAAAATAGCCTAAACCTTGAGAGAGGGAACGAAAACGCGTCGGCGGCGTCCCTTCGGACAGGAGGCGGTTCCCGTGAGCGACGATTTTGGGCCGACATTCGTCACCGTCACCGACGAGGACGGCGAGGAAATCACGCTGGAATACGTGGATTCCTTGGAGTACAAGGGCGCGACGTATACGGCGTTCTTCCCGGCGGAAGTCGAGGGCGAGGACGCCCCGGAGGACGAGTTCGGGCTTGTGATTCTCAAGACGGTCGTCGAGAACGGCGAGGAGTTCCTTTCCACGCCCGACAGCGACGACGAGCTTGAAGCGGTGTATAACCTTTTCATGGAGCAACTGCAAGACAGCTTCGAGGACGATTGAGCGGTTGCGGAAACATTGTAAAAATGCCCTGCGGGGTGCGTGACGGGCCTTTTTTTAACCCACATTTTGTTATTCGGGATGCTACGTCGGTTCGCGGTTTGCAGGCCTCCCGGCGCCTTTGCGCCGGACGTTGGAAGCGATAAAGCGGATTGCGGGCGACCCACCTGCTGGTTATGTGGCAGGTTATAACGAGGTTCGCACGGCTTTTGCGGGGTATTTTGTGCCTGTGGCGGCGGTTCGCCGCGACGGGGTCGCGAAAAAGCAAGGCGCCGCCGGGAAAACTCCCGGCGGCGTTCTTTTTGCGGGCGCCCCGCGCCTTTATCCCAATGCCATTGACTTAGGAAACCCTTCCCCCTGTCCCCCTCCCCAAAGGGGAGGGAGAACGAACCTTTGACGACGCTTTCGCCCCTGTGTCTCCCCCTTTAGGGGAGATGTCACGCAGTGACAAAGGGGGGTTTTGGCAGGGGTGCGCCTAAAGTTCATGGCATTGCCTTTACTCCCCTTCCGCCGCCGGACGCGCCTTGACCGCCGCGATGTCCCCGCGCAGAGCCTCCCACGCTTCCGGGTGTTCCACGTAGTACAGCGGGCAGAGCTTGCCCGACACGTCGTAATGGCGTATCACGTCTTGCGACGGGTCAAGGTCGAACGTCCGGCAGAGCCAGCCCGACAACTCGACTACGCGCTGATAGGTTGCGTCGTTGAACTTGCCCCCGGCGTCGGGATGGCAGACTTCGATAGACACCGTGTCGCGGTTGCGATTGTTGGACGCGTAAGCGATTTCTGTCAAGGGGACGCACTGCACGGTTTCGCCCTCCAGCCCCACAATAAAATGACTGCTCGCGTACACGCCGAGCCGCCCGTCCGACAGGCTCTCGAAATAATTGCGGTTGGCGTTGGCGGTGGAGCCGGGGTTGCCTACATAGTGAATCACAACGCCGTCGATTTTGCGCAGGTAGTCGCCGGGGCGCGAATACTTGTTGACGGTCAGGAAGTTTTCGCGCACGTAGTCGGGGACTTCCGCGCCCGCACCGGGAAGCCACGGCGGATAGCCGGAATCGGTGCGCGTGTCGCGGAGGCGGGCGGTCAGGAATCCGACGACAAAGAGCGCGAACGCAATCCACGGCAGGACGGCGCGGAGCGTCTTATGACGGCGGGGCGGGACGGCGGGAAAGCCGCCGCCCGCGTTGGGATATGCTGTCATGTCCGAACGCCCCCGCCGTCAGCTCATGGACGCGGCGGAACTTTCCGCAGGGGTTTGCGGGGCGCTGTTCGGGTTTGCGTTCGCGTCATCCGAAAGCGCCGCGCCTTCCGTTACGGCTTCCGGAAGGATAGTATCCGATAAATCAGACGCGTCATTCTGGACAAACTTCCGCGAGTCGCGTTCCTCCCAGATTTTGCGCATTTCGCTTTGCGTGATTAAGTCCTCGTCCGTCAGATAGCCCATCTTTTTCAGGGCGGCTATCGTGTTCTCCATGCCCGGACGCAGATACACGTTGATATTGTCCCTGTTCGCCAGCTCCTCAATGTCCTTGACGCTGTACCAGAAGAACATGCTCACGGCGTAGGTGGTATTGTCCTCGTCGAACCAGTCGTATTGCCCCCACGCGTCCGCCTTGGCGTCGGCGGCAATCGCGGCAAGGATTTCTTGCAGTTCCCGACTGCTGAACTCAAAGCCGTTCCCGCTCCGCTGAACGTCGATGTTTCCGTTTTCAACGATAAAGCGCGGGTCGCCGAAGCGCAGGCGGCGGAGCTTCATTTCCGTGCTGTTGACGAAGCGGTCAAGCAGATTGTCATACGTCCCCGGCTCTTGCATACGCTCTTGGGACAGCCAAAGGGGGTAATGCCTGTCAACGGTCAAGCCGTTTTTCAGGTAGTAGCACACGCGCACGGTCATATAAGTGTGTTTCCTGTAATCGTTCTCGCTTGTCACGGGCGGGTTTCTGAACTTCCCCCGCATATAGTCCTTGTCGGCGATAATCGCCTTGTGGACGCCGCGCCATTCCTCAATGACGGCGGAATCCTCGCCGGGGAACAGGTAATAGGTGTTGTTGGCGGTGTAGAGGCGCACGTACTTCACCTCGTCAACGGACGGCACGCGGTTTGCGATTCCCAGCAGGTCAAAGCCCACGAAACAGCACACAACGACGCAACCCGCCGCCACAATCGCCAATCCGCGCAGACTGCCCTTGAATACCCGCAGGGTTTTCGCCAGAAGCATGGAGGCGCCGTAATAGCCGATAGCCCCGGCGACAAGCATACAGGCGATGAGCGGGAGAATGCGGTAGGTATTGCTGTCAATGTCGAAAGCGTTGAAGAGCATGACGTAGAGCAGTTGCCCGCCGCCGAGGGCGCACAGCGCGGCGATTCCGTAGCGGAACACGGGGCGCCCCCAGCGCATGGCGACGACCTCCCCGGCGCACTCGCTTTGGCGATAGCGGTAGAGGGCGTAGGCGGCGCCCAACAGCGCAAGCCCGGCAAGGGCATAAACGGCGATAACCCACGCGTTTTCCAGCGTCACGGACCGCAAGACGCTTTCCGTCGCGTTCGGCTGTCCGGGAATCGGGACTTGCTCGTAAACGGATTTGGGGTTGACGTTCTTCATAATATAGACCGTCGGCGACAGCCAGTCCGCGACGCCCGTGTAAACGCGGCTCTGCAAGCCGAAAATCATGTTGGAGGAAAACTGCGTGACAAGGAAATCCAGCGTGGGGGCGAGGAAGTGGAACAGGAAGTAGAGCGCGGGCAGGGCGAAAACGTTGCCCGTGACGAACGCCGCCGCCGTCGCGGAGGCGAAGTAGAACAGCCCCTCGCCGAAAATGCACAGGATTGTCAGGAACAGCGGGCCCGCCGAGAACGCCCCGCTCATCAGCGACAGCGCCGCGCACAGGGCGCCCACGACCGCCCACGGAATGGCGACCATGGTCAAGCCGGAGAGGAAGTTTGTCACGAACAGCGCTTCCCGGCGTATGGGCAGGGCGTGCATCATGCCGACGCTCCGGGGGTTGTAGAGGTAGCTCCAAACCGCCATTGCGCACAGGGCGGCGTAGCAGAGCGTGACGACGGGCGCGAAGTAGGCGACGCCGCCATAGTACGCCTGCGCGAAATCCGTCGCTTTCACGCGGAGGTCGCCGTTGAGGTACATCATCATGCCGGAAAGCGGAACCAGCCCGCCGAAAAACGCCGTCAGCCCCCACAGCGGCCAGAACCGCGTCAGGTTCTTCTTGTACAGCGTCGCGTTAAAGAAGGATGTCTTTGACTTCATAATCAACGCCCCCCAACTCGTAGATAAAGATTTCCTCCAGCGTCAGCGGCACGGCCTCCGCCAGAATCGGATGGTACGCCGCCACCCGCTCTTCCGCCTCCTGCGCGTTCATGCGCATGATGAGCGTATGGACGCGCCCCAGTTTCGAGGCGTGGAGCACGGGCAGTTCCGCCGGGACTTCCTCCGCGCCCTCCGGAAACACAACCTGCAACTTTACCATGTTGTCCTGCAACTGCTCCAGACTGCGTTCCAGTATGACTTTCCCCTTGTCCATAATCCCCACGTGGTCGCACACGTCCTCCAGCTCGCGGAGGTTGTGCGAACTGACAAGCACGGTCATGCCGTTCTGCGACACGTCGCCCATGACAAGAGACCACACTTGGCGCCTCATCACGGGGTCAAGCCCGTCCACGGGCTCGTCGAGTATCAGGTAGTCGGGCATACAGCACAGCGTAAGCCAGAAGGCGACCTGCTTCTGCATTCCCTTGCTCAGTCTGCGAATGACGCGCTTCTCGTCAATCTGAAAGACTTCTTTCAGCTTTTCGTAACGCTCCATGGAAAAGCGCGGGTAGAAGCCCCGGTAGAATTTCATCATGTCGCGCACGGAGGACGGGTTAAAATAGAACCAGTCGTCGGGAATCGCGGCGATTTTGCTTTTCAACTCCGGATTTTCCCACACGTTTTCCCCGTTAATCTGCACCTCTCCGCTGTCCTGACGGTAAATCCCGGTCAAGTGCCGGATAATCGTCGATTTCCCGGCGCCGTTGGGGCCCACAAGCCCGTAAACGCTCCCGGTCGGCGCGGTCAACGTCGCGCCGTCGAGGGCGCGGAAGCCGTCAAAGGTTTTCACCACGTTTTCAGCCCGTATCATGCCTTCTCCTCCTTCTTTCCGCCGTCCGCCGCCGCGCCGCGCACCAGCGCGACGAGCTCCGCTTCCGCGACGCCCAGAAACTTCAGTTCCGCCGCCAGCGCGCAAAGCCGCTCCTTCAATTCCCCGCGCCGCTTTTCGCTCATGTCCGCGCTCCCGGAAACGAAACTGCCTTTCCCCGGCACGGAGTAGCAGTAGCCGTCGCGCTCAAGTTCGGCGTAAGCCCGCTGGATGGTGTTCGGGTTAATGCTCAACTGCGTGGCGAGCGTCCGCACGGACGGCAGGCGCTCTTCCGCCGCCAGCGCGCCCGTGACAATCAGCCGTTTCAGCCCTTCCCGTATCTGCTCATAAATGGGCCGGGAGTCACGATAATTCAGGGTAACCATACGCCCCGCCTCCCTTCTGAAAATGTCATTTGCCCGCGATAGACAGCGCCATGGACGCCAACGACAACAGCGCGAGCGCTCCGAGGGCGTAAGCCCGCAAGGGTACCATGAAAAGCACGCCGAACCCCTCCTTTCATCTGCGGTTCAGGAACGCCGCCAGCGCTACGGCGACCGCGACGAACAGCGCCGCGCCGACGGCTCCGACGATAGCCAATCCCGTAAACATCGCTCTTTCTCCTTTCGTATTCCTGCCGTATTACGCGTATTAACCGTATTAAGTATCTTAGTACAGTTAGAATACTATGAAACGGCGTCTTTGTCAAGAGGGGATTTCAAATTTTTTTCGCTTTGGCGATAAAAACCGCGCCTTGACATTCGGCGGGGCGTATGTTATGCTTGTTCTATAAGGGACAAATTGGAATTTGCGCGACTGGCGCGGCTTACGGCGCCGCGCAAGGAGGATAAACCATGGAAATCAAAGCTGTGAAATTCAGGAAGGACGGGTTCTATACCCAGCCGTTCGCATTCGGCGGGGAAGAGGGCGCGGACAAATTCGACAAGAACGTCCGGTATCGCGGCAGTTTGCAGAACTACCTCATTGACACGGGCGACGAGGTCATTCTGGTAGACACGGGCATTCCCGCCGGGACGCCGGAGGAGGCGCCGGATGAGAACAGCCTTGCTTTTACGGGCAAGGACATTTGCAGTTATATGGAGGCGTTCGCCGCGCTGGGCTACAAGCCGGAGCAAGTGACCAAGATTCTCCTCACCCACAGGCACAGCGACCATTCCGGCGAAGTGCGCTCCTTCCCCAACGCGAAAATCTACGTCAACGCGGACGAACTGTCCGCCGACGAATTGCAGGGGGTTGACAACCTCGTCCCGGTGAAGTTTACGGACGGGGCTTACTACAACTTCCCGGAATGCCAGAAAATCCGCGACGGCATTTATTTTATCAAAGCCAAGGGGCACACCAACGGAAACAGCATTGTCGTCGCGGAGCTTGACGGGCTGTTCTACATGATTCACGGCGACATCACCTATGTGGACGAGGCGCTGTATGAAAACAAGCTCTCTGTCGTGTTCGACGACCTTCCGGCGGCGCGTGAGACGCTGGACAGGGTGCGCGAGTTCGTCCGGAGCCATCCGACCGTGTACCTGTCCACGCACACGCCGCAGGGCTATGAAAATCTGGAGGCCAAGCGGGTCATGGATTTGAGCCGCCCGGTCGAAACCGTGTTGGCGCAAGTCGATTTCACGGCGAAGAAATCCACGGGGAAATACGTCTGCTCCGTGTGCGGGTACGTCTACGACCCCGCCGAACACGACGGCGTGGCGTTTGAAGATTTGCCCGACGACTGGAAATGCCCCCGTTGCAAAAAGCCCAAGGAGAAGTTCAACAAGGCGTAAGGCGCGTTCTCCGGCGCATGAAAAAACCCTTCCCTGCGTCGCGGGGAAGGGTTGCTCTGTTTAGGACTTGCCGAAAAATAATTGTAGCGAAAGGGACGGGAGCCTAAAGTCTCCCCCTATGAGAT
>JAFXQD010000008.1 GCA_017527365.1 Oscillibacter sp.
CGAAAAGCCCTCCCCCGCGTGGGCGGGAGAGGGCTTGCGCGTGACGCGGCGCATTAGCGCGAACGATACGCCGCCTCACTGTTGACAGGCTTACGTGGTTGTCTTAGTTCCTTTGCATGATTCCGGACAGGCCGCGCACGGACGGGGGAACAGTCCCCCGCTCCGGTTGCGACCCTTCCGGAACACACGAAGGCGGCACCGAGTGCACTACTCAACGCCGCCCGAAAACCGTCAAAGCAAGACAAAGCCCGACAATATTTCAAAAGCGAATCCGCGTGGCGATACCGTTCTCACGCATGGCGCGCCCCGCTCAACTCGAAACGGAACCCCTGTCAAAATCCCGCGCCGCCGAAGAAAGTGAAAAAACGGCTGAACGAATCTTGCAAGGAAACGCCAAAAACAGGTATACTAATGCCGTGCGGTCTGGAATTTCTTCCAGTGTGTTGAGTGGCTTTGGTTGAAAGGTGTTTCACTCAAAATAGGCTTGCGGAATGTTGGTAGCTTTCCGTAAGCCGCCGCCCTATGTGTTCCTTGATTGCCAGTATACAACAAGCCGCGACAAAATGCAAGCGTTTTTTAAGAAAAATTATGAACAAATTGAAAACATTTTGTTACTAAGCCGGGAGAGGGCGCCGCGCCCTTTCCCGGCTTTGCGTTTTCAGCCGAGCCGCCAGCCGCCGTGGAACAACAGCGGGAAGCACAAATTGACTGCGAAGGCAATCGGCAGGGGGGGCAGGGAGGTCAGCGCGGAGAGCGCGTTTGCCGCCGTTTGACCGGGCGCCGTCAGGGGCGTTTGGCGGGCAAGGAACGTCAGCACGGACATTATCACAAGCAGGATAAGCAGTCCGGGGGCGGCCTGCGCCCCGACGGCGGGCGCCCAGCGGCGGGCGAAAAGCAGTCCGCACAGGAACGCCGCCGACAAGGGAATGAGCGTCCAGAGGGCGGAGTAGCCGCCGGGCACGGGGCCGACAGGCCAGCGGAACAGGGAGATAGTGCCCATGACCGCGAACGCCAACAGCGCCGCCAGATACGACAGCGCGAACGCCAGAAGATACTTTGCCATAGCCGCCGCCTTCAGTCAAAGAACTTGGCGTGAATGGCCTTGACCGCCCGGTTCACGTCCTCTTCGTTGAGCAGAACGGAAATGCGGATTTCCGACGTGTTAATCATCTGGATGTTGATTCCCGCCTCGTAGAGCGCCTCGAACATCCGCGACGCGATTCCGCAGTTGCTCATGAACCCCGCGCCCACAATCGACACCTTGCCGATGTGGTCGTCAGACTCGATGGCCTCAAAGCGCAACGTCTCCTTGTTCTCGTTGAGGATGTCGAGCGTCTCGTCCAAGTCCTTGCGGTGTATGGTAAAGGTGATGTCCTTGCTGTCCTCGCGCCCGATGGACTGCAAAATCACGTCCACGTTGATGTTGTGCCTGCTCAACAGGTCGAAAATCTGAAACGCGATTCCCGGCGTATGCGCCACGCCCATAAGCGCGATACGGGCGATGCTGGTGTCTTTGGCGACGCCCGCGATATTCGTTTTTTCCACTTTCGTGACCTCCTTGACTTTTGTGCCCGGCTTGCGTTCGAGGCTGGACAGCACTTCCAAATTCACCCGGAATTTTTTCGCCAGTTCCACGCTCCGGTTGTGAAGCACCTGCGCCCCCTGCGACGCCAATTCCAGCATTTCGTCGTAGGTGATTTCCTCTAACTTGCGGGCGTTGGGGACAAGGCGCGGGTCGGCGGTATAGACGCCGTCCACGTCCGTGAAAATCTGGCACAAGTCGGCGCGGAACGCCGCCGCAAGCGCGACCGCGCTGGTGTCGGAGCCGCCGCGCCCCAGCGTGGTCACGTCGCCCCGGTTGTCCACGCCCTGAAAGCCCGTCACTATCACAATGCGGTGGGAATCCAGCTCCATGCGGATACGGTCGGGGTCAATCTGCTGGATTCGGGCGTCGGAGTGTTGCGGCGTGGAGTGAATGCCCACCTGCCAAGCCGCCAGCGACACGCACGGCAAGCCCATGCTCTCCAGTGCCATGGCGCACAGCGCGACGGAAATCTGCTCGCCCGTGGAAAGGAGCATATCCATTTCCCGCTTGGACGGGTGGCGGTTGATTTCCATAGCCTTTGCAATCAGGTCGTCGGTGGCGTCGCCCTGCGCCGACAGCACGACTATCACGTCGTTGCCCTTTAGGTAAGTTTCGGCGATAATCCGCGCCGCGTTCTTGACGCGCTCGGCGTCCCGCACGGAACTGCCGCCGAACTTCTGAACAATCAAACTCATACGTTTTACCCTTCTTCGTTTTCAGTCTCGCCCGTCCGGGCGTCCCGATTCATCTTACGCCGCGCCGCCGCGCCGCGTCCCGCGCTCACGACAGCGCCCGCATACGCGACAGGACGTTCACGCCGATTCCGCGCAGGCGTCCGGCGCGTTCCGACGCCTCCGCGCCGCTCATGCGCTCGGTCAGGAACGACGTTTCGTCGTCCTCCCGCAACGCCTCGACCTCTCCGAACGCCCGCACGGCGTCCGTTAAACTGCCGTCAATGCGGAAGTAGTGGCGGGTTTCCAGTTCCGCCGGGTTGCGGAATCCGGCGGGGTCGGGAGACCATATCACTTTCTGCTGTTGGGAAGTCAGGCACTCCATCACGTCGGCGACGCAGGCGGACGCCGTGGGCATTTCGCCCGCGCCGCGCCCGTAGAACATCACTTCCCCGACGGCGTTGCCCCGCACCACAATGGCGTTGAACACGTCCTCGACGTTGGCGACGGGCCAAGTCTCCGGGATTAAGTGCGGCGCGACATAGGCGGTGTGCCCTTTCGGGAGCCGGACGGCGCGCCCCAAGAGCTTGACGCGGTACCCGCCCCGCCGGGCAATCCGCACGTCGCGGAGCGTGATTCCGCGTATGCCCTCCGCGGGCACGTCGGACGGGTTGACCTGATGACCGAAAGCCAAATCCGCCAGAATGCAGATTTTGCGCCCGGCGTCGAGCCCGTCCACGTCGGCGGTAGGGTCGGCTTCCGCGTATCCCCGCGCCTGCGCCTCCGACAACGCGCCCTCGAACGTCGCGCCGTTGCGCACCATGCGCGTCAGGATATAGTTGCTTGTCCCGTTCAGGATTCCGTAAACCTCCTGAATGCGGTTCGCCGACATGCACTCGGTGAGCGGGTGGAGAATCGGAATCCCGCCGCCGACGCTCGCCTCAAAGAGGTAGTGCACGTTCTTTTCGCGGGCGGTTTCCATGAGCTCGCAGCCCTTTTCGGCGACAAGCTGTTTGTTCGCCGTCACGACGTGCTTGCCCGCCAGCAGGGCGCGTTTGGTGTACTCGTAGGCGGGCGCAACGCCGCCGATAGTCTCTACGACGACCCGAATTTCCGGGTCCTGCTCAATGTCGCGGAAATCGTCGGTCATGCGGGCGCGGTAGGGGCAGTCGCGGAAGCGCCGGACAAGGATTTTCTTGACGTTCAGCGCCTCGCCCAGCTTTTTCCGGATTTCCCCGGCGTTGTTCTCTATGACTTTGGTCACGCCGCCCCCGACCGTGCCATAGCCCATTATCGCTGTCTGTATCATATGATTCCTCCGACGGCGCGAACGCGGCGGGCGCGTTCCAAGCCTTTTCATAGCGTGACATCTTACCACATTTTCCGCCCCGTGACAACAAAATCTTTTCGGCGGAAACGGGAAAGCGGGCGCCGGATTCCGCAGGCAATCCGGCGTTTTGACGGAACCCGGCGCGGCTCATCCGCTTCCGGCGCGGCAGACGGGCTTCCAGAGCCCCAAAACGACGCCCGTCACGAGGGAGCCCGCCGCGACGGAAAGCGCGTAGAAAGCCGGGTTTGCGATAAGAGGCAGGACAAATATTCCGCCGTGGGGCGCGGGCAGGGCGCACCCGCCCAGCGCCGACAATCCCCCCGCGACGGCGGAACCCGCCATGCACGACGGGATAACCCGCCATATGTCCGTAAAGACGTAGGGCAACGCGCCCTCCGTGATGAACGACAGCCCCATGAACAGCGCGCCGGGGCCGCGCTCCCATTCCGCCTCCGAAAACTTCTTGCGGAACAGGAGCATGGACAGGAAAATCCCTATCGGCGGAGCCATGCCCCCCGCCATAACCGACGCCATCATGTCGGCGCGCCCCTGCGCGATTCCGCCCACGCCGTAGTTGTACGCCACCTTGTTGACGATGCCGCCCATGTCAAACGCCATCATGCCGCCCGACAGCGCCCCCGCCGCAATCCGGCTTTTCGCGCTCGCGGCGTTCAGCAGGGAAGTAAAGGCTCTGCCCAGCGCCGACGACAGCGGCGTGATTATCAGCCACGAAACCCCCTGCATGAAAAGCAGGTTGAACACGGGGTACACGACAATGGGCGCGATTTTGCGGAAAAAGCGCGGCAAGCGGTTCGTAAACTGCCGCAACTCCCCGGTAATTATCCCGGCGGCCATGCCCGCCGCCATAGCCCCGATAAAGCCGGAGCGGCTGTCAATGGTCATGTAGCCGCCGACAAAGCCCGCCATGAACGCCTCTTCCCCGGCGATTCCGTAGGCCATGAACCCCGCGAACACCGGAAGCATGAAATTAAATGTCACGCTTCCGATATTGTTCAGCGCCGCCGCCGCGGGCGTGATGGAGCCGAACTGCGCCCGGATGTCAAGGGAGAGGTCGGAGAGGTCGACGGCGGCGGCGTCGAACAGGAACGCCAAGCCGATAAGAATGCCGCCCCCGGCGATAAACGGCGCCATCCAGCGCACGCCCAGAATCGCGCCCCGGACAAAGCGTTCCCGGAAATAGGTTTTGAGGCGTTCCCGGAAGCGTTTGGACAAGCCGGGGGCGGCGGGCGCGTCGGTTTTGGCGGGGATGACCAGCTTTTCGGCGCGGGCAATCGCCGCCGCGACCGTGGCGGGCTGTCTGACTTCCGCCGCCTTCTGCGCGTCGCCCCGCGTCGGCTCGTACAGGCTCGCCGTGTTGCGCCCGCCCTCCTTCGACTGGTAGAGCGCCAAGTCCGCCTTTTCCGACAGCTTCGCCAGCGTCGCGCCGTCCTCCACGGGCGCGACGCCCGCGCTAATGGTCATGCGGAAGCCGTCGGGCGGGCGCGACGCCTCTATTTTGCGGCACAGCTCCAGCAAGGCCTCGTGCGCCTCGGCGCCGCCGATGGGCAATATGCCTATGAACTCGTCGCCGCCCCAGCGCCCCGCGAACCCGCCGCGACGGTTTGTCATGTCCTGTATGTTTCGCGCAAGGTGGCGCAAGGCGTTGTCCCCGGCGGCGTGGCCGTAATTGTCGTTAATCTGCTTGAAAAAGTCGATGTCGAGCAGGAACAGCGACGCCTCGGAACGCCGCTCCGCTTTGCTGAAATCCGCGAAAATGGCGTTGAACGCTTTGCGGTTGGCAAGCCCGGTTAATTCGTCGGTGGTGGCGTAGCGGAGGATTTCGCGGCGGTACTTGGAGATGATGTTGCCAATCAGGATGACCATCAGCGCCATTAGAAGCGCGTCAATGCCCATTAAAAGCGCGAACTGCCGCCGCTGCATGGCTTGGAGCTCCCCGCCCCGGAGGACGGTTTCCAGAAAATACGCGCCGTCGAACAGCGGGCGCACGACGTAGCAGTCCTGCCGGAGCAGAAACGGGTTGTTGTTTCCCGACCAGAAAACCGCCCTGCCGTTCTGCGCGGCCTCTTCCAGCGCGGCTTGGCTCGGCCTTTCCCAGCCGAACGGCGCGCCGGGGCTGGAATAGAACATGCCGCCGCTCGCGCTCGTCACCCGGAAGCCGACGTTCTCCCGAACCAGCCCCGCCAGCGACGGCATATTCCGCGTGATTCCCTCTTCGGGCGTCTGCATGGAAATCGCGTTGGCAATTATGCGGGAATACAAATCCGCCTCCATTTCCGCCGTCATTTGGAAAATGTCCGTGTTGAGCGAGGAAAAAAAGAGTGCGTTGCCGAAAAACGCCATGAAAATGATAACCATGATGGCGGCGATTTGAGCCTGCACGCGCCGTTCAAACATAACGTCATCTCCCTTTTTTTGGATTCCCGTATGCAAGGCGGCTGTCCCACAGGTTGTGAGACAGCCGTCCTTCCGCGCCGTGGCGCTCCGTTATGGTGCCGATGGTGGGACTCGAACCCACACGGTATCGCTACCAACGGATTTTGAGTCCGTCACGTCTACCAATTCCATCACATCGGCGTTGTCGAGGGCATTATACACTATCCGAAACCGGAATGCAAGAGGGAATTTTAAAAAAATTCCGGTTTTCCTTCTCCGGGCGCGGCGCTGGGAAGGCGGGGTTCAGCACAAACGCCTATGCCGCCTGTCCTTTCCGCTTTCCATGTAATAATTGCGCTTGTATTCGTACATCTTGGAATCCGCGTCCCTGACAACGGAATCCGCGTCGGGGAAATCCTTGGAGGAGCTCATTCCGTAAGAAATGGAAACGCTTTTGACATAGCGCCCCTTCCAGTTTGCCGCCGCCCATTTCAGCCGCTCCAGAGAGCGCCGCGCCTTCTCCGGCGGGGAAAGCGTAATCACGCAGAACTCGTCCCCGCCGAGGCGGTAAATCATGTCGTTTTCCGCGAAAGCCGTGCGGAGGCACTCCGCCGCGCCGATAATCAGCTCGTCCCCCGCCGCGTGCCCGCAAACGTCGTTCGTCTCTTTCAAGCCGTTGATGTCCGCCATGACCGCGCAGAACTCCGGGGGCGGCTCTTTCTGAAAGCTATCCAGCATTTCCGCATAAGCCCTCCGGTTCTGCAATCCGGTCATTTGGTCGTAGTAGGCGTATTTTGTGCGCAAGTCCGCCAACTGCCGGACGGATTCCGCGTACACGTAGCGCTCAAAGCGCGCCTTGTTGACGACGTGCCCGATTAACGCGCCCGCCACGGAGAATATGGAAAGGTTTAACAGCGTCCACGCGTAAACGTCCGGGGCGATAACCGGCTTGCCCAGCGCGGCGAAAGCGATAATTGCCAAGCCAAGCACGATAACGCAAGAAGCCGTGTTGCCTATGAAGCAAATGGGGATGATGATGGCGACGGCAATCGCGGTTACGGTGCGCACGTCGGGCTGGCAGAGCGCGATTCCAACCCCCGCCCCCAGCACGGAGAGGTCAAAAAGGTACATGAGCGGGTAAATCATGCGCGGAAAGCGGTCGAGAAGGAAAAGCGCGCAAAATAAGGCGGCCGCGCAGCTTGCCAAGGCTCCCGTATAGACCGGGCGGCACCGGGCGTAGGCTTCGGCGTTCAGGGACATCAGCAACGACATAATCCAAAAGATTCCGGCAGAAACCGACCAGTCTATAACGGATTTCCGGTTGCTTTTCTCCACCGCTTCCCTGACCATCCGGTAATCTGTGCGGCTGAGGCCCGCGTAGAACAGTTCGCGGGTTGCTTTTTCTAAAATTTTCATGCTCCGCCTCCCCCTTCCCGCAACTTCTAAAATGCAAATATTTCCATTCCCGCGCAAATCAAGGAGTTTCCGCGTTTAAAAGACGAAAAAACTTCATATTTTATTATAATAGAATCCCGCGCCGCTGTCAAGCGGCGCGGCGTTGTTTTTAGGCTATCGCACGGGCGGCTTGAAATCGCCCTTGCGGGACGCGCCAAAACATGGTATATTGTGCGCAACAGATACGCGCCGATTTCGAGAGGAGGAATCTTATGGAACAGTTTCGCGTCAACGGCAAGCGCGAACTCACGCGGGACATCCTGACGGGGATTATCGTCGCCCTGCTCTCCGTCCCGCTGTCCATGGGCTACGCGCAAGTGGCCGGACTGCCTCCGCAGTACGGGCTTTACGGCTCCCTCGTGCCCGTGCTCGTCTACAGCCTTCTGACAAGTTCGCCGCGCATGGTCTTCGGCGTGGACGCCGCGCCCGCCGCGCTCGTGGCGACGCTCCTGCCGGAGCTGAGCGTCGCGCCCGGAAGCGCGGAGGCGCCCGCGGTCATGGCGGCGGTCACTTGCCTGACGGGGCTATGGCTGACGCTCTTTTGTCTGCTTCGCGGCGGGAGGTTCTCCAAATTCGTCTCGGAGGCGGTGCTGGGCGGCTGCGTGACCGGAATCGCAACGGTTGTGATTTTGGCGCAGGCGCCGCGCCTGTTCGGCGGGACGGTCGCAAGAGGGCGCGCCCCCGCGCTGGTCGGACACCTTGTCCGGGAACTCGCCGCCTTTCACGCGCCGTCGTTCGCGCTGGGGCTCGTGACAATCGTCGTCATTATCGCGTTCCGCCGCCAGACGAAAACAAGCATGTCCGTCGTGATGATGTTCGCGGGAATCGCGCTCAACGCGCTGTTTCATTTTGAGCGTTACGGCGTGGAGCTTGTCGGCGCGGTTCCGTCGGGACTGCCCGCGCCCGTCGCCCCGGACTGGGCGCCGCTGTCCCGCCACGCGGAGGGCGTCGCCATTGAGACGCTCGCCGTCGCGCTGGTTATCGCGGCGGAGACGCTGGTCACTACGAAAGAGTTCGCGCACCGCAACGGGGAGCGCGTGGACGGGCGGCGGGAACTGCTGGCTTTCGCCGCCGGGAATCTGGCGGCGGGGCTCTTCGGAAGCTCTCCGGCAATCGGGAGCCTGTCGCGCACGAACCGCGCCAACAAGCAGGGCGTCGGCAGTCAATGGATGGGCGTCTCCGCGTTCGTGACCATGGGGCTGTTCCTGCTGTTCGGGACGCCTTTGCTGTCCTATTTGCCCGCGCCGATTTTGACCGGAATCGTCATCGGCTCTCTGGGCACGATACTGGAATTTCACCTCGCGGCGCATTTCTGGAAGGTTGACCGCCCGAATTTCTGGATTTTCGCGGCGGCGTTCGCGGCGGAAATGCTGGGGTTGGCGGAGGGCGTGTTAGTGGGCGTCGTGCTGTCGTTCGCGTCGTTCACCATGCAAGTCAGCGCGCAGCCGAGTTATTTTCTGGGCTGTATGGAAGGGCATGAAGGCTTCTTCGACTTGGCGAAAGTCCCCCACGCCCGCCCGGTCAGGCATACCGTGCTCTACCAGTTCAACGGCCCGCTGTTCTTCGCCACCATCGACGGCTTCGAGCGCGACGTTTCCGCCGCCCTGCGCGGCGACACAAGGGTTGTCGTCGTGACGGGCGTGCTGTCCGTGGACATCTTCGCGGCGGAACGGCTGTTGCATTTCTACGAGGCGTTGAAAAAGCGCGGAATCGCGTTTTTCCTTGCCGGGCACGCCGCCGCCGTCAACGAGCAGTTCATGGCCTACGGGGCGCGGGCGCTCATCGACGAGGGCGCCGTGCGGCAACGCCTCACGCAGGCGCTTAACGCCGGGGGGCTTACGCCGCCGTATCCGCTGGAATGGGGCGGCGGCAAGGAAACCCTGCGCCGGGGCAACGCCGCCGTGGAGGCGTTCCTGTGGGCTTACGGTCGGGAGGCGGAGCCGCGCCTGAACCGCCTGACGCGGGAGCTTGCCGAATGCCTGTTAAGCGGGGCGGAAGTGGAGTTTGAAAAGCTCATCCCGGCGGAGTTGGAGCTGGTCGGCGAATACTGGAACAGCGAGGACGAAAAGGAATGGGACGGCTTGCTGGAAATGTACCTGTCGGCGTCGCCGGAGAAGCGGGAGACGAACCGCGAGGCGTTTTTGGCGTTGTCCATGGGGCTTTCGGAACACCGTATGTTATTGGAGCGGCAGTTGCTTCTCGGCGGGAATCAGGACTTGCTATGGAAATTCCTGCTGACGCGCAAGGAGAAGGAGGAGGCGTTCCGGGAAGCCCATCCCGAAATGTCGGGCTTCTTGGAGGAAATACGCAGGCAGTACATGGAACTGCTCCGGCAGGAGGACGAGACGCTTTCGGAGTTTATGATTGCCTTCGGGGAGTCTCCGGAGCGGGCGCGGGAAAAGTATCTTGTCTGAGCCGGGGAAAAGATTCTTTCCGCGCAAGCCTTTTCTTTTCGCGGAAAGGGCGCTATAATACGGGCAAACGCGGATTTTTAAGGAGGCAGGCTATGAAAAAACGGCTTTGCGTATGGCTGTCGCTGTTGCTGTCGCTGTGCCTGACGGCTTGCGGCGGCGCGGCGGGCAATACCGCGCCCACGGAATCGCCCGACTTGCTGGACGTGGCGCGGACGGCGCGGGCGTTCTTCGACGACGAACGGGACGCGCAAGAACCCGTCGCGGACGGCGAGCCGTCCGGCGGCGGCGCGTCGGAAACGGCGGGCGATTACGGCGGCGCGGATTCGGACGCCGCCGCGTATGACGGCGAAACCCCGGACGCGTCCGAACCCGCCGCGGGCGGCGGCGAACTCGACGAAAACGGCAGTTACACGGCGGCGGAAGATGTCGCGCTGTACCTGCATACTTACGGGCGCCTGCCCGGCAATTTCATCACGAAAGAACAGGCGCGGGCGCTCGGCTGGGAAGGCGGGTTCTTGGAGCCCTACGCGCCCGGCAAGTGCATCGGCGGCGACCGCTTCGGCAATTACGAGGGGCTTCTGCCGCCGGGGCGCAATTACCGCGAATGCGACGTTGACACCTTGGGCGCGAAAAGCCGGGGCGCAAAGCGCCTTGTCTTTTCCGACGACGGGCTGATTTATTACACCGGCGACCACTACAACACGTTTACGCTTCTCTACGGGGAAGAATGAAAGGAGCCTCCGAAATGCTTATGGTCACGACGATGGAAGGCGGAAACATCCGCACGCGGGACGAACTGCACGACGCCTTAATCCGCGCCCTGAACCTGCCCGCGTGGTACGGGCGCAACCTTGACGCGCTCTACGACTGCCTTACCGCGCTCAAACAGGACACCGAATTACGCCTTATCCATCCCGGACGGCTGGAAGAGGCGTTAGGCGGCTACGCCCGCTCTCTGCTGTCGGTACTGCGCGACGCCGCCGCCGAAAACCCCCGCTTCCGCGTCACGCTGGAATCCCGCTCCGAGCGGGTATAACCCCGCCGCAAGCGGGCGCAACGTCGAAAGGAGTTCCCTTTGTTCTTCGCCATGCCGCAACTGCCGCCGCTTCTGCCCGTCGCGGCGGTCTACGTCTTAGCCGCCGTCCTCCCGTCGGTCTTTCTGCTCCGCTATGTCTACTGCTGCGACGCCATAGAGCCGGAGCCCCCCGGACTGCTGTTTCTGCTCGTGCTGTCCGGGGCCGCCGCCGCGCTCATTTCCGGCGTGCTGGAGGGCTTCGGCGAATGGCTTCTCAAGCGTTTCCTCTACCAAGGCGACCCGCTTTACACTATCCTGCTGGCCTTCCTTGTCGTGGCGGTCGCGGAGGAGGGCGCGAAACTGTTCTTTCTTCGCCGCCGCACTTGGAGCCATCCCGCCTTCAATTACCGCTTTGACGGCGTGGTCTATTCGGCGTTCGTGTCGCTGGGCTTCGCCGCCTTCGAGAACGTCTACTACATTTTCGGCTACGGGCTCTCCGTCGCGCTCCCCCGCGCACTGCTCGCCATCCCCGGACACCTATCGTTTTCCGTCTTTATGGGCATGTACTACGGGCGGGCGCGGCTGGAGGCGAACCGCCGCCATTACGCGAGGGCGTCGCTCAACCTGTGGGCGGGGTACCTGATAGCCGTCGCGCTCCACGGCTTCTACGACGCCTGCGCCATGTCGGGCACGGCGAAAGCGACCGCCGTTTTTCTTGTGTTCGTCCTGCTGATGTTCGCGGCGGCGTGGCGCACGATTAAGCGCGAATCCGAAACCGACCGCCCGATTGTGCGCGGACGGCGATAATGATGGGGGCGTTTCCATGGAAATCGAACGCAAATTTCTGGTTTCGCGTCTCCCCGGCGCCTTGGAACGGTATCCGCATACGCGCATGGAGCAGGCGTATATTTCCGTTGACCCGCTCATACGGGTGCGCCGCGCCGGGGAACGGTACGTTTTGACTTGCAAGGGGCGCGGGCTGCTGGCGCGGGAGGAGTTCGAGCTTGAGATGACGGCGGAAGCCTACGGGCGGCTGTCGGCGAAGGCGGACGGTCTGCGGATTGTGAAAGACCGCTACAAAATCCCGCTGGGGGAGTACGTCGCGGAGTTGGACATTTTCGCGCCGCCGCTTGCGCCGCTCATACTGGCGGAGGTGGAGTTCCCCTCGGAGGACGCCGCGAACGCGTTCGAGCCCCCGGACTGGTTCGGGCGGGAAGTGACCTACGACCCCGCTTATGCAAACGCCGCGCTAAGTCAAAACGGCTTGCCGCCTACTTAGAAAGGAGCGTGTCCCATGAGCCGCGACGACGCGCCGCAACTGAAACTATTCCAGCGTATGCGCAAGGCGAAGCCAGCCGCGTCGGGACGGGCGCCGCAAGCCGCGCAAAGCGGACAGGCGGAGGGCTTTTCGTGGGCGCTGGACGCCGGCGGTGCCCTGACGCTCTCTGGCGCGGGCGTCGTTGACAGCCTGCTTGGAACGCCGTGGGGCGCCGAAAAAGTTACGTCCGTTATCCTCAAAGGCGCGTCGGGCGTGGGGCTTCTCGCCTTTTGCGGCTACTCGAACCTGAAACGCGTCCAACTCCCCGCTACGGTCGTTTCTATCGGCGGGTGCGCGTTTCAGGACTGCGCAAGCCTCGCGGAAATCCAAATCCCCGACGGCGTGAAGTTTATCGGCGCGTCGGCGTTTCAGGGTTGCAAGAGCCTGTCAAGCGTTGCGCTTCCCGGTAGCGTGACGGAAATCGGCGGCTGGGCGTTCCGCGACTGCGCAAGCCTCGCGGAAATCCGAATCCCCGGCGGCGTGACGGAAATCGGCGACTTTGCCTTTGCCTTCTGCAAGCGGCTGTCAAGCGCGGCGATTCCCGACAGCGTGGAGCGTATCGGCGGCTCGGCGTTCGCGTTCTGCGAAAGTTTGACGGCGTTCCGGTTCCCCGCCGCGTTGCGGTCTATCGGGGATTTCGCGTTCCAGTTTTGCGGCGGCTTGACGGAAATCCGTATCCCGGAAGGCGCGGCGGACATCGGGGAGTTCGCGTTCCAGTTCTGCGCGAACTTGTCAAGCGTCGTCATCCCCGACAGCGCGGAGCGTATCGGCGACTGGGCGTTCATGAACTGCCCGAACCTGAAAAGCGTAAGCGTCCCGGCGAAAACCGTCATGAGCGCCAACGCCTTCGACCCCCACACCGCCGTCACGCGTCGCTGACGCCCGAAAGGAAGTGAACCCATGGCGGCTTATCAGGAGACTTGCGCGTTCACAGGACACCGCCCGGACAAACTGCCTTGGGGCGATAACGAGTACGACCCGCGCTGTGTCGAACTACGGCGGCGTATCGCCGACGCGCTCGAACGCGCTTACGACGAGGGCTGGCGGCATTTCCTCTGCGGCATGGCGCAGGGCTGTGACTTTTACTTTTGCGAGGAAGTCCAAAACCTGAAGCGTATCCGCGACGGCGTGACGCTGGAGGCGGCGCTGCCCTACGCCGAGCACGGGGAGCGCTGGAACGCAACGCAACGGAGAAAGTATCTGGAACTGCTGGGCGGCTGCGACAAAATCAAGGTCGTGACGCCGCTGTACGCGCCGGGCTGTATGCTGGCGCGTGACCGATACCTGATTGACCACGCGTCGCTGTTGCTGGCGGCGTACAACGGCGCCCCCGGCGGCACGCGTTATACGATAGAGTACGCCCTGAAACGCGGCGTCGAAGTCCGCTATATCCCCATGGAGGACGATAGCGGCGGCGGGGAGAATTTCGCGGTCTGGTTTTGAAATCCAATGTCATTAACTTTAACACCCCCTCTGTCACTGCGTGACATCTCCCCCAAAGGGGGAGACACAGAGACGAAAAGCTCATAAAAAAGCGTTCCCCCGCCCCTTTAGGGAGGGGGACAGGGGGAAGGGTTTCCCTAAGTGAATGACATTGTTTGAAATCCGGGTTGCAATCCGCGCCGGAATGCGGTATAATCGCCCCATGAACGACCCGCGCACATCAACGCAAACGCAAGGAGAGTAGAAACATGAGCTATTCTGTCAAGGACATTCGGAACGTCTGCCTGCTGGGGCACAGCGGGAGCGGCAAGACCGCCCTCGCCGAAAGTATGCTCTACGCGACAAAAGCCATTGACCGCATGGGGCGCGCCGCCGACGGCAACACCGTCTGCGACTCCGACCCGGAGGAGGTCAAGCGGCAGATTTCCCTGTCCGCCGCCGTCGCCCCCATCGACTACAAGGGCTGTCGCATTAACGTTATCGACGCCCCCGGCGCGTTCGATTTCGCGGGGGAGGTTATGGAGGCGCTCGCCGCCGCCGACGCCGCCGTCATCGTCGCCGCCGCCAAGGACGGCGTGTCCGTGGGCGCGGAGAAGGCGTGGAAATACTGCGAGGAACGCGACATCCCGCGCTTTGTCTATATCTCCCGCATCGACGAGGACAACAGCGACCCCGCCGCCACGCTGGAGGCTCTGCGCGGGCGGTTCGGCAACAGCATCATCCCCTACGCCGCCCCCGACGGCGCCGCCGCGGATTTGGTGGCGTCCGCCGAGGACGAGCTGAAGGAAGCCGCCGCCGGGGCAAGCGAAGAACTCATGGAAAAGTTTTTCGACACGGGCGACCTCTCCCCCGACGAGATGAAGCAGGGCTTGCGCCAAGCCGTGCGGGAACGCGCCCTCTTCCCGGCGCTGTTCGGCTCCGCGATTAACGGCGCGGGCACGGCGGAGCTTTTGGACGCTATCGCGCATTTGGCGCCCAATCCGACGGAAGGCCCCGCGCCGAAAACCGAGGACGGCGGCGCGTTTGCCGTCGCGCCCGACGGCGCCCCCGTCGCGTTCGTCTTTAAGACGCTTTCCGACCAGTACGGCAAGTATTCGTTTGTGAAAGTCCTGTCCGGGACGATTACGCCCGATTTGCCGCTCTACAATTCCCGCACGGGCTCGACCGAAAAGCTGGGGCGGCTGTACTCCATGCGCGGCAAGAAATCGACGGAAATCAAGGAGCTTGTCTGCGGCGACATCGGCGCCATCGGCAAAATGGACAAGGTCAAGACGGGCGACACGCTCTCCGACCCCAAAGCCCCCGTCGCAATCGCCCCCATTCCGTTCGCCGAGCCCTGCTACTCCGTCGCCATCGTGCCCAAGACACGCGGGCAGGAGGACAAGATTTCCCAAGGGCTTGCGCGCCTCAACGAAGAGGACCCGACGTTCTCCGTGGGCGCCAACGCCGAAACCCATCAAATGGTGCTCTCCGGCTCCGGCGACATGCAGATTGACGTGCTTGTAAGCAAGCTGAAAAGCCGCTTCAACGTCGAAGCGGAGTTGAAGCCGACCCGCGTGCCGTACCGCGAGAAAATCCGCAAGACCGTGCAGAAGCAGGGGCGCCATAAGAAGCAGACCGGCGGAAGCGGTCAGTTCGGGGACGTGTGGATTCGCTTTGAGCCCAACCCCGAAGAAGAGGATATGGTATTCGCGGAGGAAGTGTTCGGCGGCTCCGTGCCGAAGAACTTCTTCCCCGCCGTCGAAAAGGGGTTGCGCGAAGCCTGCCTGCACGGGCCGCTCGCCGGGTATCCCGTCGTCAACCTCAAAGCCGTGCTTTACGACGGCTCCTACCACCCCGTGGACTCGTCGGAAATCGCCTTCAAGACCGCCGCGCAACTGGCTTACAAGGCGGGTATGCCGGAAGCCAACCCCGTGTTGCTGGAGCCCGTGGGCGAACTGAAAGTGACCGTGCCCGACAACTACATGGGCGACGTAATCGGCGACCTGAACAAGCGGCGCGGGCGCGTCATGGGCATGGACCCGACGGGCGACGGAAGCCAAGTTATCTCCGCCGAAGTCCCCATGGCGGAAATGGGCTCCTACGCCATCGACTTGCGCTCCATGACGCAAAGCAGAGGGAGCTTCACGTTCCACTTTGTGCGCTATGAGGACTGCCCCCCGGCGGCGCAGGAAAAGGCTATCGCCGAAGCGAAAGCCCTCGCCGAACAGCAGTAAGCGCATAAATAAAGAACTGTCGCTTGACAGCCCGCCGCGTTTCTGCTATCTTACAGCATAATACGCTTTCCGCGCTTTCGCGGGAAGCGTATTATAGAAGGTTACATTCGAGGGGATTTCACAACAGGAGGAACGAGTTATGAAGAAATGGGTATGTTCCGTGTGCGGCTACGTGTACGAGGGCGAGAACCCGCCGGAGAAGTGCCCGCAGTGCGGCGTTCCCGCGTCCAAGTTCAAGGAGCAGTCCGGCGACAAGGTATGGGCGGCGGAGCACGTCGTTGGCGTCGCGCAGGGTGCCCCGGAGGACATTCTGGAAGGCCTGCGGGCTGATTTCCGCGGCGAGTGCTCCGAAGTCGGCATGTATCTGGCGATGAGCCGCGTGGCGTACCGGGAAGGCTACCCGGAAATCGGCGAATACTGGCGCCGCGCCGCGTTGGAGGAGGCGGAGCACGCCGCCAAGTACGCCGAACTGCTGGGCGAGGTCGTCACGGACAGCACCAAGAAGAATCTGGAAATGCGCGTGGACGCCGAGAACGGCGCGTGCGCGGGCAAGACCGCTCTGGCAAAACGCGCCAAGGCG
>JAFXQD010000094.1 GCA_017527365.1 Oscillibacter sp.
GGGGGACGCTTTTTTATGAGCTTTTCGTCTCTGTGTCTCCCCCTTTGGGGGAGATGTCACGCAGTGACAGAGGGGGTTTTTTATTAAAGTTAATGACATTGGTTTCGTCGCCCCCCACCCGGCGCTGTGCGCCGCCCTCCCCCGTTCCGGGGGAGGGACAAACTTTACGGCGTTTTCCCCGACATTCCGCGAGTTCTTTTGAAAAGCGGGCGATTTGGAACGGTTTCCCTTTTGGGATAGTCCTTCCCCCGGAACGGGGGAAGGTGTCACGCAGCGACGGATGGGGGCAGGCTTGCTTTGGCTTAACGCCTATGCGCCCGGACGCTTGATTTCCCGGCGGGAATGCTTTATAATCGGACGCGCAAAACCATGGAACGGAAGAAGGAATGCGCCATGAATTTAAAGGAAGTCGCGGAACTGCGCCGCCGTTTCCGCCCCGAAAAAAACGCAATCAGCCGCATTTACGGCTGTTACGTCAACGGCAACCATGAGATTGTGTCGTATCTGGACGCGTCGCTGGGGCTCATGCCCGAAGAGGAAGTGGAGCTGTACCTGTCGCGCCTCAAAAAGTCGCTCACGGGCAGCCTCGGCAAGAACCTGCTGGACATCGTGTTTTCCACGCAGCAGGTCATGGAGAGCGACGAGCACCGCCTTCTGTCGGACTTGCGCAACTCGCAGTTGCAGAACGCCGACGCCCGCGACTCGTTTTATCAGGCGGTCATTGACGCGCTCGACCTCGGCGAAAACGGCTACCTCATCCTGCTGGCGTCGGACGTGTACGACGTGCCCCGGCGCGGGCGCGACGGGCAAAGCCGCCTTGACGAATCGGAGAACGCGTTCTCTTACATGATTTGCGCGATTTGCCCCGTGAAGGACGCCGGCTATGTCCTGCGCTACTTCCACGACGCCAACGAGTTCCGGGGCGGCGCCCTTGGGCGCATGGTGGACAACACCTATCTGGGCTTCCTGTTCCCGGCGTTCGACGACCGCGCCGCCAACATCTACAACGCCCTCTACTACGCCCAAAAGCCCGGCGACGTGCATCAGGAGCTCATCGACGCCGTGTTCAACACGGGGCCGCTGATGTCGGCGGACGAACAGCGCGAGGCGTTCCACGACGCGCTGTCGGAATCGCTGGCGGAGGAGTGCGGCTACGACCTCTTGCAGACCGTCCACGAACAGTTGCTGGAACGCATGGCGGAGCACAAGGAAGAGCAGATTCCGGAGCCGCTCACGATGTCGCCCCGCGAGCTGTGCGACATTCTGGAAAACGGCGGCGCGTCGGCGGAACGCTTGGAGGCGTTCGAGCGTTCCTGCGGGGAACGTTTCGGCGAAAACGCCGTCCTGAACCCGGAAAACCTTATCGACGGCAAGCGGTTCGAGATTATCACGCCGGAGGCGCGGGTGACGGTGAACCCGTCTTGCAGTTACGTCGTGGAGTACCGGGTTATCGACGGGCGGAAGTACCTGCTGATACCCGCCGACCACGACGTGACGGTGAACGGAATGCCCGTCGTGACGGCGGCGCCGAACGCGGAAAACGCGCCCCCCGAAGAGGGCGCGGAACATTCCTGACACGCGGGAATCACGCGGAAAAGTTTCCGATATTGAACGGCTTTGCCGTCTGGTCAACGCAGAAGTGGACGAACGTCCCGGAGGCGAGGAGCTTTCCGTCGGCGTCCGTGATTTCCACCCCGACAAGGCAGGTCGCCCGCCCGCGCCGGATGACGTTCGCCTCCGCCCGTATCGCGCCTTCCTTGCGGTTGCTCAGGAAGTACATGTTGCTGCTCTGCGTGACGTAGGAGCGCCCGTCGGTATGGGCGGCGATTCCGGTGGCGTTGTCCGCCATAGCGTAGAGGGCGCTCCCGTGCGCGACGCCGTAGGGATTGCGCGTCTCCGGGCGGATTTCCAGCGACGCGACCACCCGGTCAAGGGAAACTTCCGTCACTTTGATAAAGTTGTAATCCATGAACGCGTTGGGGTTGTCGCGGCTCCAGCTGGCGTAGGGATTGGGGTTTTGCGGCGTTTGCTCCATTATGCGGGCCTCCTGAAAAGTTTTCCAAGAGTATCGCACAGGCGGCGCGAAAACGCAAGCCCCCGGCGCGAAAAAACGCCGTCAGACGCGCACTTTTTCCGCGTCGGTCATGGGAATCTGCGTGTAAAGGGTGAGCGTGTCGCCCTCTTTGAGAACCAAGTCGCCGTTCGGGATGAGCGCCTTGCTCCCGCGCCGCACGGTCACAATGAGCGTGTGGCGGGAAATGTCCAAGTCCCGGATGGCCTTCCCGTTCCACGAGTGTTGGCGGCGCAGGGTGATTTCCTGAAAGTCAATGTGCTGGTCGTCGCGCAACGGCTCCGCGCCGAGTATCACGGTGTCGCCGTCGCGCAGAACCACGTCGCCGCGGGGCGCGATAACCTCCTTGCCGCGCCGCACCGCCGCCAGTATCACGCCGCGAGGCAGTCCGAGCTCCTTGACGGCCTTGCCCGTCCAAACGTCTTGGCGCGACAGGCGGAACTTGATAAAGTGAATGTCGGCTTCGTCGGCGATTTCGCTTAACCGCTTGATTTTGGAATACTGCTCCACGAACCCGGCGGAGATAATGCCCGTGGGAATGGCGACAATGCCCACGCCGAGGAAGGCAATGCAGATTCCGAACAGCCGCCCGGCGGATGTCAAGGGGTAGATGTCGCCGTAGCCGACCGTCAGGAGCGTGGACGCCGCCCACCAGATTCCCGAAAAGGCGTTGGAAAACACGTCGGGCTGGGCGTCGTGCTCTATGCTATACATGCACAAACTCGCGCCGAGCATGAGCACGCACAGAATGAACAAGGACGAAATCAACTGTTGCCGCTTCCCGGCGATGACCTCCGCAATGACGTTTAGGGAGTCGTAGTAGGCGTTGATGCGGAACAAGCGGAAAATGCGCACGACGCGGAACATGCGGAACGCCACCGCCCCGGCGGGAAAGAATACGGGCAGGTACCAAGGCAGGAAGGACAGCAAATCTATAAGCCCCGTCATGGAGAGGGCGTATTTGAGCGCGGGGCGCGGTTCCTCCGGGTAGAGCTCGCTTGCCGTCCAGAGGCGCAGGGCGTAGTCTGCCGTAAAAAACAATACCGTTATTGTTTCGAGCGCGGAGAGCGCCGCGCCGTATTGGGCGCGCAAGGCGTCGTAAGTGTCGGCGACGCTGGCGGCGAGGTTCACGACAATGGCGAGGACGCCGAGGAAGTCATAGGCGCGGCTGTAGAAGTCGCCCGCGTAGCCCACTTCCACCAGTTCAAAGACGCGCTGTTTCCGTTTGCGCAGAGACGTTTTCCGCATAAAACCACCTTTCTGTTTCTAAAGCGGCGTTTCCCCGCTGATACGCTCTTTCCGCAGGCTGATTAACGTGCCGTTGAGCTCCGCGCCCAGAATCAAAACCATTGCGCTAAGGTTCAGCCAGATAAGCAGTACCATCATCGTGCCGAGGGAGCCGTAGAGCAGGGAATAGCGGGCGATTCGGTTGACGTAGAAGGTATAGAGCCACGAGACCGACAGCCAGCCGAAGAGCGCGGCGAGCGTCCCCGGCCAGATGTCGCGGGGGCGGACGGCGCCGTCCTGCGCCAGCGCGTAGAGCGCGAAGAGCGCGGAAAAGCCTATGAGCGCGATAACCGGAAAGCGCAACGCCTCCCAGAGTTCCGCCGCGAACACGGGCAGGCGCAGGTTTTCCACCGCCCACGCCAAAAGGCGGTTGCTAACCGTCATAAGCGCGACGGTCAGGACGATTCCGACCGTCAGGAGGACGGTATAGAGCAGGGTTTTGAGGAACTGTCCGAAGGCGGCGGCGGGCGGGCCGAGACGGTACGCCTTGCGCACGGAGTGCATAAGGGCGTTGGCGGCGCGGAAGGGGAAGTAGACCGAGAACACGAGCCCGAAGGTCAGCAGGCGCGGGCTGGGGTTCGCGGCGACGAACGTCAGATAGCGCCGTATAATCATCAAGACGGAGTTCGGGAGAAATTCGGCGAGGCGCACTAATTCTTCTTCAATGTCGGCGTGGAGCAGTCCGACCATGGAGCTTATGAAAATCAGGATTGGGAAAATGGCGAACAGCAGGTAAAAGGCAAGGGCGGCGCTGCGCATTCCGACTTGATGGCGCAGGTACCGCCGCGCCAAGATATACGCGCCGCGCATGAACTGACGGCGCGGGGAACTTGCGGACGGGGGCTTTTCCATGGGACATCCCTTCTTTCGTCACTCCCATTTTGCCCATACGTCCGGGCAGTATCCCACCGTCGCCGCCGCCTTGCCGTTGCGGACAATCGGCGTCCGGAACAGCTCCGGGTGTTCGAGCAGTTTTTCCTCCCGCGCCTCCGGCGTGACATAAGCCATATAGAGCGCCTCGTAGGCTTTCGATTTTTCGTCAACCAGCCCTTCAAACCCAATTTTGCCCTTGACAGACTGGTACTCTTTGGGGGATAATCCTTTCGACGGCAGGTCGATATACTGAAACGGAATGCGGCGTTCCTTGAACCAGCGTTGCGCCTTCTTGGTGTCGAAGGATTTGGACGAGCCGAAAATCTGGATGTTCATAGCGGTTCCTTTCTTAACAGGGGCGGCGCCGCGCAACGCGGCGGATACGGACAGGAGGAGAGTTTGTGAAAGAGGAAGTGCGGAAGCTGAAAGAGTGGACGGACGGCGCCCGGAAAATCGTGTTTTTCGGCGGCGCGGGCGTGTCCACGGAATCCGGAATCCCGGATTTCCGGAGCACGGGCGGGCTGTACCATCAACAGTGGAAGTACCCCCCGGAAACTATTTTAAGCCATACCTTTTACGAAAGCAACCCCGAAGAGTTTTTCCGCTTCTACCGCGCCAAAATGCTTATGCGCGACGTGAAGCCCAACGCCGCCCACAAGAAGCTGGCGCAGTGGGAACGGGAGGGGAAACTGCTGGGCGTCGTCACGCAGAATATCGACGGACTGCACCAAGCCGCCGGAAGCGAGAAGGTGTACGAACTGCACGGAAGCGTCCACAGGAACTATTGCGAGCGTTGCGGGGCGTTTTACGGCTTTGATTTCGTCTACTACGGCGAGGGCGTCCCGCGTTGCGAGAAGTGCGGCGGGCGCGTCAAGCCCGACGTGGTGCTCTACGAGGAAGGGCTTGACCCCAAAGTCATGAACGGCGCAATCCATGCCATCGAAAAGGCGGACTTGCTGATTATCGGCGGCACGTCGCTGAACGTCTACCCGGCGGCGGGGCTGATTCACTACTACCGGGGCGAGCATATCGCGCTGGTGAACAAGTCGGAAGTGGCGCAGAGCCTCTCCCCCAACACGCTTGTAATACGCGACCCCATCGGGGAAGTTTTCGCGCAACTGTAACGGCGTTTTGCGGAAAACCCCCTCTGTCACTGCGTGACATCTCCCCCAAAGGGGGAGACGCAAGCAAGAAGGTTGGGCGAAATATGCGGAAAGCCTAACAAAATTCGTTCCCCCGCCCCTTCGGGGAGGGGGATAGGGGGAAGGGTTTCGATTGCGCGTTCCCCCGGAACGCGTTCCGGGTTACGCAATAGCGGGACAATTTGCAAGGAGGAAGCAAACATGAAACAAGCGGTTATGTTCGGCGCGGGCAATATCGGGCGGGGCTTCATCGGGGCGATTCTGGAGCGCGGCGGCTGGCACGTCACCTTCGCCGACGTGGTGGACAGCATTATCGACGCCATCAATATGCAGAAGCGCTATACCGTGCACATTCTCGACCAGAACTCCTACGATTTCGAGGTCAGCAACGTGAGCGCGGTTTCGTCCGTCGGCGACCGGATTGCCCCGGCTATCGCCGCCTGCGACCTCATTACCACGGCTGTGGGCCCGCTGGTTCTCCCCAAAATCGCAAAGACGATTGCCGAAGGAATCCGGGCGCGTATCGCCGCCGGGAACAAGGAGCCGATGAACGTCATCTGCTGTGAGAACGGCCTGCGCACGACCACGCGCCTGAAAGAAGAGACGTTTAAACACCTGTCGCCGGAAGAAATCGAGTTTGTCAGCGAACATATCGGCTTCGCCGACTGCGCGGTAGACCGTATCTGTCCCAAGCCGAACTATGAAAACCCGCTCGACGCGGCGGCGGAAGAGTATATGGAATGGGACGTGGAGCGCTCCGCATGGAAGGGCGACCCGATTGAAGTCGAGGGCTTGACCTACACAGACAACCTTATGGCGTGTCTGGAACGCAAGCTCTTCACCCTCAACAGCGGCCACGCGATTTGCGCCTATCTGGGGAGCCTGCGCGGGTACGCGACGATTTTGGAGAGCATTCAAGACCCGTTCGTCGGCGACACCGTGCACGCCGCCATCCGCGAGAGCGGCGAGGGCTTAATCCGGGAGTTCTCTTTCGACCCGG
Source organism: Oscillibacter sp. (assembly GCA_017527365.1). Taxonomy (GTDB): domain Bacteria; phylum Bacillota; class Clostridia; order Oscillospirales; family Oscillospiraceae; genus Oscillibacter. The sequence goes on from JAFXQD010000094.1 coordinate 6,374, forward strand.
AGACCCACCACGCCTATGTCGAGCGCATTTTCAAGCGTTTCCACAACCCGCACCTCAAAGACGAGGTCGCCCGCGTGGGGCGCGAGCCCATGCGCAAGCTCTCCCCCGGCGACCGCCTGATTAAGCCCCTTATTACGACCGCCTCCTACAATCTGCCCGTCGACCACCTGATTTTCGGCGCGGCGGCGGCGTTGCGCTTCGACTGCCCCGACGACCCGCAGAGCGTGGAAATGCTGGAGAAAATCCGCAAGGAAAACGCGGCGGCGGCGTTGAAGCAGTACAGCGGGCTCGACCCGCAAAACCCGCTCTTCACGCGCATTCTGGACGTTTACCGCGCCCTTGGGATTGCGGCGCGTTAAAGCGGCGCCTTGCCAAGAAACTCTTTGCGCATACTTCCCGTTTGACAAATTCCGCGCAAGCCGCTATAATAGGGACTGCCATTCAAAAACGGAAAGGGGCGGCGGGATATGACGGGAAGAACGGTTCAAACGCCCGTTGACAGGATGTCGGCGGGGCGCGTCGAGGAAAGGCGCAAGCGCAAGGACGACCCGTTTTATTCGGAAAGCAATATGGCGCACCTTATGCGGGGCGTCGCGGCGCTCAACGCCGGGAAGGGCGTCGAGCATGAGATTATCCCGGCAACGGACGAATGAAGAAGGTATGGTTTGAAGAGGCGTGGCGGGATTATCTCTGGTGGCAGGGGCAGGACCGCAAGACGCTCAAACGCATTAACGCGCTCATTCAGGACATCGAACGCGGCGGCTACGGCGGGCTTGGCAAGCCGGAGCCGCTGTCGGAAAACCTGTCGGGCTTTTGGAGCCGCCGCATTGATGACAAAAACCGGCTTGTTTACCGCGTCGCGGGCGGCGTTCTGGAAATCCTGTCCTGCAAGGGACATTACGAATGAAAAGCCGCCCCGGACGGGGCGGCTTTTCCGTCTCCGCCATTCCCGGCGGCGCAAAAAACCGGGGAATCCCACAAAAAAACGCTTGCATTTCTGTGGAAACTGTGGTACGCTGTGGGGGCTTTTGAAAAAGGGCGGTCCTCTGCGGGTTTTCGCGCACGAACGCCTATATCAGGGAGGAAACATAACATGGATTTGATTGCAGAACTCAACCGGGAAGCGCTGGAAAAGGAACTGCCCAAGGTCGCCGTGGGCGACACCGTGCGCGTGCACGTGAAGGTCAAGGAGGGCTCCCGCGAGCGCATTCAGGTGTTTGAGGGAATCGTCATCGCCCGCAAGCACGGCGGAATCGGCGAAACCATCACGGTACGCCTTCCACCAGCCCGCAGTCCGCGCGCGCCGCCAGGGAGATGAGGCGTCGCGGCAACCGTCAGCTGTACCGTCCGCCGGAGCGCACCCGCGAATGGGTCGAGTCGCACTGGTGGAAGAAGCGTCAGTCCGAGGATACGGCGGGACTTGTTCCCGTCAACGAATTCTGGCGCGACTGGGCTGCGGCGATAGCCGACGGCAAGAC
>JAFXQD010000009.1 GCA_017527365.1 Oscillibacter sp.
CATATTGAAAGCGATAGGAATCGTCTTTTTTATCGCGGGTTTGGCGATAGGATTTATGATTATCCTATTCGGCTGGCCTGTCAGCGACCAAAGGATGATGTCCTACGGCCTCAGCAAGACGATATGCCTGATTGAAGTGACTTTCTCTTTCGCCATGGTTCTGTTGCTGTTCATTTTCGCGGATATTCTGGACTGCTTGCGCAACATTCAACAAAATATGAGCGAAATTTGCGCGGCGTTGGAAAAGGAAGCGAAACCGGAAGATTAAAAAGCGCGGACGCCGTAACGGGCGCCCGCGCTTCTCATTTTACACGCGCTTCCAGACCGCGCCGCCGAAAACGTCCGTAATCTCTGCTCGGCTTCCGCGAAATCCTGCGCTAATTTCGCCGCGCCGCGCAAAAATCGCCGTCGGCGGTTGCAAGGGGGCGGGGAATGTGGTACAATGTCCCCCGCTTATCACGAAACCATGACGGCGCGGCGCCGTCCCGCCGTAGAGAAGGAGAATTGCAATGGCTGAGAGCAGGGACTACATGACGCTCCCCGAAGAGAAGGGGACGGTCAATATCTCGGAGGAAGTGCTGGCGGCGGTGGTCGTAGGCGCCGTGCGCGACGTGGAGGGCGTGGCGGGCATGATGACGCCCATGGGCGCGGTGGCGTCGAACGCCAAGAACGCCCGCAAGAGCGCCAAGGGCGTCAAAATCGACATGACGGGCGACGCGCTCAAAGTGGACATCTACCTCATGGTCGAGTACGGACACCCCATCCCGGAAGTGGCGGGGAACGTGCAAAAGACGGTCTTTTCGTCTATCGAGGCCATGACGGGCTGTCCGGTGGAGGCGGTCAACGTCCATGTGGGCGGCGTGTCGCTGGCGTGAGGGCTTCCCATGACGAGAAACGCCGCAAGGGAAATTGCCGTCCGGCTGGCATATGAATTAGGCTTCACGGACAAGTCCGCGCCGGAACTGCTGGAGGGGCGGCTGACAAAGGAAGCGTTCGCGTCCCTCGCCGAAGAGGACGAGTTGTATCAAGACGCGCCGAGCGCCGCGCAGGCGGAGTATATCCGGCGCGTGGCGGAGGGCGTGGCGGCGCACGGCGCCGAACTCGACGCCGATATTGAGCGCTACGCCGTGGGCTGGAAGTTCACGCGCATTCCGCTGGTTGCGGCGGCGATTATGCGCGTGGCAATGTACGAGGTTCTCTATATGCCCGACATCCCGAACGCCGCCGCCGTCAATTCCGCCGTGGACATCGCCAAGAAGTACGAGACCCCGGAGACCGTGCGTTTTATCAACGGCATACTGGGCAGTTTCGTCAGGAACGAGGCGTCGCCGCGCAATAAGGAGTAAGCGCATGGAGCAAACCGTATTCAGCGTGTCGGAAGTGAACCGGCTGATAAAGTCCCTGCTGGACAAGGAGCCGGCGTTGCGGCGGCTGTTCGTGCGCGGGGAGCTGTCGAACTACAAGGTATACCCGTCCGGGCACCACTATTTCACGCTCAAAGACCCCGAAGGGGCGTTGCGTTGCGTGATGTTCGCACGGGACGCCGCAAACCTGCGTTTCCGTCCCGAAAACGGCATGAAAGTCGTGCTGTCTGGGCGGGTGTCCGTGTTCCCACGCGACGGCGCCTATCAATTATATTGCGAGACGCTCACGCCCGAAGGCGCGGGAGATTTGGCGGTCGCGTTCGAGCAGTTGAAGGCGAAGTTGCACGCGGAAGGGCTGTTCGACCCCGCGCACAAGAAGCCGTTGCCGCCCTACCCGCAACGTATCGCCATTGTCACGTCGTCGGCGGGCGCGGCGGTGCACGACATGATACGCATTCTCCGCCGCCGCTATCCGATAGCGAAAGTCCTGCTGTTGCCCGTGCGCGTGCAGGGCGCGGAGGCGCCGCCGGAAATCGCCGGGGCGATACGCTACGCCAACCGTTGGAACGTGGCGGACGTTATCATTACGGGGCGCGGCGGCGGCTCCATGGAGGATTTGTGGGCGTTCAACGACGAGCGCGTGGCGCGGGCTATCTATGAATCGCGCATTCCGGTTATCTCCGCCGTGGGGCACGAGCCGGACGTGACCGTCTCCGATTTCGTCGCGGACGCGAGGGCGTCCACGCCGTCGAACGCGGCGGAAATCGTCGCGCCCGACGCCGCGGAGCTGCGCCGCTGGTTGCAGGACAACGCGGCGCGGATGTCGCGGGCGGAGGCGTCGCGCCTGCGCCACATGCGGGCGCGCTTGGGGCAGTTGGCGGAAAAGCGCGTGTTGCAAGACCAGCTTGCCTTTGTGCAGGACAAGCGGATGTTGTTGCTACATTTGCAACAGCGTCTGGGCGACTTGGCGTCGGGGATGTTGACGCGGCGGCGGGCGCGGTTCGGGGCGCTGGCGGCGGCGCTGGACGCCATGAGCCCGTTAAAAGTGCTGGGGCGCGGCTACGCAATGGCGCAGGACGCTTCCGGCAGGATACTGCGGCGCGGCGCGGACGTGTCGCCGGGGGACCGCGTGACGGTGACGTTAGGGGAAGGCGGCTTCCGCGCCGTCGTGGACGCGCCGCCGGACGGCGCCGAGCCGCCGAAGAGACGGCGCGGGCGTCCGCGCAAGAATCCCGCGCCGCAAGGCGCCGACGGAGGCTGAGATTATGACGTTTGAACAGAAAATTATGCGCTTGGAGGAAATCGTGGCGCGGCTGGAACGCGGCGACGTGCCGCTTGCCGATTCCCTCACGCTCTTTGAAGAGGGCACGGCGCTTATCGCCGACTGTTCCGGCGAACTCGACCGCGCCGAACAGCAGGTTGTCAAGCTGACGAAGGGTCCCGACGGCGCCCCGGTTGAGGCGCCGTTCGCAAGCGGGGAGGAGGCGCCATGAAGCCGTTCGCCGAACAATACGAGGAATACCGGGAGGCGGCGGAGGCGTATTTGCAAGGGCTTTTCGCGCAAAAAACGCCGTGGGCGAGCTTATACGAGGCCATGCGCTACAGCCTGCTGGCGGGCGGGAAGCGTATCCGCCCCGTATTGGCGTTAGCGTTCGCAAGCGCGGGCGGCGCCGACTGGCGCACGGCGTTGCCCGTCGGGTGCGCGGCGGAGCTTGTCCACACCTACTCCCTGATTCACGACGATTTGCCCTGCATGGACGACGACGACTTCCGGCGCGGGCGCCCGGCGAACCACAAGGCCTACGGCGAAACGCTTGCGGTATTGGCGGGCGACGCCCTTCAGCCGGAGGCGTTCCGCCTGATTCTCTCCGCCCCCGGACTGGACGCCGACACCCGCGCCCGTTGCGCCCTGATTCTGGCGCAAGCTTCCGGGTCCGGCGGCATGGTCGCCGGGCAGGTTCTCGACACGCTCCGCGCCCCGAAAACGGAGGCGGAGCTTCGGGAAGTCCACCGCCTGAAAACGGGCGCCATGATTGCGGGAAGCTGTCAACTGGGCGCGGCGGTCGCCGGGAATCCGGAGCTGCTCGACGCCGCCGAAACTTACGGTTACGAAATCGGCTTGGCGTTCCAAATCCGCGACGACGTTCTCGACGTGACGGGCGACGCGGCGGAGCTTGGCAAGCCCGTCGGTTCGGACAGGGGCGGCGGCAAAATCACCTATGTTGACCTGTGCGGCGTTGACAAGTGCGGCGAACTCGTGCGGGAGCGCACGGAAAGCGCGGTCGCCGCCGTCGCGCCCTACGACGCCGACGGCTTCCTCTCGGCTCTGGCGCGTTCGCTCTCCGAACGGCGCAAATGAAAGCATACCCTGCGCGGCTGTCCGCGCAGGGCTGTTTTCGTTCGGTTTCCGCTACGCGCTTTTGCCGTCGCACAGGAGACGGAAAGCGTCGTCTACAATGAAAACTTTCGCGTGCTCAAACGGTTGCCCGTTAAAATCAAACTGACAGCTCGATTCGCCCGCGACGGGCGCGGAACGAATGCCCTCCATCTTGCCGCCGCCGTCGTAAATCGCGCAGAAGGCCGTTGCGCCCGTGGCGGAGCCGGAAATCTCCGCGACGACGGAGCTTCCCGTCACGCGGAGCGCTTGGACGGAGATTCCGGACGGCTTGACGGTAATCTCAAACGTGCGCGCATACAATACGGTTTCCTTGTCTGCCGCTATGAAACTGACTGTCCCGGTAATTTCTCCGGGCAAAAGCCCCGTTACGGACAAAGGCCTTGAGCAAACGCCGCCCGAAACCTTGCGTTCCCCCCATGTCGCGGAGACAATGCCTTTCTCGCTCGGCGTAAAGCGCACGTAGCGAATGGAGGCGTCATATAAATACGTCGTCTCCAAAACTTTGGTTTCGGTTTGGGTCACGGTCAGGGATTCCGGCGCAAGCGTCAACGAGTAGTTGAACGTCCAATGCGCGTAGAGGGTCTGGTTGGACGACAGGGACACCGGGCTGTCTGCGGTAATTCTTTCCCCGCCGTCCGCCGAGGTATGCCAGCCGACGAAGGTATGATTTGCGCGGGAAGGGACGGGCAAATCTCCGTAGGCGCCGCCGTTCGTCACGGTCTTGCTCTGCGGGGAGACGGCGCCGCCGTTCGCGTCAAACGCTACCTCGTATGTTCCGTTCGCGTCGGCGAGAATCGCGGCGAAACCTTCCGCGCCGCCGCGGGAAATTTCCCGCGCCTCTTGGGCGTTCTCCGCGCTCTCCTCAATTATCGCCGCCTCTTCCGCGTCAACGTATTCCGGCAGTTCCGCCGCCGTCGCGGGAAGCGGCAGAATCGCCAAGCACAGCGCAAGTGCCGCGCACAAGCTCAACGCACGTTTTCGCATAAGCATACCCCCTCGTTTTCGACTGAAAAACGCGTCGCAAACCGCCGCCTTCCGCGACGGTTTCCGTCAGGATAACATAATCTCCCCCTAATTGCAAGAATTATTTTGGGAAGGCCTCCGGCGGGAAGCGCGGCGGCGTCCGGCGGCGTTCTCTGCGCGGTCGCCGGAAATGTTCAATCCCAACGCGCTCCTGAGCGCGCAACAGGGAATCTGTTCCCGGCGTTCTTTCAGGTGGTTTTGGAGTTCTTCTATCCGGTTTTTCGGTCTGAGAATTTCCGGATTCAATCCCTTCAGATAAGCCGCGGCGGCGCTTACGTCGCTAAGCCGGAAAAGGCTTTCTCTTTTTGATATTCCTCCGTTCTCCGCTCCTTCTGACGCCGTGCCGTCGCGTCGTCGGGGGAGACGCAACGGCTTTCCGTCGGATTTTCCAGTTCCGACGCCAGCGGCAACGCCCGATTTCCGCCTCAAGCTCACATTTCCGTGATTTCTCCGTCTTTTTTTAAGCCGCCGCGCCGTCGAGATACTCCTTTGTAATCTCTTCGGCCGGCTCGTTTCTTATTTGAATAGTCGGTTTTTCGTGACCGAAAAAGAGCCTGTTTGAACGCCTTTTAGGGCTGTAATTTTAGCGCAGGATGTACACGCCCGCCAATACGAGCGCAATCCCGGTTGCGCCCGTTAGCCCGATAGCCTCATGAAACACGATAACGCCCGCAAGCGACGCCACGACGGGTTCAAGGCTCGCCATAATCGACGCCTTGCCCGCCTCCGTATGCGCAAGCCCCGCCGTATAGAGCAGGTACGGCGCCGCCGTGGAGAATACGACCAGCCCCACAGCCGCGCAGAGCGTCGGCGGCGACGCCAGCGGCGCCATATGCGGCGGGCGCAACAGCGCAAGCGACGCCGTTCCCGCAAAAAGGAACGTCCAAACCGTGACCGTCGCGGGTTGCGCCGACGCGAGGGCGTAGCGTCCGAAAATGCTGTAGAGCGCGTAGAAGAACCCCGCGCCCAGCCCCCACAGGACGCCCGCCGCCGTCACGGTTGCGCCGCCGTCCAAGATTCCGCAGACCATGGCGCAACCGCAGAGCGTCAGGGCAAGCGCCGAGAGCTTGCGCCGGGTAATCGGCTCCTTCCAGAGTATTGCCGACATCAGCACGACGAACGAGGGCGCGGTGTAGAGCAGTACCGACGCAACCGACAGGGAGCATATTTTCTGGCAGGAAAAGTAGCATATCGTAAAGAACAGCACGCTGACGACGCCCGTGCCGAAGAAGTACGGCAGACAGGCGCGGTCAACGCGAAACACGGAACGGTCTCTCATAAGGAAGAACAGCGACAGCAAAGCCATGCCGCCGAAGTTGCGTATCACCACAATGTCCGCAGGCGACAGCCCCGCCGACAATAATCGGCGGTTCCATAGCCCGATAATCCCCCACAGCGCCGCGCCTGTCAGAATGCACAGCGCGGCGCGTTGTTGTTCGCCCATCATTTCCCCCTCAATTCAATGATACGGTCGCGCAGTACGGCGGCGTACTCGAACTCCAGCATTTTGCTCGCCTCTTGCATGGCCTTTTCCAGCTTGCGGATTTCCGCCTCGCGCTCGGCGTCGGAGAGCTTGCGCCGCTTGCGCTCGGACAGCGTCTCCTCCGAAGCCGTCTTAGAGATTTCCAAGACCTCCCGCACGCCCTTGACAATCGTTTTCGGCTCTATGCCGTGCGCCTTGTTGTAAGCGTCCTGCAGATTGCGCCGCCGCGCCGTTTCGTCGATAGCCCCGCGCATGGCGGCGGTTGTCTCGTCGGCGTAGAGTATCACAAGCCCGTCGGCGTTGCGGGCGGCGCGCCCCGCCGTCTGTATCAGCGACGTTTCCGAACGCAGAAAGCCTTCCTTGTCGGCGTCCAGCACCGCAACGAGGCTTACTTCCGGCAAATCCAAGCCTTCCCGCAACAGGTTAATGCCCACAAGAACGTCAAATTCCCCAAGGCGCAGGTCGCGGATAATCTCTATGCGCTCCAGCGTCTGCACGTTGGAATGGATGTAACGCGCCTTGACGCCGGAGGCGTTCAGGTAGTCGGTCAAGTCCTCCGCCATTTTTTTGGTCAGCGTCGTGACAAGGGCGCGTTCGTTGCGCTCCGTGCGGAGCTTGATTTCCGACAGCAAGTCGTCAATCTGCCCGGCGACGGGGCGCACTTCCACGCGGGGGTCAAGCAGCCCGGTGGGGCGTATCAACTGTTCCACGATATTGTCCGCCTGTTCGCGCTCATACGCGCCCGGCGTCGCGGAGACGAATATCGCTTGCCCGATGCGCGATTCAAACTCTTCAAAGGTCAGGGGGCGGTTGTCGTAGGCGCACGGCAGGCGGAAGCCGTATTTCACCAAAGTTTCCTTGCGGGCGCGGTCGCCGTTGTACATCGCCCGGACTTGCGGCAGGGTGACGTGGCTTTCGTCCACGAACAGCAGGAAGTCTTTCGGGAAGAAGTCAAGGAGCGTCATGGGCGCGGAGCCTTTCGGACGGTTGGAGATAATGCGCGAATAGTTCTCAATGCCGGAGCAGTAGCCGATTTCGGAAATCATCTCCATGTCGTATTCCGTGCGCTGTCGGATACGCTGGGCTTCCACAAGCTGGTTGTTGTCGGTGAAATATTTGACCTGTTCCTCCAGCTCCTCCCGCATTTGCGCGAGGGCGCGTTCCATTTTCGGCTTGGTCGTGACGAAGTGGCTTGCGGGGTAGATGGCGATATGCTTCAGGCGTTGGTTGACGGCGCCCGTCAGGGGGTGGAAGTCGCTGATACGCTCGATTTCGTCGCCGAAGAACTCCACGCGTATGGCGCGGTCGCGGTAATAGGCGGGGTAAATCTCCACGGTGTCGCCGCGCACGCGGAACTTGTTCCGGTCAAAGGCAACGTCGTTGCGCTCATAGCGGTTTTCCACGAGGCGGCGTAAGAGCTCGTCGCGGCTGAACTCCGCGCCGACGCGTAAGGAAATCACAAGGCTTGCGAAGTCGTCCGGCTCGCCCAAGCCGTAAATGCACGACACCGACGAAACGACGATAACGTCCCGGCGTTCCAGCAGGGCGCAGGTCGCCGACAGCCGCAGGCGGTCAATCTCGTCGTTTGTGGCGGCGTCCTTGGCAATATACGTGTCCGTGTGCGGGATGTAGGCTTCCGGCTGGTAGTAGTCGTAATAGCTTACGAAGTATTCCACGGCGTTGTTGGGGAAAAATTCTTTAAATTCGGCGCACAGTTGCGCGGCCAACGTTTTATTATGCGCAAGCACGAGCGTCGGGCGCTGTGCGCGTTCGATAACGTTCGCCATAGTGAAGGTTTTGCCGGAGCCCGTGACGCCCAGCAAAACCTGACTGCGCAAGCCGTTTTCAATTCCGCCGACAAGCGCGTCAATCGCCTCCGGCTGGTCTCCGGACGGCTTGTAATCGGACACAAGCTCAAAGCGTTCCATGATAGCCCTCCATTTCTCGGCGGACGCTACATCACGCCCGTTTCCCGCAGGGACACAAAGTCGTCGTCGGCGACAAGGAAGTAATCGCGGAAGTTGACGCGGAGGGTGTCCAGCGCGGCGCGGACTTGCGCGACCATCACGCGGTCGGAGGCGGACGGGGCGGACAGTCCGCCCGACAGGCGGCGGCACAGCACGACCGCATTGGCGGCGGACTCCAGCGCGCCCTCGGCGGCGCGGCGGATGATTTCGCCCCGCGCCTCCATTTCCTCCGACAACGCGCCGCCGTCGGCGAGCGGGTAGCAGGCAAGGAAATCGCCGCCGTTTAAGCAGAGTTCGTAAAAGGTTTGGCGGGGCTGTCCCCGGACGAGTTCGAGGAAATAGCGTCCGACATGGGCGGTTTCGGCGAAGGCGTCCGGACGGAGCTCCATGTCCTCCAAAAAGATTTGCCGTCCGACCTGCCCGACCAGCGACAGGAACACCGCGTGGTATTCGCTCAAGCCGCCCGCGTAGCGCAACTGGCTGACGGTCGCCGAAAACAGGCTTTTCAAGGAGCCGTATTTCCGCAGGAGCGCTTGCGACATGGCGTAATTGTCGCCGCGGGGGGAAGCGTAGGCAAGCAAAAGTTCGAGCGTCTCACGCGGCGAAATGGCCTCCACGCCGACTTCCGCAAAGCGGCGGCGTATGTCGTCCAGCCGCGCCTTGTTGTCGTTGCCCACGCGCCCTCACCCCCGTTATAAAGCCGACGGAAACGATAAGTTTTCCCAGTCGATTTTATCCGACTTATAATAAAACTCCCGGTCGCGCCCGCCGACAGCCCGCAGAACCCGGCACGGATTCCCCGCCGCTACCGCGTTGTCGGGAATGTCTTTCGTGACGACGCTCCCCGCGCCGATAACCGTATTTTTCCCGATACGCACGCCGGGGACAATCAGGGCGCCCGCGCCAACCCACGCGTTTTCGCCAATCCATACGTCCCGGTTGTACTGCAAGCCCCGCGCCCGAAGCTCCGGGTCAACGGGATGGTTCGCCGTCGCTATCGTGACGTTCGGGCCGAACATCACGCGGTCTCCTACATAAATATGGCCGTCGTCCACGAGGGTGAGGTTAAAGTTGGCGTAGACGCCGGAGCCGAAATGGACATGCCGCCCGCCCCAGTTGGCGCGGAACGGGAGCTCGATATAACAGCCGTCGCCGCACTCGGCGAAAACTTCCTTCATGTACGACTGTTTCTTGTCGTAGTCCGACGGCTTCAACTGGTTGAACGCCCAAAGCCCGTCCTGCAACGGCGTTTGTTCGCGCATAATTTCGGGGTCGGCGGGGTCGTAAATCAGCCCCGCGACCATTCTTTCATACTGCGTCATGCCCCCGCCCCTTTACTTGCGTATGAACATATGCTCATATTGCTTTTTTGCTTCCGCGACATCGGGAAACGGCTCCGAAAGTCGCCGCCACGCCAATTCATTTTTATAAAACTGCGCGAACGTTTCCCCGACAGTCTCAAAATCGCAAATATTCCAACTCTCGAACATTTTCTTGTAACCTGCGTATTGCGGAAACGGGTCCTGAAATTTCCGGCGGCGCACGCGACGATTCGCAAGGTTTTTAGAATATTTTCCCTTTCTTTCGCCGCAGCGCGGCGTATGTTTATAAGAACGGCTCATAGCCTATCCTCCAATTATCGCAACGCGCCAAAATTATCCTATTTGTACGCGCCGGAGCCAACCATCCAGAAACGCCGTTTGCTCTTCCGTATGGAACCAGTGTTCCCCGTTTTCCATAACCGTAATATCCGCCCCGATTTGCGCGGCGAAAGCGCGTATTGTCTCCGTGGACTGCAAATTATCTTTCGCGCCGCACAGAATGGAAGTCGGGGCGCCCCACGAAACCGGATGTGCGCGAACCCATGAGAGGTAATCCCATGAAAGCGTCTCGCCGAAAGCCGTCTCTATGGCGCCCTTTTCCCGCAATTCGCCTTCCGTAACGCCCGCCCGCGCCATCATGCCCGCAATGAGCGCTTCCATATCGACAATAGGCGATATGAAATACGCCTTTGCAATCGGCTTGTCGTTGAGGGCGTGCATGGCAAAGAACGCTCCCATGCTGTTTGCGATAAGGATAATGTCATCATGCGGGGCGGCGAAAGAATCGAAGAAGCGGCGGAACTCGCCCCGCGCCTCCCAAGGCGTCCGCGAATGGTAATCCAACCCGACAACGTCGTATTCGGGGAAAAGCGGCTTGTAATGTTCCGCCTCCTGCGCGGAGCCGCCTTTGCCGTGCACATAAAGCAAGCCTTTTTTCATGATATGTTCCCCATAAATTCCATAACGCTAACGGATTTCCCGCCCCGCCCTGATGTAACGCCCTTCTTGGACTGCGGCAAGCGTCGCTATGGCGCAAGCCGCAATAGAAGCGTGTGTCGCGCTAACGAAAGGCAATGCAAAGGGCAGTACAAACAACGCGAACCCCGCGATTTTATTCATGACGGTATGCGCAACGATAAGCCTTTTTTGCGATACGAGCCCCGTTATGATATTGCAAATTTTAACCGCCGCTATTACCGCAATCCAAACCCATAGCCGGGCTGGAATATTTACCGCGGGCGCGAGCTTCGCCAGAGCGGCTGTCGCAAACAGGAAATCCGCGGCGGCGTCCAGTTTCGCGCCGAACGCGGTTGAGGAGCCGGTTTTTCTTGCGACGGCGCCGTCCGCCATATCGCTGATTCCGCCCAGCAGGTACGCGGCGTAAAATGGCGGCGACAACGCCGGGAAATACGCCATAAGCGCGGCGCATACGATACGGAAACTTGTGATAATATTCGCCGCCTGTTTCCTTACGCCATATCGCCGGACAGAATGCCGTAAATGTAGTAGTCGCACCACGCGCTCACCATCTTGCCCTGACGAATCAGCCCTTCCCGCGTATAGCCGCACTTTTCAAGGATACGCTGGGAGGCGGTATTGCGCACGTCAACTTTTGCCCAAAGCCTCTGTAACTCCGTATGCGCGAAGCAGAAGCGGGTCATAGCCGACAGCGTTTCCGTTCCGTAGCCCCTGCCCTGACAGGCGGGCGCGATACGGATAGCGACGCAAGCCATACGGTCGTTTTCGATAAGGTACGCCCAAATATCGCCGATGATTTTCCCCGACGCCTTTTCCTCGACGCCCAAATGAAAGCTCTTGGAGGGCTTTTCGGGCTTTTGAAAGAGCAGTTCGGGGTTCTTATCGGTTTTTCCGGGGCTCTTGCCCCAATACGCATAGATTGACTTGTCCGGCGTCCATTCCTTCAAGGCGGGAATATCGTCCGGGCATAGGGGGCGGAGACGGAGCCGCGCCGCGTCTATTACGGGCTTATGTTCGATATAGTCGGCAAGCGCCATGCGCGTCCCTCCTTGGAATCGGCTTGCGTATGCGTCCGGCGGGCAGCGGTTTCAATCGGGCTGTTGCCCGTCGTGCGCTTTCCACGCGCATTCCGTCATTTGCATATCGGTAAAGACCGCCGTAAACGACGAATCCTCCGGGGAACAGGCGTAGATTCCGAAACGGATTTTCCCGCCGCCCTTGCGCATATGGCAGACGCGCATTTGGCGGAAGCGGGCGCCGTCCTCGGAACACTCAATCCGGTAATCGTCCCCGCGCCTGCTCAGGCGGTACCACATGGACTTCACGCCGCCGGGGATTTCCGTCGTCGCCCAGTCGGACCAGCCGTCGTTGGTCACCACGCTTCCGAGATGTTGAAACTCTCCGTTCTCATATTCCACGGACGCTTTCAGCCAGTTTTCGCCGTCCAGATACATCACGACGCCGCACTGGTCGAAACGGCGCGAACTGCCGGAAAAATCGGTTTTCACAATAAAGCTGAAATAGGGCTCCTCCGTCTCCGTTTGCAACACGGGCGCGTTGTCGTTGCGGAAATGGTAGTAGGTTCTCTGCCAGAGGTCGGTATGCGGAAGGGTGGTTATTTCAACCCTGCCATCCCGAATAACGCAGTCTTTCGGACTTCTCACCCAGCGGAAAGCGTTCATATCCATGGTAAAAGCTCCTTCTATGCTTTTCGGATTCCGATTGGTTCGCTATTATAGCGCGGCGTCCGGGGAAAATCAAGGCTTAACGGACTGCGCAAGCCGTCCCGAAAACGGCGCGGCAAGCCGGAATTTAACGCTGTCGGTCATATCCAAGTTCTGTGGGAAGATTATCCCATAACTCCGTCCTTGTTTTGTTTTCCCTCAGTTTTTCCAGTATCTTTATATCCGGGTCAGGGTATATCATAAGACCGTCAACTTCTCCCAGATGGGCGCGTATTGGAAACGCGAGTTGTTCCGTTTCTACTGAAAACTGCGCGTTCACGCCGGGCTTGTTTCCTCTTGCGTCAAGCCTTATCCATTTTTTACAGGCTTTGAGATATACGCCGTTCAGCCCATGATAAATCAGGACAGGAGGGGTCGTTTCATCATCCAAAACCAGCTTTTGATAGCAAAAGCCCGTTGGAACGGATTTGCAACGCAGTAAAGCCGCCAACAAGTGGGATTTGGCAAAACAAGTTCCATGTCCCGCCCGCAAAACTTCAGAAGCGGCGCACGTTACCGTATCGGCGTTTATATCCGCCGAATGTGAAATGTTGTCTCTGACAAATTCATAGGCTTTTTTGACAAAATCAGCCTCATCATTTGCCTTTTGGAACAGCGTTTCAGCCAATTCAACAATGGCTTTGTCGCCATAATCAATCACGCTGTCGCGTGTTAGATATTCGTTAGCGTCATGTGAGTATAAAAATATATCCATAACTATCTCCGCAAATTCCGACTTATTTCATTATAGCGCGGCGTCCGGGGAAAATCAAGGCTTGACAAGCCGGAATCACCGCTTTTGATAGGCGACCAGTTCCGCTTCCGAGCCGTTGACGCTGTAACTGCAAACGAGGATAAAGCCCGTGTCGGCGACGACGCCGTAACATGCGCCCATATCGGCGAAGGCAATCTGACAGCCGAGGTATACCTTGGTATCGTCCAGAAACTTGACCGTTTCGCCGCTGGGAATCGGGTAGGGCAGATTGACGAACGCGCCCGGCAACTCGTAAAGGGCGTCGGCTTCCGGGATTCCGTTCGCTTTCAGCAGGGAATTGACTTCCGCAAGCAGTTTCCGCTTAAATTCGGCGTACTGCTCTTTGCCTCCGGTTTTGATGTACTCCGCCGCGACGCACGTCCCGCCGAACGGCCTGCCGCCCGTCGCCGCGCACCCCCGGCAACTGTCCCTAAACTGACAGCCGTCGCATTTCGCGCCGCAAATCGTGTTCATAGTATCCGTCCTTTCGCCCCGACGCCCGCCGATTGCGGCGCGCCAATCGAAAAGGGGCTGTCGGGTGGACAGCCCCGCGTGGCGGGTTAGTCCTTTTTCAGCGACTGCCCAAACTTCAGCTCGTCCAGACGGGGCGCGGCTTTGGCGCCCTCTTTCGGCTCCTCTTCCGCGCCCTTGCCCTCGCCCGCCTTGGCGGGTTCGGACGGCGTTTCCGCCTTCTTCTCCTCCTTGTAGTCGGAGAGCGTCGCGTTCACCTGCATTTGGGGGAGCTGTTCCAAGAATTTGAGCTCCTGCGAGCACAATTCCCGCCCCGACGCGATAAACCGCGCCATTTCCGTGCGCCCCCGGCGCATACGCTCCTCAAGCTCGGCGACTTCCTTCCGGCAGTCGTCGCGGCGCGACAAGGCCTCGTCGCTGGCGTTGGCAAGGATTTCGTCGCGGCGGGTCTCGGCGTCTTTGAGAATGCTTTCCGCCGTCTTTTGGGCGGCCAGAAGCGCGGAGCGCATAGCCTCCTCGGTGGCGCGGTACTCCTCCACCTTGTCCACCATGACTTTGAGCTTGGATTTCAGGGTTGCGTTCTCTTTGTAGAGCGTCTCGTAATCCTCGGCGACGGCGTCCAGAAACTCGTCCACCATGGACGTATTATAGCCGCGAAGCAGAGCCTTGTTAAAGACATGGGTAGAAACATCCTGCGGTTTGAGCATAAAACACTCGTCCTCTCTTTATGATTGGTTTCCGCGCCGTAAGGCGTCAGAAATAGCTTACGCTGTTTTCCAGTTCGTCCAGCGCGTCGCCCTCAATGTCCACGTGATAGGGGGTAATCAGGTAAGTATTGGCGGCGATTTTCTTAATTTTGCCCTCCCCGGCGTAAGTGACGCCGGAAAGGAAGTCCAAGAGGCGATTTGCGGCCTCCTTGGGCGTGGACTCCATATTCAGCACCACGGTGCGGCGGGCTTTGAGATGGTCGGCGATTTCGGTGGCGTTCTCAAAATCCTCCGGCTTGACCAGTATGACCTTCAACTCTGCGGCGGGAAGTCCGGCGGGCTTGCCGCGCCGCTCGTCCGTCCGGTTCGGACGGCGTTCCTCGTAGGAGCCTCGACTACCGCGCATATCCGTTTCCTCATCGTCGTATTCGTCGGAATACTCGTCCTCGTCGGCGTAGGGGTGAGTAATCTTTTTCAGCTCCTCGAAGATGTTCATATCTTTGCCCCTCCTGTGTCATAATGGCGCGCCCCGAAGATGGCCGTGCCCACGCGGACCATCGTCGCCCCGGCGCGAACGGCGTCCGCATAGTCGCCGCTCATCCCCATGGAAAGTTCCATAGGCACATTATGAAACAATTTCTCTTTAATGTCAACATAAAGAGAGCGCGTTTCCTCAAAATAACGCAAAGTTTCGTCGCGTCCGGCGTCGAAGGGGGGGATGACCATAACGCCCCGCGTTTGGACATGGGGCAAGGAAAGGGACTTTTCGGCGGCGCGGAAGAGTTCGGGCGGCGCGAAGCCGCTTTTAGAGCTCTCCCCGGCGATATTGACTTCCAAAAGAATCGGCTGGGCGATATTGAGCGCGGCGGCGACCTTTTCGATTTCCAGCAGGAGCGCCTCCGAGCCCACGGACTGAATCAAAGCAACCTGTCCGACGACCTGCCGGACTTTGTTCCTCTGCAAATGCCCGATAAAGTGCAGGGGGGCGCCGTCGTAGGCGTTTTCGGAGAGCTTTTGCCGCATTTCCTGCACGCGGTTCTCTCCGAGCGCGTCAATGCCCGCCGCGACCGCCTCCCGGCAGGCGGCGGCGCCGTTCATCTTGCTTGCGCCCACAAGCGTAATGTCGCGCCCCGTGCGCCCCGCCTCGCGGGCGGCGGCGTCGATATTCTCCCGTACCAGCGCGATGTTCTCCGCGATAGACATGCTACCCACTCCTTTTTTTCTACTCTGCCCGTCCGGGCGGACTGCATTTTAAAACCTTCCCCGGAAAAAGTCAATCTCCCGGCGCCGACGCGCCGCCCTCCCCCGGTCAGAGGGAGGGCTGTCTTTTCGGGCTTGCGGCGCCGAAAGGGGAAACTCGCGGGAAGTTTCCGCGGCGTTTAAAACGTTTCGGAAAAGTTCCCGTCCGGCGGCGGACAAGGCGGAGATTTTTCAGCGCGGCGCCTCGCCCAGACTGGAGACGATTTTGCCGTCGTAGAGGTCTTGGGCGCGCACAATCACCTCGTCGCCGGCGCGGAGGCGCAGAATGTCGGACGCGTTTTCCGTCGGGCGCACCAGCAGGAAGTCGTCCCCGGTGTAAAAGACTTCCACGGGCTTCAGGCGGGCTTCCGTGCCGACAATGCAATACAGCCCCTGCTTTTTTTCCTGATTGTCGCCGTCGGGCAGGAGGCGCAAGGCCTCGCGGGGGACGCGCAAACCCTCTTGGCTCCCGTATATCAGCGAAGCCTTATGGCGGCGGAGCAGGGTCACGTCGGAAAGGTATTCCTTACAGCGCAGGACGGCGACGGCGCGCCCGTTCTCCCCCTGCCCGACGTGCCAAAGCTCTACCGGGAAATCGCGGTCAACGCCCCGGACGAAGCGCAAAACCAAATCGCCGGATTCGGCGCGCTGGCGCAGTTCGTCGATACGGTCAAGGGGTAGCGCGGCGGCGTAGTACCAGAAATCGCCGTAGACCATCTTCCCGGCGGGGGAAATGGCGCTTTCGTCGGGGTCGAGCGAGGCCAGCGCCGACGGGGTCAAATCCCAGAGCGCGTCGGGCGTCAGAATCGCCTCGTATCCGTCTGTGACGGACGAGTACAGCCCGGAGCGGGGCGCGGCGATTTTGCGCACTTCCCGCTCGGCGCGTTCCCGCAGCGCCGACAGGCTGTTTTCCAGTTCGCCGATTTCCATGTCAAGGTTTTCCAAGTCGGCGGGGGCGTAGTCGCGTTTCAGAATCATGCTCCGCAACTGCGCGCCCTGTTCGCGGGCGCGGTCGAAACGCCCGGCGGACAGCGCGGCGCGGTGTTGCAGAAGGGTTTCAAAGATTTGCCCGTCCATGCGGGAGGAGGCGTCGCCGCCCGCCGCCGTCTCTTTGGCGTAGCGCAACTGTTCCAGACGCCGCGCCACGGCGTCGGTCTCCGTCTGCGTGTCGAGCGCGGCTTGGTCGGCGTAGGCCTGCGCCACGGTTCCGTTGACGGCGACGCGCTCGCCCTCGGCGCGCCCGGAGCGCACGAACGCCCCGCCCGCCGCCGAAAGCGCCTCCTCGTCGCGGATAACCCAGCCGTTCAAATCCATGCTTTCCTCGAAGCGGTAAAGCCAGACGACGGTCGTGGAAAAAGGGTCGGAAAAGTACCGGAAAGTCTGGATTCCAAAGTAGGCGGCTGACAGCAAGACCAAAAGTCCCACGAGCAGGCGGAACCCCAAGCCGCGAGCGTTCATCGGCGCGTTCTCCTCTCTGTCTATGATTCGCGGGGCTGTCGGCGACGGCTCCGGGCATGTAGGCTTGTCCCTATTACAGGAAGGCGTTTTCCTCGGTGAGGTCCACGGGGCGCGTGGGGGCGATGGTGGAGATGGCGTGCCTGTAAATCATCTGCTGGCGCCCCTCGCTCTCAAGGATGACGGCGAAGGCGTCGAAGCCGGTAATGATTCCGCGCATTTGGAAGCCGTTCATCAGGAACATCGTGACGGGCACGCGGTCGCGCCTTGCGCGGATAAGGAAAAGCTCCTGCAAATTTGCCTTGTTCTGCATATCTATCGCTCCTTATATCTATTTTGGTCCGTACCCGGACGGACGCGGCGCGGGATTTCTTCCGCACAGCCTCCGCCCGGCGCGGCGCCAAACGCGGACGCCTTGCGCGGGGTTTCCGTCCGCCGTCTTTAGCATACGCCACTGTTCAAGAGGTAGTCAGTCGAAATTTGGACAAGCTCCGAAAAATCGCGCCCCTCCCGGCGCTCCAGCCAGAACATCTCCGGATTGCGCCGGAACCATGTCAACTGCCGCTTGGCGTACTGCCGGGTGCGGAGCTTCACTTCCGCGATTCCCTCCGCCAGCGTCTTTTCGCCGCCGAGCACGGGCAAGAGCTCCTTGTAGCCGATAGCCTGCAACGCGGTGGCGCCTCGCGGCGCCGACGCCGCCAAAGCCCGGACTTCCTCCAAAAGCCCCGCCTCTATCATGTTGTCGACCCGGCGGTCAAGCGCGGCTTTCATTTCCTCCCGGTCATGGTAGCGCAACCCCAGCCAAACCGCCCGGTATCGCGGCGGCAACGCCTTTGTAAGCGCGTTGTGCTCCGTAATCGTCTTTCCGGTTTCGCGGTAGACCTCCAAGGCGCGGAGAATCCGCTTTTCGTCGGACGGGTGGAGCCGTGCGGCGGCGTCCGGGTCAACGTTCCGCAGTTCTTCCAGCAACGGCGCGATTCCTCCGCTTGCCAACTCGCCCTCTAATTGTCGG
Source organism: Oscillibacter sp. (assembly GCA_017527365.1). Taxonomy (GTDB): domain Bacteria; phylum Bacillota; class Clostridia; order Oscillospirales; family Oscillospiraceae; genus Oscillibacter. The sequence continues at coordinate 17,898 of JAFXQD010000009.1, forward strand.
CGGACTTCCCCGCCGCTCGCCCCCGGCGCGAATCCGCCCTGCCGGAACAGAGCCTCCATCCACAGCCCCGCGCCGCCCACGACGAACGGGAGCTTCCCGCGTGAGAGGATGCCGTCGATAATCGGGACGGCGGCGGCGGCGTAACGCGCCGCAGACCACGCTTCCCAAGGCTCCGCGACGGCTATCATATGGTGCGGGACGCCCAGCGTCTCTTCGGGCGTCGGCGCGGCGGAGCCTATCGGCATTCCGCGATAAATCTGCATGGAATCGGCGGAGACGACTTCCCCGCCAAAGCGCGACGCCAGCGCGGCGCCCAACGCGGTTTTGCCGCACCCGGTCGGCCCCGCCACGCATACGACAGTTTCCGGCATGTCCTCCCCTCCTTATTGCCCCTGCGGGCATACTTCATTTATTTATTCGTCAACGGGGCGGAAAATTTTGGGGTCGGGCGGAGAAAAAAATTCACGATTGCGCAATTAAAACGCCCGTTTTTATCGGACGGGGGCGACGCGCCGCCGTCCGAAGCCAAGCCGCGTTGAAAATACCGCGCCCGTGCCGGGCATTTTACACCCTTTTAAAAAGTTTTTCAATCTCTAATTTTGTGAATTTCACGGCGACGGGGCGCCCGTGCGGGCAGTAGCGTACTTCCCCGCTCTGCGCTTTCTCGACCAGCGCCCGCAATTCACGCGGCGAACTCTCCTCGCCGCCGCGTATCGCCGACTTGCAGGCCATCGTGCGGAACATCGCCTCCCGCTTTTCCTCCGGGTTTCGCCCCGTGCGCAGGTTCTCCGCGAGCTCCTCCAACGTCGCGGTCACGTCGCCGGGGTTCAAGTCCGACGGGATTTCCCGCGCCAAGAGCGCGTTCCCGCCGAAGTCCTCGCAGGAAAAGCCGAGCCGCTCCAACTCCGGCAGGTTGTCCAACAACAGCGCGGCGTCCTCCCGCGACAACTCCGCCGCGACGGGCTGCAACAGCGTCTGGCGCATGGGCGGGACGGCGCCGGCTTTGAGCGCGTCGAACCGCACGCGTTCGTGGGCGGCGTGTTTGTCAATCAGGTACGCGTTTCCGTCGGCGGCCTCGCAGACAATGTAAGTGTCGAACAGTTCCCCGGCAATCCGCCACGGCTTTACGGGCGGTTCGGGCAACAAATCGACCTGTTCGGACAGTTCCGGGGCGCCGGAGGGTTGGGCGGGCGCAACGCCGGCGGGTTCAAGGGTAATATCCGGGCTTTCGGCGTATGCCGGGGCAATGCCCGCAACGCCTGCGGGCGTCGGCGCGATGTCGGCGGGGACGGCTTGCGTTTGCGTCGCGTCGTCCTCGTCGCGGAAACGGTTGATTGTCTGCCCGCTTCTCTCCAATCCTTCCGGACGCCGTGCGCTTTCCGCGCCGTATCCGCTCCATACGCTTTCCGGCTTGCGCGGCGCGGACTGTTCGCGGTAGGTTTTCGCGTCCATGGACTGGAAAAAGCCCGGATTCGGCGCGGCGCTCGCGCCGTCCGACAGCCCGACGTTCGTCGGGGCGCCTTTCGCCGTCAGGTCGTCTAAAATCGTATGGTAGACCGTCCGGAAAAGGTCGCGCTCGTTCGAGAACTTGACTTCCGTTTTCGCCGGGTGCGCGTTCACGTCCGCCATATGCGCGGGCATGGTTATCGACAGCACGCAACCGGGAAACTTGCCTTTCAGGTTCTGGTTCTTGTACGCCTCCTCCAAAGCCGCCGTCAACAGTTGCGATTTGATGCAACGCCCGTTCAGGAAAAACATCTGCATGGCGCGGGAGCCGCGCCCGAACGCCGGGAACGTGACGTAGCCCGACACGGCGACATCCCCGCCGCGCCCCTCCGCGGGCAACAGCGAACGGGCGAAGTCGCGCCCGTAGGCGGCGTAAATCGCGGACAACAGCTTTCCGTCGCCGGGGGTATGCAACGCGTTTACGCCGTCCTTGTCGAAGCGGAACGAAATGTCGGGGCGCGAGAGCGCGAGGCGTTGCATAAGCCCGTTAATGGCGGCGGTCTCCGCGCTGTCCTTGCGCATGAACTTCAGCCGCGCCGGGGTGTTGTAGAACAAATCGCGCGCGGCGATTATCGTGCCCTCCGGCGTCCCGCACTCCTCAACGCCGCCGCATACGCCGCCCTCTAATTGCAAACGCGCCCCGGTTTCGGCGCCGCGCTCCCGCGTCCGGACTTCCACGCGGCTGACGGCGCAAATCGCCGCCAGCGCCTCCCCGCGAAAGCCGAGCGTCCCGATGGCGCCGAGGTCGTCGGCGGAACGGATTTTGCTTGTCGCGTGGCGCAGGAACGCCGACGGCAACTCGTCCGGGGCGATTCCTATTCCGTTGTCGCTGACCGTGATTTCCGCCATGCCGCCGCGCCGTATGGATACGCTAATAGCCGTGCTTTGCGCGTCGATTGCGTTTTCCACTAACTCTTTGACCACGCTCGCGGGGCGTTCGACAACCTCCCCCGCCGCGATGAGCTCCGCCACATGATTGTCCAATACTTGTATATGCGCCATAGTTCCGCCTCTCAATCCGCCGGGACTTTCCCGCCCAGCGCGTGAACCAGCCTTGCGAGCTCCTCCCCGCCGTCCGCCGAACGCAACAGCGCGTTCCGCCGCCCCGTCTCGATGTTGACAATCAAGCCGGGGAGCGTATGCCCGAACGCGTCGCGGTTGCGCCAGCAGTGCGCGGCGCGTATGGCGTCGCGGGGAATCGTGCGCCCGTCGAGGACAAGCGCGGCGTCGGTCAACTCCCACGCAATGCGCCGCACGGCGCCGCCCGGACGGAATATCCCGTAGCCGACGCGGGCGGCGGCATACGCCGCCAAGCCGCTGAGGGCGCCGCTTGCAATCGGCGGCAAGTCGAACAGCGGCAACACCAGCGACGCGAATGCAAGCGCGACGACGAACGCAAGCGCAAGCATAAAGATTTCCGCTTTCCAGTCGCGCTCTTTGATAGTGATTTCTCCCGACATTTTTTCGCATCCTTTCAACGTCAGGCGGGCGGGAAAAGGCGGGCGATATGGAACGAGACGACCGCGCCGACCAACATCACGAAACACGCGGCGCAGTACGGCGCGATTTCCTCCGACGCCAGCTTTTCCCGTTCGTAGAGCCCCCACGCCCGCCCGAAAATCCCCACGCCGCCGAGCAGGGTTAGCGTAACGGACAGCAAAACCGACTTTGCGGATAATTGCAGTCCCGCCCCCGACGCGAACAGCCGCAACAGCAACAGCGCAATCATAAGCAGTATCGTTAGGATAAGCGACAGCGCGAAAAGCCAGTTTTTGCGGGTTCGGCTCATGTTCCGGACGGCGAACATAGCGAGAAGCCAGCATACGGACGGAATCAGAATCAGCGGCGCGGGGGAACTCATAGCGAAAGCTCCTTTCAACGTTCCGTTTGCCTTACGACAGCGATTTTTTCCATTCGTACAGCAATCCCATCGCCTCCATGGGCGTCATGCTCTCCGGCTGGCAGCGGCGCAGCGCGGCAATCACCGCCTGTTCCGCCATGGACGCCATGGAAACCTGCTCTTCCGGGGCGGCGGGCGCGGGGCGCGGCTTGCCCGCCTCCGCCTCCAGCTCTTTGAGAATCACGCGGGCGCGGCTCAGAACTTGCGGCGGCAGTCCGGCGAGTTTGGCGACTTCAATGCCGTAACTTCTGTCCGCGCCGCCGGGACGATTTTCCGCAGGAATACGATGTCCTCGCCCTTGGCTTTGACCGCTATCGTATAATTCGCCGTGCCGGGGAGGGTCTTTTCCAGTTCGGTGAGTTCGTGGTAGTGGGTGGCGAACAGCGTCTTTGCGCGGATTTTCTTTGCGCAGTGTTCGAGCACGGCGCGGGCGATGCTCATGCCGTCGTAAGTGGACGTGCCGCGCCCGATTTCGTCCAGTATGAGCAAAGAGCGGCTCGTGGCGCAACGCAGGATTTCCGCGACTTCCGTCATTTCGACCATAAACGTGGACTGCCCCGCCGACAAATCGTCGCTCGCGCCGACGCGGGTAAAAATGCGGTCAACGACGCCGATACGCGCCGACGACGCCGGGATAAAGCTCCCGATTTGCGCCATCAGGACTATCAGCGCGACTTGGCGCATATACGTGGACTTGCCCGCCATATTCGGCCCCGTAATAATCTCCACGCGCTGTTCTGTCTCGCCCATAAAGGTATCGTTCGGAACGAAAAGCGCGTCCTTCAGCATTTTCTCTACGACGGGGTGCCGCCCGTCGTGAATCTCAATCACGCTCGACTCGTCCACTTCGGGGCAACAGTACCTATTTTCAACGGCGACTGACGCCAGCGACGCCAGCGCGTCCGCCCCGGCGATAGCCTGCGCCGTCTGCGTAATGCGCGAAACCGCGCTTGTCAACTCCTTGCGCAAATCCTCAAAGAGTTCGTATTCCAGCGCGGAAACGCGCTCCGACGCCGTGAGCACGGATTCCTCCAGCTCTTTCAACTCCCGCGTGATGAAGCGTTCCGCGTTGACAAGCGTCTGTTTGCGGATATAGCTTTCGGGAACTTGTTCCTTGAACGTGTTCGACACTTCGATATAGTAGCCGAACACTTTATTATAGCGGATTTTGAGCGAACGGATTCCGGTGGCTTCGCGCTCCTTCGCCTCCATTTCGGCGATGACGCCCTTGCCGCCCGTGAGGATATGCCGCAGGCGGTCCACTTCGGCGTTGTAGCCGTCGCGGATGAAGCCGCCTTCGCGCACGGACACGGGCGGCTCGTCTTTCAACGCCGCCGCGATTCGGGACGACAAGTCCTCCAAGGGGTCGACGGCGTCCATGACTTCCCGCAGGAGGCGGTTTTGGAACGGCGCGAGGCAGTCGCGGATTTGCGGCGCCTTCTCCATGGCGGCGCGCAACTGCACGAGTTCCCGCGCCCCCGCCGTGCCGTACACGACGCGCCCCGTCAGGCGCTCCATGTCGCCCAGCCCCGACAGCGCCGCTATCAGCTCTTCGCGGGCGATATTGTCCGAGACCAGCGCGGACACGGCCTCGTTGCGCCGCCGGATGTCCGTGACGCGCAAAAGCGGGCGTTCCAGCCAGCCGCGCAACAGACGCGCCCCCATGGGCGTGCGCGTCTTATCCAGAACCCATAACAGGCTTCCGCGCCGTTCGCGGTCGCGGTAAGTGCGCGTCAACTCCAGATTGCGCCGGGCGTCGAGGTCGAGTTCCATAAAACGGTTCTGCTCGTCGTAGTCGATGCGGTTGATATCGGACAGGTCGGTTTTCTGCGTCTCGTACAGGTAGCTTAACAACGCGCCCAGCGCAAGCGACGCCGCGTCTTTGCCCTTCAAGACCGCCGCGCCGTTTTCGCCGAACTGGCGTTGTATGATTTCGCTTGCGGCGGCGGGGTCAAAGCGTTTGGCGCCGTTCTCCATGCGGCAGGCGTACTTGTCGCGCAGGGTCATGACCAGCGGCAGGCACGAGGACGCGCCCGCGCTTAGAATCGCCTCCACGGGGGAATAGCGCCCCAACTCGTTTGTCAGGCGGCTTACGCGGTCGGAGCCTTGGAACGAGGCGACGCGAACCTCTCCGGTCGACAAGTCGCAGAACGCCGCGCCCGCAGAGGCGGGAATCGGCGGCAGTACGCCGCTCTGTTTCGCGTCGTCCGGGACGCTTTCGGCGCCGGGGTTCGGCGACGCCAGCCTTTCGTAAAACTCCGCGTAAAGCCCCCTGTCCTCTTCGGACATCACCGGGCGGTCGGCGAGTTTCCGCCCCGCCTTGGCGTGTTTGGAAAGTTTCTCGTCGGAAATGGGGTTGTCGAGGTACAGCGCGCAAATATAGTTGCTGTGGCGCTCGTCCAGCGACGCGGCGTCCATGACCGTGCCGGGCGTCACGACGCGCAGAATATCGCGCTTGACCAGCCCCTTCGCCGTCGCGGGGTCCTCCATCTGCTCGCAAATGGCGACTTTGTAGCCTTTGGCGATAAGGCGGGCAATATACGCCTCGCAGGCGTGGTAGGGCACGCCGCACATGGGGATAGTCTCCTCCGGCGACTTCTTATATTTGCCGTGGTTGCGGCTTGTCAAAGTCAAGTCCAGCTCCCGCGCCGCTATGCGGGCGTCCTCGTTGAACATCTCGTAGAAGTCGCCCAGACGGAAGAACAGCAGGCTGTCCGGGTTGGCCGCTTTGATTTCCAGATACTGTTTCATCATGGGGGTTAAGTCCGCCATGTCTCCCTCCGCTTTCTGTTATGTCTCCGGTTGGGCGGCTTCGCCGTACAAAGACCAAGTTGTGTTTCCCGTAATCGTAACGTTCGCAAAGCCGCCGATTAACGCGGGGTCTCCCGCGAATCGAACAAGGCGGTTTCCCTCCGTCCGCGCCGTCAAGGGGTGCGCGGAATCCCCGCTCAAGCCGTCAACCAAAACGCGCACGGTCTTGCCAATATAAGCGGCGTGCAAGGCGGTCGAGCGGGCGTTTTGAACTTCCAGCAGTTTGTCAAACCGGCGTTGCTTTTCCTCGCGGGGCACGGGGTCGGGCATGGACGCGGCTTTCGTGCCCGGACGCGGGGAGTAAATAAACGTAAAGAGCGCGTGAAAGCCGACTTCCTCCGCCAAGGAAATGGTATCGCCGGCTTCGGCTTCGGTCTCGCCGGGAAAGCCGATGATTACGTCGGAAGTCAGCGGCAGTCCGGGCATAAAGCTACGGGCGGCGGCGATTAACGATAAATAATGTTCCCGCGTGTAGCGGCGGTTCATTTCCCGCAGTATGCGGTTGTTGCCCGACTGGAAAGGCAAATGCAGTTGCCGCGCCGCGTGTTCGCTCTCCGCCATCGTGCGGAACAATTTTTCCGAGGCGTCGCGGGGGTGGCTTGACATAAAGCGTATCCAGTATTCGCCGGGGATTTTGTCCAGACGCGCCAGCAAATCGGCGAAATCGCAGTCCGTGCCGCGCCCGTAGGAGTTGACGTTCTGCCCCAAAAGCGTAATGTCCTTATAGCCCGCCGCGACGAGTTCGCGCACCTCCGCCTCGACCGCCTCCGGCGAGCGCGAGCGCTCCCGCCCGCGCACATACGGCACAATGCAGTAGGAGCAGAAGTTGTCGCAGCCGTACATAATGGAGACCCACGCCCGGACGCCCTTCCCGCGTTCGACGGGCAGTCCCTCCGCGATTGTTCCGGGCTCGTCGTCCGCCGCGAAAACGCGCCCGCGCTTCTCGTAGACCTTCCAGAGCAACTCCGGGAACTTCCAAAGCGCGTGGGGGCCGAAAACCAAGTCCACGTGCGGATACGACTGCTTCACGCGCTCGCTTACCCGCGGCTCCTGCGCCATACAGCCGCACAGCGCGATAATTTGCGCGGGGTTGTCGCGCTTGGTGTGCGTCAACGCGCCCAGATTGCCGAACACGCGCTGTTCGGCGTGCTCCCGCACGGCGCAGGTATTGAGAAGCACAACGTCCGCCTCGCGGGGGTCTTGCGTAAACGCAAAGCCCATGTTCTTTAGCATTCCCGCAAGGCGTTCGCCGTCGGCGACGTTCTGCTGACAGCCGAACGTGTCCACCATGGCGGCGGGGCGCTCCCCCCGCGCCTCGAACAGTCGGCGGACTGCGCTTTCGTATTCCCTCTGCCGGGATAACTCCGCCTCCGTGATTTGCCTTGTCGCGTTCATGTTTCCACCTCCCGTCGTAACGAAAAAATCTTGCGTATCATACCACAACGCCCCCCAAAAAACAAGCGCCAAGCGCCGCCGCCCGAACGTAACGCTGTCATAATCTGTCGAACCGTTTCCGAAAGCCGCGGCGCGCCCGCCGGGGGGCTTATGGCTGCCCGTCCGTCGGGTTATCGCAACGCGGTTTTCGCGGCGCCGTTCCGGACGCGCCCGCGAGCCTCGAAAACGGCTTGCCGTAAGGTTGCGGCGGGGGCGTCCGGAGCCGAAAATTCGCTTTGCGCACGGCGAACGCAAGCCCAAAAGCCGCGCCGCCCGTCCGAATCTCAAAACCGCCCAAAATTTTTGAAAGAAAATTGAAAAAAAACGCAAAAAAATCAAATTTGCCTATTGCGTTTTGTCTCGTAATCTATTATAATGCCCCCATAGCGAAGGTCTGATAAGCCTGACGAAAAAAAGCGTTCAAAGGAGGATAATTATCATGGACGAAAACAACGTTGTGGAAGTCGCGGAAGAGCAGGAAGTTGCGCAGGAGACCGTTTCGGGAAAGAAGCCGCGCAAGCCGCGCCGCAAGATGACCCCGGAAGAGCGCGAGGAATCCGCCCGCAAGCGCGCCGAACGCAAGGCGCAGGCCGAGAGCATGAAACCCGTCGTTTACGTGCAGTTTGAGGGCGCGGAAGCCGTGATTGACGACCTCGTCGAAGCCGCGAAAGCCGATTTCCGCAAGGAGAAGAAGCGCGCCCAAATCATCGAGTTCAAGCTGTACGTGAAGCCGGAGGAACGCGCCGCCTATTACGTTATCAACGGCGCCTACGACGGCAAGATTGAGTTTTGACTTTCCGCGCCGCGCTTGGACGGAACGGAAACGCCGCAAACAAACGGCTTTGCAAGCGTTGCGATAAGGCGCGGAAAACGCCCCGCAACTTCAGGCGCGGCGGGTCGGGCTCAGTCATAAGGCAGTTCTAAGCCCATAGGGGGCGATGTGCGCGGGTTCGGCGGAAACGATAGGGCAACGTTAAGCCCAATCGACGCCGGAAGGGGCCCCGCGAACAAATTTCGACTGCGTTATGGGACGGCGCGAAGCGCGAGCTCCGCGCCGTCCGGTTTTCCGGGCAACCCATAAGGCAACGCTAACTCCAAAAACGGCGCGTCGCGGCGCTTGTCCAAGCGTATGGAAGCGCTATGACAGCCGCACGGGGCGCGAATGAAAAGCCGGGCTTTCCGCCCGGCTCTTTTTCTTTGTTATAAAGGCGTTTCGGGCTTTCCGGAAACGCGTTTTTTCCGTCACGACGCGCTTTTGTTCGGGACGCGTTTCGTATCCGTGCGGGGGAGCGGGAAGAGGGCGTAAAAACGCGTGGACGTTTCGTCGCTTTCGGCGCGCAAAACCGCCTTATGCTCCTTTGCGATAGCGTCGGCAATGCTCAACCCTAAGCCGAAGCCCGACGATTCCCCCCGCGACGCGTCGCCGCGATAGAAGCGCTCAAACAAATGCGAAAGCGTCTCCGGGGGGATGGGCGCCCCCGGATTGCTGACCGTGAGTTTCGCGTGGCGCTCCGTTTTCTCCAGCGCAAGGGAGACCGCGCCGCCGTCCGCGCCGTACTTCAAGGCGTTGTCGAGCAGGACGGAGACCAGACGCCGCAGTTTTTCCGCGTCGCCGATGATTTTCAAGTCCGGCGCGATTTCGTACAACAGCGGCTTGCCCGCCTCGAAGGCGACGGGCTCAAACGATAACGCGCAGTCCAGCGCGATGTCCGACAGCGACACTTCCCCGTAAGCCGCCGACGGCGGCGCGTTGTCCGCCCGCGCCAGCGTCAGCATTTCCTCCACCAAGGTTTTCATGCGCCCCGCCTCCGCCCGGATGTTTTCCGCCCGCCGCCGGGGGCGTTCCGGAAGCTCCGACGCCTCCAGCAGTTCCGCGTTGGACAGGATGACCGTTAAAGGCGTTTTCAACTCGTGGGACGCGTCGGAGAGGAACTGCTTCTGTTGCCGCCACGCCTTTTCGACGGGCGCGACCGCCCAGCGCGAGAGCAGTACCGACACGCCCATCAGGGGCAATAGCGCTATCAGCGCTATCACAGACTGCGACTGTATTGTCTTCCGCAACGTCTCCGTTTCCATGGACGTGTCCACGAACGCGATGCGCGTAAACAGTTCGTTGCCGCGCCGCAGATAGCGCAAGCCGTATTCGGGAAGCCAGCCCTCGCTTTTGGGCTGTTCCCGGCAAGCCGCGATAATTTCCCTTAGCTCTTCCGTGTCTTGCAGTCCCGGATAAGTCCCGCTTAGGAAATAGTCCGTCCCGTTGAAACCCTCCTTCCCGCTCCAAATTTCGACTGTGAAGTAGGGCAGGGCGGCGTTTTTGCCGCCAATCGCCACGCGCTTTCCGTCCATAGCGCGGCGCAACGCGTCGCGGCTGATATGTTCGAGGTTGTCCCGCGCCGACACGACCGCCGCGCACATCACCGCCGCCAGCACGATTGTCACCAGCGACATCGACAGCGCGACAAATTTTAAACGCAGTTTCCGAAGCATTACGATTCCGCCGCCTTTTCCAAACGGTAGCCCGCCATGCGGATAGTGCGAATCCGGACGGCGGAGCGCAAATGGGACAGCTTGCGGCGCAGGAAGGATATATAAACCTCCACGCTGTTTTCGTCGCCGCTCTCGTAGCCCCAGATTTTCAGCAGGATGTTTTCTTTCGTCAAGACCAGTTCGCGGTTCAGCATGAGCAGTTCCATGAGGTCGTATTCCTTCTTGCTCAACCGCAAACTCCGCTCGCCGCAACGCAACGCGAAGCCGCTTTTTTCCAGCGTGAGGTCTCCGTACTCTATGACGCCCGTTTCGCGCAACTCTGGCTGCCGGCGCGTCAAGGCGCGGACGCAGGCTAAAAGCTCTTTCGGCTCAAAGGGCTTTGTCAGGTAGTAGTCGGCGCCGCTGTCAAGGCCGCGCACGCGGTCGGACACTTCCGAACGCGCCGTAAGGAGCAGTACCGGAAGCCCGCTTTTTGCCTCCCGCAGACGCTTTAGGACAGTAAAGCCGTCTATTTTAGGTAGCATGACATCCAAAATGCAGACATCGTAAATCCCGGACAAGGCCTCGTCCAGACCGCTTTCCCCGTCGTAACGCGTGTCGGCGGTGTAGCCGTCCATTTCGAGCATATCCTTGAGCGTCTCCGCCAGACGCTTTTCGTCCTCCACAATCAGCACGCGCAAAATAACCGCCTCCCAACGCGTCACACGATAAAGCCGCCGTCGGCGCACAGAACCTGCCCCGTGACGAACGACGCGCCGTCGGAGCACAGGAACGCGGCGGCGTTGGCGATGTCCTCCGCCGTTCCAAGACGCCCCAGCGGGGTTTGCGCGGCAAGCTCCCGCAACGTCTCCGCGCCGAGGACTTGCGTCATGTCGGTATTGACAACCCCCGGCGCGATACAGTTCACGCGGATTCCAGACGGCGCAAGCTCCAAGGCAAGCGAACGCGTCAGGGCGATGAGCGCCGCCTTCGTGCAGGCGTAAGCGGTCTCGCAACTCGCGCCGCGCAAGCCCCAAATAGAGGATATGTTCAAGATACAGCCGCACTTTTCGTGAAGCATATGCGGCAGTACGGCGCGGATAGCGTTCCGCGCCCCGCCCAGATTCACGGCAAAATAGCGGTTCCATAATTCGTCGGTAATGTCTTGGAACAGGCATTGCCCCGCCACGCCTGCGTTATTCACAAGCAGTTCCGGGGGGCCGAGGCGCGATTCCGTTTCGTGAACCATACGCGACACGGCGTCCGGGTCGGACACGTCCGCGCCCACGGCAATGGCGTCGCCCCCGGCGTCTAAAATCTCCCGCACAAGGCTTTCGGCGGCGTCGCGGCGCTCGTGCCAGTTGACGCACACCGCCCAGCCCTCCTGCGCGAGGCGGCGGGCGATAGCGCGCCCGATTCCCCGCGAGGAGCCTGTGACCAGCGCGGCGGCGCGTTTCCTTTCGGACATGCGGTTTCCCTCCTTTAACATGTGGACAGCGCGGACAGGAAGCCCTGTCCGCGCCGATTCAGCGCGTCATTTTTTCGCGGTATGGAACAGCGCGTTTTTGACCACGCCTTTTGGGTCTTGTATCAGCAGGACGCCAAGCCGGATTGCCGGCGCAAGCGCGACAACGGACAGCCCTAAAAACAAGTCGTTGAGCATATCCGCCGGGGCGGGGGAGAAGTAGTCGGCGCTCCGCTAATATACGCCGCGAAAGCGGGCTTGTCAAGGGCGACGGCGAAAAAGTCGGCGTCAAGTTTTACTGAAGGACAAAGCGCATCCATACCGGGTTGTGGTCGCTGTAAACAAACCCGGTATCGACGACTTGCGTGCCGTTGCACAGCACGTTGTCGGAGATAATGAAGCCGTCCAGAATCACGGTGAAGCTGTCGGGGCCGTAGGGGATGTTCGTGTTCCTCGTGGACGGAACCAGCCCTTCGGAGTAGTCCGCGCAAACGGAAAAGCCGTCCGGCAGGATTTCGCCGGGCAGGGGCTGGCACCAACTGTAAATTTCATCCGTGCCCGGATTGAGCGCCTCCCGTGAATTGCCGGGGAAGTCGTGGTTGAAGTCGCCGCCGCAAATGACATAGTTGCCCTTTTCGTACTCCGCCGCCATATCCGCGAACAGCATTTCCAACTGCGCCTCGCCTTGGCCGGAGTCCGTGCCGTAGGCGGAGAGGTGGGCGTTCATCACGACCAGCTCTTTTCCGTTCTCAACCGGAATCCGACATACGGAATAGCAACGGTCCAAATCCAGAAACTTTTTGAAGCCGGACGCAATCGGAAAACTTCTCCGGAGCGCGGACGTAACGTCAAAAGCGCTTTCCGTCAGCAGGCAGGAGTTGGACGCGCCGTGAGGGCGCCAAAGGGGGTACATCAGGAAAGCCGAATGGTAGTTGACGGCGGCGGCGCTGTCGTAACCGGGAAAGGCGGCGCGAATTATCTCCGCCTCGTCTACGTGGTAACTGCGGGTGGAATCCGTGTCCACTTCCTGAAACAGCACGATGTCCGGGTCAAAGGAAAGCGCGGTTTCCGCCGCGCCCTCCACGCACGCGACAACGCTTTCTTTCGACGCCGCCCAGCTTTCGGAGCCGCCGTCCATGAAGAACGTGAACTCCGGCGTATAGGCGCCGAACCCTATGTTATAGGATACCGCCGTATACTCAACGCCAAGCGACGCCGTTTCCTCCGCGCTTCCCTCGACGGACAGCGCTTGAAAGTCGGGAATCCGGGAGTAGCTCAGGAAAACGTACCCCACGTATGCGCCCGCTACGCATAGTAGCGCCGCCAGAATGCCCAGCGGTATCAGCCATAGCCGCTTCCTTCCCTCCGCACGTTTCATATTTTTCCCCTTTCTATTTGCTCCAACTGCGGAAAATTCCGGGTCAAAGGCTGTTGACAAGATACGCGGTAATCCGCGCCGTCATGCCCCATATGACGCGCCCGCGCCAATGCCATACGGGAACTTCCACGCGTCCCGGCGCCCAAGGGTAATCGGGGGCGATTCCGATTTCCTGATAGGGGAAATCGCGGGGCGGGCGCGGCGCAAGCTCGTAGGCGTAGACTTGCGGCGGGGTCTCCCGGAAGAACGACAGCGGCGCCGCGAACGTCTCCGCGACTTCCGCCGCCGACGGCTTCAAAAATTTCAGCCCGTCGGCGCGTATGAACGCCGGGACGGGGTGCAGTAAAAACCCGCGCTGATTGCAGATAAAATCCATGCGTCCCAGCGGCGCGACGTATTCGCGGGGTATCGAAAGCTCTTCTTCCGTCTCGCGCAGGGCGCACTCTAACGGCGTCTCGCCGCCCTCCATGCGCCCGCCCGGAAAGCACACCTCCCCGCCCTGACGGATTCCCGCCGCCCGGACTTCATAGAGCAGTTCCAAGCCGCGCCCGCCCTCCAAGAGCGGGCAGAGCACGGCGTAGGCGCGGGACGCGCCCATCAATCCGGGGACGTGTTTTCCAAACCGCCGCCGCAACGCCTCCGCCTCTTCCGGAAGCCGTTCCCCGTAGCTCATGCCGCCGCCAGAAACCATTCCAGCGCGAACACTATCGCGCAACACGAGACCGCCACCGGGAACAATCCCGCGCCCATCCACGCCAGCAGGACGCCCAAACCTAACGCCGCGCCGCCCGCGACCGGGGAGCGCGTCGCCTCTATGATAGAGGGGAAGGTCATGACGGAGAGCGTGACGTAGGGCACGTAATAAAGGAAGGAGCGCAGGAAGCGGTTTTGAATGCGCCGCCGCAGGAGCGTGAGCGGCAGAACGCGGATAGCGTAGCACACGACCGCCATGACGGCGATATACAGCCAAATGTTATGCCTCATGGTTTCTCCCCTCTTTCGGTTGGGATTCGTCGTCGGGGACGGGGAACAGCGCCGCCGCCAGCCCTGACAGCAGGAGCGTTAATAGGATTGTGCGCGTCCCGCCGGAGAGCGCCGGGAGCAGTCGGGACGCCGCGAACGACGCCGCAAAGCTCAACGGCACGAAGAAACGGATAACCTTATCTTTTTTCGCGGGCGGGACGACCACGGCGAGGAACATTCCGAACAGCGCCACGCTCAACGCGCTGACGGCGCGCCCCGGCAACAGGTTGCCGGCGATGACGCCGACCGCCGTGCCCGTCGCCCAGCACGGAATAGCAACCGCGTAGGAGCCGTAGCTGTGCCACGGGTCAAGGGGCGCGGGCTGCGCGATTGCGATTCCGAAAAGCTCGTCTGTGACGCAGTAGCCGACAAGCAGACGGTGGCGCAAGGGCGCGGCGGGGTCGAAACGCTGGCTTAACGCAAAGCTCATGAGCAGATAGCGGGCGTTGGCGATAAGGGTCACTAACGCCATTTCCACGTAAGAGGCGTTCGCGGCGATAACGGTAAGGGCGGCGTACTCCCCCGCCGACGCCATGCCGAAAAAGCTGATAAAGAATCCCTGCGCGGCGTTCAATCCGGCGTTGCGGGCGGCGATACCCAGCGAGAACGCCACCGCGAAATATCCCAGCCCGATAGGAACGCCGTCCCGCGCCCCCCTTGCGAATGATACTCTGTGTCTCTTTAACACGCGCAAATTCACCGCTTCCCGTTTCACTCGTCAAGTTTGAGGACAGCCAAAAACGCCTCCGTAGGAATCTGGACGCTCCCCAGACTGCGCATTTTCTTCTTGCCCTCTTTCTGCTTCTCCAACAGCTTCTTTTTCCGCGTGATGTCGCCGCCGTAGCACTTGGCAAGCACGTCTTTCCGCATAGCCTTGACCGTTTCGCGGGCGATAATGCGCCCGCCGATAGCCGCCTGTATGGGCACCTCGAACAACTGGCGCGGGATGTTCTCCTTGAGCTTTTCGCACAGCTTCCGCGCCCGCCCATACGCCTTATCCTTATGCGCGATGAAGCTTAACGCGTCCACCTGCTCCCCGTTGACAAGCAGGTTGACTTTCACAAGCTCGCTCGGACGGTACGACGAAAGCTCGTAGTCCAGCGACGCGTAGCCTTTCGTGCTGGCTTTGAGCGTGTCGAAGAAGTCGTAGATAATCTCGTTGAGGGGCATTTCATAGTGAATCTCGACAAGGCGCGTGTCAAGGTACTGCATATCCTTGAACTGCCCGCGCCTGTCTTGGCACAGGGGCATAATCGCGCCCACAAAGTCGTTGGGCGTGATAATCGACACCTTGACGTAAGGCTCCTCGGCGGATTGGATGGACGCCGGGTCGGGGTAGTTGTGCGGATTGTCCACGCGGACGACCGTCCCGTCTGTTTTCGTGACTTCATAAATGACGGAAGGCAACGTCGTCACAAGGTCAAGGTCGAACTCGCGCTCTATGCGCTCCTGTATGACTTCCATATGCAACATGCCCAGAAAGCCGCAACGGAAGCCAAATCCCAGCGCAACCGACGATTCCGGCTCAAACGACAGCGACGCGTCGTTCAGGCGGAGTTTCTCCAAGGCGTCGCGCAGGTCGGGATAGCGGGAGCCGTCCTCCGTATAGATTCCGCAGTAGACCATGGGCTGGGCGGGGCGGTAACCCGGCAACGGTTCGGCGGCGGGGTTGTCGGCGTCCGTGACGGTATCGCCCACGCGGGTGTCGGCGACATTCTTAATGGACGCCGTAAAATAGCCCACGTCGCCGGCTTCTAAAACGTCGCAGGGCTCCAGCCCCAACGGGAGCAAATGCCCGCATTCGACAACCTGATACGCCGCGCCCGTCGCCATCATGCGGACGGTCCCGCCCTTGCGCAGGCGCCCTTCCTTCAGGCGCACGTAGACAATAACGCCCCTGTAACTGTCGTATTGGCTGTCGAAAACCAGCGCCTTCAAGGGGGCGTCGGGGTCTCCCGACGGCGGCGGCACGTTCGCCACAATATCTTCCATGACCGCGTCAATGTTGATTCCGAGTTTGGCGGAAATCTCCGGGGCGTCGAGGGCGGGCAGGCCTATGATGTCCTCCACTTCCTGTTTGGCGCGTTGGGCGTCGGCGGCGGGCAGGTCGATTTTGTTGAATACGGGCAAAATCTCCAAGTCGTGCTCCATGGCGAGGTACGTGTTGGCGAGGGTCTGCGCCTCCACGCCTTGCGTGGCGTCCACGACCAGCAACGCGCCTTCGCAAGCCGCCAGCGAGCGCGAAACCTCATAGTGGAAGTCCACGTGGCCGGGGGTGTCGATAAGGTTCAGCGTGTAGGTATGCCCGTCCTTGGCGGGATAGCGCAGGCGCACGGCGCGGGCTTTAATGGTAATGCCGCGCTCCCGCTCCAAGTCCATGTTGTCGAGCAACTGGTTTTCCATCTGCCGCGCCTCCACCGCGCCGCACTTCTCCAGAAGGCGGTCCGCGAGGGTGGACTTGCCGTGGTCGATATGGGCGATAATCGAAAAGTTGCGAATGCGGGATTGCTCTTCCATAGCTTCTCCTTAAAATTGCTTCAACCTGAACGCTTGAACCGCCTAAAGTCTCCCCCTTTGGGGGAGATGTCGCCGCAAGGCGACAGAGGGGGTTGTATTCCCCTCCCGGCGCTTACGCGCCACCCTCCCCATAGGGGAGGGCTTTGGGGACACGCAACCGTTCAGGCAGGATGTTTCATCAGCCCCACATAGCGGAAAGCGTGGGAATGACCTGCTTCTTGCGGGACATGATTTTCGGCAGGAACGCGCAGTTCCCGGCGTCGGCTTTGAGGTTGAACGCGTGGCGGATGCTCTCGTCGTCGCCCACGAACAGCAGTTGCGTGCCCTCAAGCAGAACGTCGGTAATCATGAGCACAACCGTGTCAAGGCGTTTCTTCCTGAGGGTGTCGCGCATGGCGGCGAGGAACTCGTCCTTGCGCTTTAACACGCGGTCGGAGTCCATGCACGTAATCTGGCTTACGGCGAGGCTGTGCCCGGCAATGTGGAACTCCTTGTAGTCGGTGCCGAGCATGGCTTGCACGGTCTTGTCGTCGCTGCTGGTGGCGGAGAAGATAGCGCGTCCGAGTTCGTCCAGCGACACGTTAGCGATACGGGCGAGGCGGTTTGCGACGGCGATGTCACGCGGCGTGCAGGTCGGCGACTTGAACATGACGGTATCGGAGACGATGCCCGCCGCCAACAGCCCCGCGATTTTCTCCGTGGGCATCATGCCCTTTTCCTGATACATCCCCGCGATAATGGTGCACGTGCTCCCCACGGGCTCGTTGCGCACGTATACGGGGTTCGTGGTCTGGATGTCGGCGAGGCGGTGGTGGTCGATGATTTCCATAATCCGCGCCTCTTCCAGTCCGGGCACGGATTGCGCCTGTTCGTTGTGGTCAAGAAGGATAACGCGCTTGCGGCGCGGGCGGAGCAGGTGGAAACGCGAGAGCGTCCCGACGACGTGCTCGTTTTCGTCCAGAATCGGATAGGCGCGGAAGCGGCTCTCCAAGACCTTGTTTTCCACGTCGGCAATATAGTCGTCAAGCCGGAACGCCACCATATCCTTATTGTTGCGCTTGCAGATATGGGAAATGGGTTGCGAATGGCAGAGCAGGTGCACGGTATGGTAGGCGTCCAGCGGGGTTGCGATAATGCAGGTTTCCCCGGCGCGTTCCAGCACGTCCGGCTCCACTTCCGCCTGACAGACTATCACGCAGTCCACGCCGATTTCCAAGGCGCGGTTGAGCATTTCCGGCTGGTCGCCGCAAATGACGATGGTGTTTTTGTCGGAAAAGAGGAGGTGTTCGCGTCCGGCGGGAAGGGCGATATTGATTTCCCCGGAAATGGCGTCGCGGACTTCCCCGCCCCGGTGCAGAATCTTGCCTTCCAGCACGGAAACGACGTTGTAGATAGGCACGGGCTGTATCACGGGGTCGTGCACGCACGCCATATCGTAGTTGGCGACATCCCCGGCGGAGAGCATGCCGAACAGCGTGCCGTCCTCGTTGACGACGGGCAACACGGCGATATGGGCTTCCTGCATGGCTTCGGAGGCGCGGCTGATGGTGGCGGCGGGGGAAATCATGGGCGGGGTGTCAAAGTCGAGGTCGCGCACTTGGTTGCGCACGTTGTTGATGAGCACGGGCGGCTCCGCGTTGAAGCGGTCGAGGATAAGTTGCGTTTCGTCGCTGACGCTCCCCAGCCGCGCCGCGACGTAGTTCCGTTCGCCCAGCGCGTTTTTGAGCGCGGCGTAGGCGAGCGCGGAGATGATGGAGTCCGAATCCGGGTTGCGGTGTCCGGTGATGTAGACGGTTTCCATGAAAAGTCCTCCCTTATGGCGATTCGTCTCTCTTTTCCGACAGTATAGCACAATCCGCGCCGACAGGCAAGCCATACGCCGCAAAGATACGCCGGAAAATCTGCGCGAGGGATTTTGCAAAGCCGCCCTTTCCGATTTTTCGGAGAGGGCGGTTTTCCGTGCGCGCCCCGTCCGGGGACGGCGGCGCCGCCGACGACGAAAAAGGGCGGAAAATCGGGAATTTTTGGCGCCGGGAAAGGCGTCCGGCAAAAGTTTTCAAAAAATTTTCAAATTTTTCTCGATTTTCGGCGCGAAAATTTCCGAAAGCCTATTGAAAATTCCGGGGCGTTACAGTAAAATAGGCGAAAGCGCCATGCGTCCCCCAGACGGCTCGCGCTTGTTTGTCGCAAAGGAGGCGGACGGCATGAGGGTCATCACGGGCACGGCGCGGGGGCGGCGCCTCCGGGCTTTGGAAGGGCTTGACGCCCGCCCGACGACCGACCGCGTCAAGGAGGGCTTGTTCAGCGCCATACAGTTTGACATCGAGGGGCGGCGCGTTCTGGATTTGTTCGCCGGGACGGGGCAGTTAGGCATAGAATGCCTGTCGCGGGGCGCGGCGCGGGCGGTGTTCGCGGACAGCAACCCGAAAGCCGTCGCGCTGATTCGGGACAACCTCCGCCAAACCGGACTGCAAGACCGGGCGGCCGTCCTGCAAACGGACGCGCTCGAATACCTCGCCCGCACGAAAGAACGCTTTGACCTGATTTTCCTTGACCCCCCTTACGCGTCGGGACTGCTGGAAGCCGCCGTAAAGGGCGTCGCGGCATTTGACATTCTGAAACCGCGTGGTATAATAGTAGCCGAATCTCCGCGCACTGCGCCTTTCCCCGCCCTGCCGGGGACTATCCGCGCCGGACGTACTTACCGTTACGGGAAAATCGCCGTCACGCTCTTCCGGCGCGCCGACGGCGACGCCGTTTCAAACGAGGAGAGAGCCCCATGAAAACCGCCGTCTGTTCCGGGAGCTTCGACCCCATCACGCTGGGGCATTACGACGTGATTGCCCGCGCCGCCGCCATATTTGACAAGGTATGGGTGTGCGTGAGCCCCAACGCAGAAAAGAAAAACCAGATGTTCGCGCCGGAACGGAAACTTCTCTTGGTGCAAGCCGCCGTTTCGGACTTGCCCAACGTCGAGGCGGAGCTTTACCCCGGACTGCTGGCCGATTACGCGGCCATGCGCGGGGCGGCGGCGATTGTGCGCGGCGTCCGCGACGCGTCCGACTTTGACGCGGAAGTCCGGCTTGCGATGATTAACCGGGGCATACGCGAGGGGCTGGAAACCCTGTTTCTGCCGGCAAGCCCCCGATTCCGCCATTTCAGCTCTTCCATGGCGCGGGAGATGATTCGCTATCGTCAACCGCTTGAAAACTATCTGCCGGGGGCCGTCATTCCCCTCGTGCGGGATATGATGAAGTAAAAGGAGAATGAATTATGGCCAATGAAGTGGACCGTCTGATTGACATGCTCTACGAGAAAATCGAGGAAGCGCGTCCCGTGGCTTTGCAGACCGGGATGTGCAAAGTCGACCGCGACGAGGTTCTTGACCTGTTGGACGAGTTAAAAGCGCAGTTTCCGGTAGAGTTCAAGCGTTCCCAAGAGCTTTTAGCCGCCCGCGACAAGTTCAAGGACGAAGCCAAGCGCGAAGCCGACCGCATCGTAAGGCAGGCGGAGCAGACCGCCCGGAAGATGGTTTCCGAAAGCGAAGTGGTCTACAAGGCGCAGGAGCAGGCGCACCAGATAATCGCGCAAGCCGAGGAGCGCGCCAGACAGCTTTTCCAAGTGGCGAACGAGTACGCGGAAGATTCCCTCGCCCGCACGGAGGAAATCATCCAGAAGGCGGCCAACGAGGTCAAGGAGAACCGCGCCCGCTTCCGTTCGGTCTCCGCCGCCCGGATTCAGGAGAAGCGGGAGAAAATCGGCTCGAACCCCGAAGCCGCCAAGCAGGAAGCCTGATTTCCATACAAGCGCAAACGCGGCTTTCCGCGCCGCGCCTTCCGGAAGCCGGAGGCGGCGCGGAAAGCCCGTGCGTCCGCGCAACGCGGGCGGCAAAACGCAAGCCGACGTTTCGCGCAAAGCGGAAAATGAAACGTTTGTTTGCGTTTCGGCGTCCGAAAGCGGATTCTTTTCAAAATTTTTCCCGTTTTCCGAAAAAAACACTTGCCAATTCGGGAAAGTGCGGTTATACTGAAAAGGCAAGTTCCGGGAGTGAGGAAGCATGGAATACCGTCACGCGCCCGTCCTGCTCGGCGCCTGCATGGAGGCGTTAGCCGTGCGCCCCGACGGCGTTTACGTGGACGGCACGCTCGGACGCGCCGGGCACGCGTCGGAAATCGTCCGGCGTTTAAGCACGGGGCGGCTTATCGGCATTGACCGCGACCCGGAAGCGCTGTCGGCGTCCGCCGAACGCCTCGCGCCTTGGCGCGAACGCGTCGCGCTCCTGCGCGGCTCTTTCGCCGACCTTGACGCGCTCCTGCAAAGCGCGGGGGTTTCCGAAATCGACGGGGCGCTGTTTGATTTGGGCGTGTCGTCGCCGCAGTTAGACGACCCGTCGCGGGGCTTTTCCTATCTCCGTACCGCCCCGCTGGATATGCGCATGGACACGGATTCCCCGTTGTCGGCGTATGAAGTCGTCAATACGTGGGCGGAAGGCGAGTTAAGGCGGATACTGTACGAGTACGGCGAGGAGCGCTACGCCCCCGCGATTGCGCGGGCGATAGTCCGGGCGCGGGAGGCGCGCCCGGTGGGGACGACAACGGAGCTTGCGGAAATTATCCGCGCCGCCATGCCCGCCCGCGCCCTGCGGGAAAAGCAACATCCCGCCAAGCGCACGTTTCAGGCGATAAGAATCGCCGTCAACGGCGAGTTGGACGCCCTGCCGCCCATGCTGGAAGCCGCCGTAAAACATTTGCGCCCCGGCGGACGGCTGGCCGTGATTACGTTCCATTCCTTGGAGGACAGGATAGTGAAGCGAGCGTTCAAGGAGTTCGCGCAAGGTTGCGTATGCCCGCCGGATTTCCCGGCGTGCGTGTGCGGACGCCGCCCGAAGGTCAGGCTTGTGACGCGGAAGCCCGTGACGCCGGACGCCGCCGAACTGGAAGCCAATCCGCGAAGCCGCAGCGCGAAACTGCGGGCGGTCGAGAAGTTAGACCCGCTTGACGTTTAGCGGAGCCGCCCCCGTTTGGGGCAACGCCGCCGCCCCTTTGGGGGAGTTGCCGTTGAGGAAAACCGTTCTTGTCGCCCCCTTTGGGGGAGATGTCGCCGCAAGGCGACAGAGGGGGAATAGCCCCCGCCGGCATTTGCGAAGGTAGGGCGCGTGAAAGCGCGGCTGTGCCTATATAAGGAACGGCGCGACGACGCGCCGAAACAAAGGGGGAATTGCCATGGAGTTGGTGGCGAGGGAAGAGCGTTTCGTGCGAAGGACCGCTATGAGCGACAACCTGGCCAGAGGACTGGATTGGACGATACGACAGCGGGAACTGGAACAGGCCGGCGAGTTGACGCACGAGCGCAGGCGCCGGAAAGCCCGTGCGACGGCCGGGCGGAGAGCGGCGGTTCATGTCTCTCTCCCCGCGATTCTGGGCGTTGTGGCGGCGCTGGCCGTTGCGTTGCTCGTGCTGATGAACTGCATCGAGCTCACCCGCCTCTCCACCGAGACGGTGCAACTGAAAAGCGAGCTTCAGAGTCTGGAAAACGAAAACGCGAAACTGAACGCGGAGTATAAGCGGATGTTCGACCGGGAGACCGTGCAACAGGCCGCCGAGGACGCCGGAATGTCCATGCCCGCCGCCAGTCAGGTTTCGTATGTTGACCTCTCCGACGGGGACACGGTGGTTGTCTATCAGGAGGAGGAAAGCGGCGTACTTAGCCAGTGGGCGGCTTCCGCGTTACACGGTTTTGAGGCCATAAAGGAATTTTTCAGTTAAGCGCCGCATTATAATGGAGTGCGCAGCCGAGACAATTCCGGGCCGCCGATATTGCGACAGCAGACGGGGAGCGAGAAGCGCGGCTTCTTGCTCCCCGCTTATCCGCAGGTTTTCCGGAATTGCGCTTACGCCGTTCCGTTTCGATTATAGGAGGCTAACATGCCCGAACGTCTTTTAGATATTCTGGGCGGGCTGGTTTCGCGCATGGGCTTCATGCTCGAAGGCGTCTTTTCGGACGTTTTCACGTTCCGCGAGGAGCGCGAAGAGCGCCCGTCGCCGCGCAGGGTGGAGGAAGCCCGCCGCGCCAATCAGGTTGTCCGAACCCGCGTTTTGTGGGTAATGGTTCTGCTGGGCGTCGCCACGTTCGTCGCGCTCTTTTTCAAGCTGTACGACCTGCAAATACGCCAGCACACCGCGCTACAGGAACGCGCCGCGCACCAGCAGACCCGGAGCGCGGTCATCACGGCGTCGCGGGGGACGATTTACGACCGCAACGGCGTGATTATGGCGGCGTCCGCCAGCGCCGAGACCGTGATTATTTCCCCCAAGGAAATTCAACAATTCGTGGAGAAGCAACAGGAGGAACAGAGGGAGGACGCCGCAAGCGCCGCCAAAAAGAGGCAGGAATACTACCCGCCCCGACTGCTTGACCAGTCCTATATTGCCAGAGGGTTAAGCCGCATTCTGGGCGTTGACCAAGGGGCGATTGTCAAGCAGATGGAGAACACGCGCAACCAGTACGCGATAATCAAGAAGAAGGTAGAGCAGGGCACGGCGGACGAAGTGCGCCGCTTCATGAACGGCTTCATAGACGAGGAGGGGCACGAGCTGACGGAGAAAAACACGTCGGGCAAGGACGTGCTCAAATCCGACCACAAGTCCGCCCCCCGGCGCCTGCAGGGAATCTGGTTACAGCCCGATTCCAAGCGCTACTATCCCAACAACGCGCTGGCGGCGAACGTCTTAGGCTTTGTCAACGCCGACAACGTCGGGGGCGTGGGGCTGGAATCGAAATACGAATCCGACTTGCAGGGCGTTTCGGGCATGACGGTCACGGCGAAGAACGCCGCCGGGACGGATTTGCTTTACCAGTACGAGCAGTATTACGACGCCGAGGACGGGAAAAGCCTTGTCCTGACGCTGGATTCCACCGTGCAGACCTATCTTGAAAAGGGAATCCGCGACATGATAGACCGTTACGACGCCGCAAACGGCGCGGCGGGAATCGTCATGGACGTGAACACGGGCGGCATTATCGCTATGGCGTCGTATCCGAACTACGACCCCAACCGCTACAGCATGGTATTGGATACGTCCCTGCTTGCCAAGGTGGAGGAGCAACAGAAAGCCGTCGACATGAAGCGCACGGAGTATGAGACGGAGGAGGACTACAAAAACGCCCGCGCCGCCGTCCTCAACGCCGCCATGAACAGCCAGTGGCGCAACAAGTGCATTGACTCGACCTATGAGCCGGGTTCCACGTTCAAGCCTATCACGCTTTCCGCCGCGCTGGAAGAAGGGTTGATTAACATCAATTCCACCTTCAACTGCACGGGTTCTATCCGCGTTCCGGGGTGGTCAAAACCTATCGGATGTTCCAAGCGTTCCGGGCACGGCACGCAGGACTTGAAAACCGCAACGGGCAATTCCTGCAACCCCGCCTTTATCACCATGGGTTTGAGCATCGGCACGGAGAAATATTACCAGTACCTCAAATCGTTCGGTCTGATGGACAGGACGGGAATTGACATGATAGGGGAAGTCAAGGGCATTTTCGCTTCCGAGAGCAGTTTCAACTCGAACGTGGTTTCCCTTGCGTCCTACGCCTTCGGGCAGACGTTCAACGTCACGCCGATTGAGCTTATCCGGGCGCAGGCGGCTTGCGTGAACGGCGGGTACCTTTACACGCCCTATGTCGTCGAGAAGAAGCTGGACGGCGCCGGGAATACGGTCTGGCAACACGACGCGACGCCTATCCGGCAGGTTATCAGCGAGGAAACGTCGGCGACCGTGCGCGAGTGCTTGGAGTACGTGGTGGCGCAGGGCACGGGCAAAAACGGGCAGGTGGCGGGATACCGTATCGGCGGCAAGACCGGAACCGCCGACAAGACCGGCTCCAAAACCGCCGACAATCCGCAAGGGGATGTCGTGGTGTCGTTTATGTCCTTCGCCCCCGCCGACGACCCTAAGTATATTATGCTCCTTACTCTCGACACGCCGAGCAGGAACACGGGCGTTTACGTGTCGGGCGGCAACATGGTCGCGCCGACTTCAAGCCAAATTATGGCGGACATTCTGCCTTATCTGGGCGTGGAGCCGGAGTATACGGAAGAGGAGTTAGCCCGCGTGGACGCCGCCGTGCCGAACGTCGTGGGGAAAACCAAGGACGAGGCGATAGAACGCCTTGCCCGCGCCTCTTTCCCGTACCGCGTTGTCGGCGACGGCGATACCGTGACCGACCAGACCCCCGCCGGGGGCGCGATTGTCCCCAACAACGCGCAAATCATCCTGTATCTGGGCGAGGAGAAGCCCAACGCGCTTTGCGAGGTTCCGAACGTGTCCGGAATGACGCTTGACAGGGCAAATCAGGAACTGGCGAAAGCAGGGCTGATTCTGCGCGTGTCGGGCACGACGCGGGGCGCGGCGGGCGCCGTGGCCATCCGTCAGGACAAGGCGGCGGGAACGAAATTAGCGGCGGGGAGCGTCGTTACCGTGCAGTTCGGCGACGGCTCCGTATTGGACTGAGCATAAAAAAAAGAAGGCGAATACTATGATATTAAAGGAACTGCTGGAGGGAGTGGAAATTGTCTCCGCGACGGCGGACTTGGAACGGGAAATCCCGTCGGTATGCTACGATTCCCGGACGGCGCGCCCCGGCTCGCTGTTCGTCGCCATGACGGGCTACGCGTTCGACGGGCACGAGTTTATCGCGCAAGCCTACCAGCACGGCGCCTGCGCGGCGGTGTGCGAACGCCCTCCGGAAGGCGGGGTTCCCTATGTGCAAGTGAAAAACTCCCGCCGCGCCTTGGCGGTTATCGGCGCGAACTTCTACGGGCGCCCCGCCGACGACATGACGATGATTGGCGTCACGGGCACCAACGGCAAGACCACGACCACCTATCTGTTAAAGGCGATTTTGGAGCGGGAGCCGGGCGCGAAAGTCGGGCTAATCGGCACCAACCAGAACATGATTGGCGCGGAAGCCCTGCCGACGGAGCGCACGACGCCGGAATCTTTTGAACTGCAAGGGCTGTTCGCCCGTATGCGCGACGCGGGCTGCACGCACGTTGTGATGGAAGTCTCGTCCCACGCGCTCTACCTCGACCGGGTGTACGGCGTGCGCTACGCCGCGGGCGTGTTCACGAACCTGACGCAGGACCACCTCGACTTTCACAAGACCATGGAGGCGTACTGCGACGCCAAAGCGATACTGTTCCGCAACTGCGACAAGGGCGTATGCAACGCCGACGACCCTTGGGCGGGGCGCGTGACAAGGGGCGCTGATTGTCAAATCTTCACGTTCGGGCGCGGCGCGAACGCCGATTTGCGGGCGGAGGAGGCGGAGCTTGCCGCCGACCATATCGCGTTTACGGCGGTTACGGCGCGGGAGCGCGTCCCCGTCCGGGTGAACATTCCGGGCGGGTTCATGGTATACAACACGCTTGGCGCGTTAGGCGCGGCGCTTATGCTCGGCATTCCGCTCGACAGGAGCGCCGCCGCCCTGCGCGACGTTCCGCACGTCAAGGGGCGCGTGGAAGTCGTACCCACCCCCGGAAAGCCCTACACGGTTCTTATCGACTACGCGCACACCCCCGACGGGCTGGAAAACGTGCTCAAGAGCGTGAAAGGGTTCGCAAAGGGGCGGACAATCGCCCTGTTTGGTTGCGGGGGCGACCGCGACAAGACCAAACGTCCGAAAATGGGCGCGATTGCCGCCGCAAACGCGGATTTCGTCGTCGTCACGACGGACAATCCCCGCACGGAATCGCCGTCCGCGATTATCGCCGACATTCTCCCCGGCTTGGGGGGGACGAAAACGCCCTACGTCGTCATTGAGGACAGGGTTCGCGCCATACGCTACTGCATGGACAGCGCCCAGCCGGGCGACGTTATCGTGCTGTGCGGCAAGGGGCACGAGACCTATCAGGAAATCGGGCAGATTAAATACCCCATGGACGAGCGGAAGATTGTGGCGGGGTACCTGTCCGCCGGAAAGTGAAGTCCGGTTGCGAAAAGCCGCCCCGTTAGCGGGGCGGCGCGGCGGATATGGGGAGCGGCGTCCGCTCACAAAACGCGAAATTCCGAGCTTCCGCCCTCCGAATCCATCCCAAGGACTTTGGCGTTCATGGGGAGTTTCGGATGATACTTGACGCGGACGCGCTGTCCTTCCGCAAGCGTTGCGGGCGCGTTCAACAGCAAGCCCTCGACCTCTTTGCTGTCCTCCGTGCGGTAGCGGGCGTAGACGCTGATTTCGGCGGCGCCCGTGTCGCTGTCGAAAGACTCGCTGACGCGGGACACCACGCCGTCGGCCTCAACGCCGTTTTCGTCAATCTGCTTCCGAATCCGGCGCGAAAAGAAGACAATCGCCGCGCAGACTGCCAAAAAGACCGCCCATATGAGAATGCCCTTTAGATTGTCGTCCATATTGCCCTTTCCTTTCCTTGCGCCGAAAATCCGATGATTCGACATGATACCATGCCGCCAAGCCGATTGCAAGCGGCAAGCCCCCCAATCGGCGGCGATTGCGCGAATTTCCCCTTGCTTTCCGCGCCGCTTTGTGGTATTGTTCAACCCGGCGCACGGAAAGCCCCGTGGCGCGGGAAAGTAACAAATAAAGGAGAGCGTGAACCGTGACAGCTTGGCTTGCTTTTCTCGTCAGTTTCCTGCTGACGCTTATTCTCGGACATTTTGTTCTGGGGGAACTCCGAAAACTTCACGCCGGACAGGAAATCCGCGAGGACGGGCCCACTTGGCACGCCAAAAAAGCCGGCACGCCCACCATGGGCGGCATTATGTTCATACTCGGCGCGGGAATCGCGGTCTTTGCGCTGGGGCTTCCGTATATGCGCGAGGGCGTGTGGGTGCATTTGCATGTCTACCTTGTCGCCGTCGCCTTCGGGCTCATCGGCTTTATCGACGACTTCCAGAAAGTCCGCAACCACCGCAACGAGGGCTTGACCGCGCAACAGAAATTCGTCCTGCAACTGCTGGAATCCATTATCTTCCTCACCATTATGCGCAAGGAGGGCTTTCTGAACAACGCCGTTTACATCCCCGGCATGGGCGTTTCCGTTTCGCTCAACTGGTACCTTTACCTGTTTTTCGCGGCGTTCGTGATGGTCGGCTGTGTGAACGCGGTGAACCTTACGGACGGCGTGGACGGCCTCGCGGCAAGCGTGACGCTGGTCGTCATGGTGTTCTTTACGTCAATCGCGCTGGCGTGGGGGCGCGACGGGGCGCAGAGCCTGTTCCCGGCGGCAATGGCGGGCGGTCTGGCGGCGTTCCTTGCGTACAACTGCCACCCGGCGCGGGTGTTCATGGGCGACACGGGGAGCCTGTTTTTAGGCGGCGCCGTGGCGGCTCTGGCGTTCGCCTTCGACATGCCCCTGATTCTCTTGCCCGTCGGCATTATTTATATTGCCGAAACGCTGTCGGTCATTCTGCAAGTCGGCTTTTTCAAGATTACCCGCGGCAAGCGTATTTTTAAAATGGCGCCGCTTCACCACCATATGGAGCTGTCCGGGTGGGGCGAGTGGAAGGTTGTCGGGGTGTTTTCTGGGATTACGGCGTTTTGCTGTCTGCTGGCGTACATCGCCGTGCGCGGACGCTATGGCGCGTAACCTTCGCGCACGGGAAAGGGGGCGTCGGAATGGCGGACATGTGGCATAGGCTGCGCGACGCGGCGGACGTGTTGCGCGGGAAATCGACGGTAGCCGCGCCGCGCCGCCGGGAAGAGCCGTCCCGGACGCCGGAAGAGCGTCGGGCGCGGGCGGAGGCGCGGAAAAAGAAGAAGACCCGCGACCGCCAAATCCGGGAGAAAACGCGGGAGAAGGAGCGCGAGAGCCGCGAACTGGCGAGCGGCCCTTTGGATTTGCCGTTTTGCCTGCTCATCCTTCTGTTGACGGCTGTCGGATTGGTTATGCTGTTGTCGGCGAGCTTCCCATACGCCTACTACAAAATGCAAGACCCCGTCTATTTTTTCCGAATGCAAGGCATTTTTGCCCTTGCGGGAATCTGCTTCATGCTGATTGCGAGCCGCATTAACTACGAAAACCTGCGCCCAATCGCAAAGTTGTTCCTGATAGTTTCGATTGTCCTGCTTGTCCTCGTGCTGATACCGGGAATCGGCAAAATCAGCCACAACGCCCGCCGCTGGATTGGCGTGGGGAGCCTGTTCCGGTTCCAGCCTTCGGAAATCACAAAACTTGCGGTCATTATCTGGTTTTCTTACGACATCTCCCGCAAGCGCGAGAAAATGCGCACGTTTCAGGACGGCATTCTTCCCTATATGAAAATTATGGGGGTAATCGCCGTGCTGATGATGTTGGAGCCGCACTTGTCGGGCACGATTCTGATTTTGGGCACGGGCGCGGTTCTAATGCTGGTCGGCGGCATACAGTTGCGCTGGGTTTTAGGCGCAATCGGCGGCGCGGGGTTCGTGGCGTTTCTCATGATAAAGGGCATTATCCCATACGGGCAATCGCGTATCGCCATGTGGAAGAACCCCTTCATTGACGCGCAGGGGCAGGGCTATCAGCTTGTGCAGAGCCTGATTTCCATTGGTTCGGGGGGCTTGTTCGGCGTGGGGCTGGGCAAGAGCCGCCAAAAATTCCTCTATCTGCCGGAAGAGCACAACGACTTCATTTTTGCCGTGGTCTGCGAGGAACTGGGGCTAATCGGCGCGACGCTCATTATGCTTCTGTTCGCCGCTATGATTCTGCGCGGCTATTGGATTGCCCTGCACGCCCGCGACCGCTTCGGGAGCCTGCTTGTGACGGGCGTCATCACGCAAATGGCAATGCAGACCTTTTTCAATATCGGCGTCGTGACGGGCTTCCTGCCCACGACGGGCATTTCCCTGCCGTTCTTCAGCTACGGCGGCACGGCGATACTGATACAGCTTGCCGAAATGGGGATTGTGCTTTCGGTATCGCGGCAAATGAAGCTATAGGGAGGCGACGCGCATGAAAAGGCAGTGGCGGCGGGTATTGTTTACCTGCGGCGGCACGGCGGGGCACGTCAACCCCGCCATAGCGCTGGCGCAACGCATTCGGGAAACGTCCCCGGAGGCGCAATTCCTGTTTGTGGGCGCGGAGCGCGGGCTTGAACGCGATTTGCTGGAAAAGGCGGGGTACCCGTTCAAAGCCGTGCATATCTCAAATTTTCACCGTTCCTTCGCGCCGAAAGAGCTGCGGCACAACTTCGTATCCGTATTGAACCTGATACGCTCCCCGGCGGAGGCGCGGCGCATTCTGCGCGAGTTTGAGCCGGAGGCGGTTATCGGCACGGGCGGCTACGCGAGTTACCCGGCGGTGAAGGCCGCCGCCAAAATGGGAATCCCAACGGCGGTGCACGAGTCGAACATGATACCGGGGCTTACGACAAAGCTATTGGAGCCCGTCGTAGACCGGATTATGGTGGGCTTTGAGGCCTGCCGGCAGAACTACAAACATCCGGAGAAAGTGATTGTGACGGGGACGCCCGTCCGGGGCGGCTTCTTCACGCGCACCAAGGCGGAAGCGAAACGCGAATTGGGCGTTGACGACGGGCGCCCGCTTGTGGTATCGTTCTGGGGTTCGCTGGGGGCGTCGGGGATGAACCGGCAAATGGCGGACTTTATCGCGCTGGAAGCCGCCAAGACGCCCTTTTACCACATCCATTCCGCCGGGAAATCCGGTTTCCCCATGATTCAAGCGTTATTAAAGGAAAAGGGCGTCGTGCCGGACGGCGTTTCCGTGCGGCTGGCGGAGTACCTGTACGACATGCCGCTTGTCATGCGGGCGGCTGACCTCGTGATTTCCCGCGCCGGGGCGTCAACGTTGAGCGAGTTGACCGCGCTGGGCGTCCCCGCCGTGCTCGTGCCGTCGCCGTATGTGACCAACCATCATCAGGAGAAGAACGCGAAAGCGTTGGAGGAGGCGGGCGGCGCGGTCGTCTTATTAGAGCCGGACTGCTCCGGGCAAATCCTGTTCCAGACGGCGGCGGGCTTGTTGCGCGACCCGGCGCGGCTGGGCAAAATGTCGGCGGCAATGGCGTCTCTGGGCGTCCGCGACGCGACCGAGCGCATTTTAGAGGCTGTGGAGAGTATCGAAAAGTAACCGTTTTCCCGCGCTTCCCATAGGATGAGGCGAACCCGCCCGGCGGGTTACGCGCATTCGTGGAGGGAAAACGGCATGGAGGAACTGGTAATCCGGGGCGGACGGCCTCTCAAGGGGGAAGTAACCGTGCAGGGCGCGAAAAACAGCGTCCTGCCGATTTTGGCGGCGGCGGTGCTGGTCAAGGGAGAAGTGACGCTGACGCGCTGCCCGCGCCTGCGGGACGTGGAAACGTCGATACAAATCCTGCGGGAATTGGGCTGTAGCGCCGCGTGGGACGGCGACGCGCTGACCGTGGACGCGTCCGGGCTCTGCGCCTGCGCCATTTCCGACGCGCTCATGCGGGAAATGCGCTCGTCGGTGGTGTTTTTAGGCGCGGTGCTGGCGCGGTGCGGCGAGGCGGAATGCGGTATGCCGGGGGGCTGTGAAATCGGTTCGCGCCCGATTGACCTGCACTTGTCGGGGCTCCGCGCCATGGGCGCGGAAATCCGCGAGGAGGGCGGCGCGTTGCGTTGCGGCTGTCGGCGCCTGCGCGGGCGCGAAATCGTGCTTTCGGCGCCGTCGGTGGGCGCGACGGAAAACCTTATGCTGGCGGCTTGCGGCGCGGACGGCGCGACCGTCATTTCCAACGCGGCGCGGGAACCGGAAATCGTCGATTTGGCGGGATTCCTGAACGCCTGCGGCGCGGACGTGCGCGGCGCGGGGAACTCAACGGTAACGGTCGCGGGGAAGCGCGTCCTGCGCGGCTGTACATATCCGGTCATGCCCGACCGGATTGCGGCGGCTACTTATCTATGCGCGGCGGCGTCGGCGGGCGGGGAAATCTATCTCCGCGACGCCAAAGAAGGACATCTCCGCGCCGCGGTCGCCGCGTTAAGGGAAAGCGGCTGTCAAATCGCGTCCGACGCGGGCGGGATTTCCTGCCGGGCGACGGGACAAAGAAAAGCCGTCGCGCCCGTGCGGACGGCGCCCTATCCGGGATTCCCCACCGACGCGCAATCGGTTTTAATGGCGGCGTTGCTCCGCGCAGACGGCGCGACGGTCTTTGAGGAAAACCTTTTCGAGAGCCGTTACCGCCATGTCGGGGAACTGCGGCGCATGGGCGCGGACATCCGCGTTTTCGGGCGCGTCGCGGTCGTCAACGGCGTTTCGGATTTGCATGGGGCGGCGGTGGAGTGCACGGACTTGCGCGGCGGCGCGGCGCTGTGCGTGGCGGCGCTGGCGGCGGAGGGAGAAACCCGCGTCGGCTGTCTGCGGCACATCGACAGGGGCTACGAGGATTTGCGGCGGGACTTGTCCCTGCTGGGCGGGGACGTTGTACGGGTGAATACGTGACGCCCCGCGCACGTGCGGGGCGCGGAGAATTTGCACAGGAGAAACGTTATGGCAGAGGACAACAGCAGTCGGAGAGGGGCGCGGCGCGGCGGGCGCGGGCGGGAACGCCGGAGCCGTCGCGGGGGGGCGCGCCGCACGGAGCGGGCGGCGTTCCGGCGAGAAGCGCGCCCCGTCCGCGAACGGGGGCAGGAGCGCGCCCGGCGTCCCAGACGCCGCCGCAGACGCTTTCCCGCCGAACGGGGCTTTCTTTCCCGCGTGGTTTCCGCGCTGATTATCGTTTTCACGGTCGTTTCCGCGCTGATTATGTTTTTCCGCGTCAAAATCGTGAACATCACGGGCGCCCACCGCTACGGCGACGCCGAGATTTTGTCCGTGGCGGGCGTCTCCGACGGGCAGAACATGTTCCTCATGAACAAGTACGCGATGGAGGAAAAACTGCTCAATCAGCTAACGTATTTGGAGGAGGCGCATATCAGCCGCGACTTGCCCGACACGCTCAATATCGACCTGAAAGAATGCGTCATTCCGCTGGCGTTCGAGGAGGGCGGCGCGTGCTGGCTGGTCAGCTCAAGCGGAAGAATCGTTGACCGCGTGGAGGCGTCGGAAGCGAAACAGTACGCGCAAATCACGGGCTGTCCGATACTTTCGCCGTCCGTGGGCACGCAAATCGCCCTGCCCAGCGAAAACCTCGCCCAACAGCGCAGTTTGATTCGCCTGCTTGCCGCGCTCGACGCCGCGCAAGCCCTCGACGACGTGGACGGAATCCGGCTGGACAAGCGCGACTGCATCCTCATGGACTACGGCGGGCGCTTCACCGTCAAATTCCCTCTCGACGCAAACTACGCCTTCAAGCTCCACGCGCTGGAAGTGTACATCGCCGGGGAGAAAATACAGGACAACATGTCCGGCACGTTCGACCTCACCCGCGACGACAAGAACTTTTTCCGCCAGAATGTCCGGTAACGGCGGTTTGTTTTTCCTGTTTTCGGCAATCCCAAGGGCGTTATGTAAAAAAATCGTTAAAATTTGAGAATGGGGGCTTGACCGGACGGGAAAAGTGTCATACAATAGGAAGACGCAAACCAGACAACAGCGGCGGAAGGTTCGCCGATACAAAAGGATGGCAGGAGGCAGTAACATGGCATTTGGATTAGACACGGGACCCGAAAGCGTTGTGAACATCAGGGTCATTGGCGTCGGCGGAGCCGGAAGCAATGTCGTCAACCGCATGGTAAACGCGGGCATTAAAGGCATTGACTTCGTCGCGGTCAATACGGATAAGCAGGCGCTGAACGTTTCCAGCGCGACATCCAAAATCCAGATTGGCGAGAAACTCACGCACGGGCAGGGCGCCGGCTCCAATCCGGAGGTGGGGCGCAAATCCGCAGAGGAAAGCCGCAACCAGCTTTCCAAGATTCTGGAAGACACCGACATGGTATTCATCACCGCCGGCATGGGCGGCGGCACGGGCACGGGCGCCGCGCCCGTCGTGGCGGAAATCGCCAAGGAAATGGACATCCTGACGGTTGCCGTCGTGACCAAGCCCTTCGGTTTCGAGGGCAAGCAGAGAATGCGCTGCGCCGAGGCGGGCATTGCCGAGCTTGAAAGCAAGGTTGACTCGCTGGTGATTATCCCCAACGACCGCCTGAAGTTCGCAACAGACCAGAAAATCACGTTCGTGAACGCGTTTGAAATCGCGGACGACGTGCTCAAACAGGCGGTGCAGTCGATTTCCGACCTCATCCGCGACACGGGCTTTATCAACCTTGACTTCGCCGACGTGACCGCCGTCATGAAGGACGCGGGCATGGCGCACATGGGCGTAGGCCGCGCCGGAGGCAAGGGCAAGGCGGAAGAGGCGGCGCGCATGGCGATTTCCAGCCCGTTGCTGGAAACCTCTATCGAGGGCGCCCGCGGCATTCTGATTAACATCACGGGCTCTCCGGACATCGGACTGGAAGAGGTTGACCAAGCGGCCAGTCTGGTACAGCAGGCGGTACATCCCGACGCGCTGACCATTTTCGGCGCCACGTTCGACGAGACCATGGACGACGAAATCCGCGTCACGGTCATCGCCACGGGCTTCGACAAGGCGAAATCCAGTCTGGACGAGCCGACGCCCGTCCGGGCGAGCGCCCCCGTGCAGATTCCGACCTACCGCGCCCCGGAGGCCGTCCCCGCGCAGGCTCCGGTTTATCGCGCTCCGGAACCGGCGCCTGTCCAACAGCCCGCCCCCGCGCCCGTCGCGGAAGCGCCCGCGCCTGTCGCGCCTCCCGTCCAACAGCCCGCCCCCGCTCCGGCGGCTCCCGCCGCGCCCGCTCCGGACGCCGCGCAGAAGCCCGCCAACCCCGACGACGATTACTGGGGCTCCCTGTTCAACATCTTCAAGGACAGACAGTGAACTTTCTCCCTTGCGGGGCTTCCCGCAAGGGCTTTTGTTTTCAACGAGGATAAAATTTCCGGAACGCCGATTTTTTGCCATTCCAAGACTGCCTGATTTTGTGACGGTTGATTTCCGCCGGACGGCGCATCCTAAGCGCGCCGACAAATCCGGGACGGAAAGGGCGTCTCATTCGGAACTCCGGCGTTATTCTCTCCGATTCCCCGGCCTTGCGGACGAATCCGACGGAAACGGCGCACAAATCACAGGTTTCCAAAGGGGTGATTCGCTTGTATGGAGCCTTGGCGAAACGGATATGCGGCGCGGCGGCGGCGTTCCTGCTCTGCTGCGCGGCTGTCGGGGCGGCGGACGTGAGCGGCGCGAAAAGCCTTGTCCCCGTGGGGCATACGGTGGGTATCAAGCTCTTTTCCAAGGGCGTGATGGTGGTCAAAATGCCCGACGGCGAGACGCCCGCCCGCAACGGCGGCTTGCGCACAGGGGACGTAATCTTAGAGTGCGGCGGCGCCCCGGTCACGTCCGTGGAACAGTTCCAGAGCCTCTTGCAGGAGGACGGAAGCGCGGATTTGCGCGTGTCGCGCAACGGCGGGGAATTGGCAATCCGGGTGGAGCCGGAGCGCAACGAGGACGGCGTATGTCAAATCGGCGCGTGGATACGCGACAGCATGGCGGGAATCGGGACGCTGACATGGTACGACCCGGACAGCGGCAAGTTCGGCGCGTTGGGGCACGGCGTCACGGACGTTGACACGGGCTTGCTCATGCCCTTTCAGGACGGCTCTATTTTGCCGTCCACGGTGAAGGCGGTGAAGAAGGGCGAGCGCGGCGCCGCCGGGGAACTGCGCGGCGACTTCGACCTGACGCGTGACCTCGGCGCGCTCTACGCCAACACGAACTGGGGCGTGTTCGGGACGCTCGACGGCGGCGCGGCGTTCGCGGGCGAACCTATGCCGACGGGACAGCCCGTCAAGGGCGCGGCGCGGATTCTCTCCAACGTGCGCGGCGACGAGGTGGCGTCTTACGCCGTTGAAATTACGCGCATTCTGCCCGACAGCTCCGACGAGCGCGACATGGAAATCACGGTCACGGACGCGGATTTGCTGGCGCTGACGGGCGGCATCGTGCAGGGCATGAGCGGGAGCCCGATTGTGCAGGACGGCAAATTTGTCGGCGCGGTCACGCACGTGCTCTTGCAGGACCCGGCCAGAGGATACGGCATTTCCATGGAAAACATGCTTGCGGCGGCGTAAGCGGCGGCGGGGAATCGAACTTCCCCGCCGTTGTTTTTGCGCCGTTTCGCTATTTTGCCGCCGTCCTTTTGCAAAATGCGATTGTTGTCGATTTGTAGCAAAGACGCTTGTTTTTGACTGTTATACTCAGAGTTTTAGCGTTAAAAGTCGAAATAATTTTGGAAAATATTTGGGTTTAAACTTGTAAATTTTACTACTTTATGGTATTTTATGGATAAACGGAAACGAAAGCGGTTTCCTGTCAAAACCTTGCCTGCGAGGCGGATTTCCTGTAATTTGTTGGAGGGGAAGATTATCATGAATCAAGTCAAAACTGTGCTGTTGGCCGACGGCAACACGGAGTTTCGCTCTATGCTGCGCGACGCAATCGACAAATCCGGAGAGTTTCGCGTCTCCGCCAGCGTGGGAAGCGGGACGGAAGCCTTGGACGCCTTTTCCGCCAAAGTCCCGGACATCGTCGTCATGGACGCCGTCCTGCCCGGAAAGGAAGGGCTTTCCCTGCTCCGCGCCCTGCGCGAGCGGGAAAACTCCCTAAAGGCCGTCGTCTACTCCGCGTTCTGTAGCGACGCGACGCTGACGGAAGCCCGCGAACTGGGCGCGAGCTATTTCCTTTCCAAGCCCTTCGAGGCGGAAACGCTTCTGGAGCGTATGCGCGCCGCCTTCCGCCCCTTCTCCCCCGCCCGGACAAACCACGATTCCCAGTTAAGAAACGTCGTGACGGCCATCATCCACGAAATCGGCGTCCCGGCGCACATCAAGGGCTACCAGTACCTGCGGGAAGCGATTCTCATGGCGGTGGAGGACATGGACGTAATCAACGCCGTGACAAAGGCGCTCTACCCGGCGGTCGCGGCGCGGTACTGCACGACGGCTTCCCGCGTCGAACGCGCCATCCGCCACGCCATCGAGGTCGCGTGGGACCGGGGAGACCTTGACATCCTGCAAAAGTATTTCGGCTATACGGTCAGCAACACGAAGGGCAAGCCCACCAATTCCGAGTTTATCGCCCTCATCGCGGACAGGGTTCTGTTGGGCTATGAGCGCGTCGGGTTCGGCAACTGACGCCCGGCTTCCCGGCTCCCGTTCGGCTCCGCGCCGGGCGGGAGCCGCCCTTTGTCTGGGGCTGTGAAAGAAATTTAAAAAAATTTCAAAAAGGGCTTGACAAAGGCGTTGGGATGTGGTATCTTACAGCAAGCTGTCCGCGAGGGGCGGCGGGAATAAGGTATCGGGCGGCGGGAACGCCGGACGGCTCCGAAAAAAAGTTTGAGAAAGTCGAAAAAAAGACTTGACAAACGGTCGGGAGTGTGGTATCTTATTCAGGTTGTCCGCGAGGA
>JAFXQD010000095.1 GCA_017527365.1 Oscillibacter sp.
ACCTGAACGAAACCGACAACATGATGAACGTCATGGCGGGCATGACGGAGGAGGAGCGGGAGGAACTGCACGGCGCCGATTCCGTCAAGCTGGGCGAACTGACTGGGGACAGCTATTCCCCCCAAGTCGTGCAATATTACCTGAACCGGATGGACGGCAGTACGGAAATCAGCTACTACCGCAACCGCACGGAGTTCGGCTACATGTACACCGGACTGGTTCCCATTACGGACAACGCCGGGAACACGGCGGCGATTCTGGCGGCGGATTTGAGCATGGACGAAATCCTCCGGACGCTGTTCCGCTACGTGCTGATTCTGCTGGCGGAAATCGCGGTTCTCGCGTCGCTGGCTCTCTCCGTCCTCTACCGCTGGCTCAACCGCAGGGTGATAGAGCCCATGACGAGGCTGGAGCGCTCGGCGCAAGGCTTCGTGGAGAGCAGCCGGGGGCAGGAGGACCCCGACGCGCTGATTTTCCACGACCCCGACATCCGCACCGGGGACGAGTTGGAATCCCTCTCCGACGCCCTCGGCTCCATGTCGCAAGACATGAAGCGCTTTATGACGAACCTGCTGAAAGTCTCCGCCGAAAGGGAGCGCATCGGCGCCGAGCTGAACGTGGCGACGAAAATTCAGGCGGATATGCTCCCGCGCATTTTCCCGGCGTTTCCGGAACGGAGCGAGTTTGACCTCTACGCGACCATGAACCCGGCGAAAGAGGTCGGCGGCGACTTCTACGACTTCTTCGTGATTGATTACGACCACTTGGGCATCGTCATGGCGGACGTGTCCGGCAAAGGCGTGCCCGCCGCGCTGTTCATGGTTGTCGCCAAGACGCTGATTAAAAACCGCGCTCAGGCGGCGGGGCGGGACATTCGTCCGGGCAAAGTCCTCGCGGACGTGAACAACCAGCTTTGCGAGGGCAACGAGGCGGAGCTGTTCGTGACCGTATGGCTGGGCGTGCTGACGATTTCCACGGGGCGCCTGATTTCCGCCAGCGCGGGGCACGAGTACCCGGCGTTCTACCGTGCGGGCGAAAAGAAATTCTCGTTGCAGAAGGAGCGCCACGGCCCGCCGCTCGCCACGATGGAGGGCTTGCGCTTCCGGGAGAACGAGACTGCCTTGGGGCACGGGGACGCGCTGTTTATCTATACCGACGGCGTGACGGAGGCGACCAGCGCGGAAGAGGAACTGTTCGGAGAGGAGCGCATGTTAAACGCGCTCAACGTCTGCGCGGAGGGCTCGCCGGAAACGATTATCGGCAACGTGCGGGAGGGCATTGACGCGTTTGTGAAGGACGCGCCGCAGTTCGACGACATTACCATGCTCTGCCTGCGCTTCCGCTGACGGGAGGGCGCCTTATGCCTAAATTGAAAATTGCGGCGGACGTTGAAAACATGGGGCGGGTCATAGCGTTCGTGGACGGGCAACTGGACGCGCACGGCTGTTCCCCGAAAGCCCGCGCCCAACTGGAGGTCGCGGTTGACGAGCTTTTCGCCAACGTCGCCCGTTACGCCTACGGCGCGAGGGCGGGCGAGGCGGTCGTGGAGGCGGAGTTCCCCGACGGCTTCGCGGAAATCACGTTCCGCGACTGGGGGACGCCTTATAACCCGCTGGAGCGTCCCGACCCGGACGTGACGCTTTCGGCGGAGGAGCGGAAAATCGGCGGCCTTGGCGTCTATATCGTCAAAAAGACCATGGACGCCGTTTCCTACCGCTATGAGGACGGACAGAATATCCTGACCATACGCCGGAAGCTGTGAGGTTATGGCATAACCGGAAAGGAGTTCTTATGACACTCGAAAGGACGGCGCGGAGACTGGCGGCTCCGGCGCTGACGATTGCGGCTCTATGGCTGTGCGGCGTCTGCGCGTCGGCGGACGTGGACGCCGGAGGCGGCCCCGTGATAAGGGAGCCGTTTCCCGCCGCCGTCGCCTTGGCAAATCGCCCCCTTGACAACGACGACGACGTGATAAACCAGACCTTCGGCGCCGACGCCGCCTTGACAAATCGGCTCTTTGGCGACGGCGGCGCGGAGCAGGAGGCGCGGGAAGGGAGCTACCGGGGCAAGACGGTCATTTTGCACTCGAACGACACGATAGGCGCGGCGGAAGGCTTCCCGCGCATGGCGTGGCTGAGGCGCGAGTTTGAGCGGCTGGGCGCGGAGACGATTCTTGTGGACGCCGGAAACTTCAGCATCGGCTCCATGTACACCAGCAGCGGCGGCGCCGCCGCCGTGGAGCTGATGAACCTGACGGGCTACGACGCGGCGGCGCTGGGGCGCTACGAGTTCACTTACGGCTACGACGAAATGCGGCGGAATCTGCGCAGGGCGGACTTCCCCGTCCTCTGCGCCAACGCCGTGGAAGACGGCGAAACAATCTGCGCGCCGAACTACAGCTACACGACTAAAAGCGGCGTGACCGTCGGGTTTTTCGGGCTTCTTACGCCGAGGGCGGGGGGGAACGTAGACCCCACGCAAACGCATAACGTCGAGATTTACAAACGGCAGGACATCTTCAACTGCGTGCAGGAACAGATTGACGCGCTCCGCCGGGACGGGAGCGTCATCCCCGGCGCGGACGTGGTAATCGCCCTCAGCGACATCGGGAGCGAGAGTTCCTCCGCCGCGTCGGGCTACAGTTCGCTGGAAATCTTCTCCGAGGCGGAGGGGCTGGACATGATTCTGGACGGCATGAGCCAAAGCGTCATGACCGCCGGACCCAACGGGGAACAGGTGCAGTCCTGCGGCGGCTCGTTCGCCTATATCGGCGCGGTCGTCATTGACGACGCCACCAAATCCATAGAGGACCATTACCTGATTCCCACGGAAAACCTGCCGTCGGACGAAACCGTGTTGGAAGCGCTGGAAAATCTCCAAAACCGTTATAAAATGGACTACGGCGCCGTGTTCGCCCGGACGGAAACGAACCTGAACGGCGAGAGCGTCCCCGGCAACCGCACGGAGGAAACCAACCTCGGAGACCTGATTTCCGACGCGATGGTCTGGACGGCGTCTCAGGAGATAAAAAATCCGCCCGTGGACGAGGAGCACATGATAGGCTTGACCAACGGCGGGGCGGTGCGCGCCAGCATCCCGGAGGGCAACATCACCCGAAACCACGTCGTGGCGGCGTTCCCGTTCGCCAATACGGTTTCGGTGGTCTATTTGAAGGGCGCGGAACTGCTGGAAGTGTTGGAAGCCGCCACCGCCAAGCTCCCGGAGAAAGAAAACAGCTATCCGCAAAGCAGCGGAATCGTCCTCACGATAGACGAGCGTGTCCCCTACGACGCGGGGGAGTTGTATCCGGATTCCGCTTTCGCCCGCCCCGCGAGCATTCGGCGCGTGCGCGTTGAGAGCGTGCACGGAAAGCCGTTCGACCCCGACGCCCTTTACGGCGTGGCCACCAACAACTATTGCGCGGGCGGAGGCGACGCGTTCTATCTCCTCGGAACGGCGGCGGAACGCTACGATTCCATGACTTCTATCGAGCAGTCCGTCTCGGACTATATCAAGCTGAAACTCGGCGGCGTGGTGACCGAAGCGATGTACGGCAAGCCCAGAGGAGACCACACCATCCTGAAAGACGGCTGAAACCAGCCCGGTTTTCAGAAAGCCACGCAAACCCACGTTCTGTTTCGTGAAAAGTCATAAAAACCGACGCCAAAATTTTACGCCGGACGCCCCCCGCCGCCCTTGTATTTCGCGGAAATTTGCATTATAATGCGAACCGTGAAACTTATGCGCGGGGCGCGTCCGGCGCCGCCCGTTTTTCCGAACCGTATGCGGATTTTTCAGAAGGAGAGGGAACCCATGAGAAAGTACGCCAGCAAGAAGAGCGGCGCCCGCCCGACGGCGGCGCAGACTGCGGCGCAAGCGGTCGCCGACAACCCCGGTATGCCCATGTCCGCCATGCGCGCCATGCTCATGGACAAGGCGATGGCGGACAGGAGCCACAGAATCGACCTCCCGGAGGCCATGCGGGAGAAGATGGAGCGGGCGTTCGGCATGAACTTCGGCAAGGTCAACCTCTACGAGAGCGAGAGCGTCGCCGACGCCGGGGCGAACGCCATTGCGCGGGGCGGCAATATCGCGTTCGCGCCGGGGAAGGACGACTTCAACAGCCTTGACGGACAGCGCCGCCTTGGGCACGAGTTGAGCCACGTCGCCGCGCAGGCGCGGGGCGAGGTCGCGGGAAGCGGATTCCTTGACAACGGCGCCTTGGAAGCCCGCGCCGACCGCGAGGGCGCCATGGCGGCGGCGGGCGAGCGGGTCTACGACGGCCCCATGACGGACGCGCCCTCTTTCGCCGGAGTTTCCGCACCCATGCAGGCGGATTTGACAGAAGAAGAAAAAGACGACTGGAAAAAGAAGGCTCAAGAAGGCCCGGATATTGACGATTACATTGACAGGATGATACACGTTAAGAACGCTATGCGTTATAATGAACGGATTAAGGAACGGCGGGCGAACGGCGGGCGAAATGAAGGCAAAAAGCTCGGGGATGAGCTGGAGATAAGGGACGAGGATATAAAGATGTATCAGCGGATGATTGCCAACACCACGCCGACACTTGCGGGGCGGATAAGTGCGCGCCGGGACAAAGCGGGAAAGCAGTTCCTTGATGACTACTATTTTAAGGGGCGCGGCGCAACGGATGATATGGATGAAAACAACGAATTCAGGAACAGGTTCCGAATAACTGATTTTGCCGCAAACTCTGAGACATTTCATAACTACTCGACCATGGGACAGATACTGGATGAAATTCTGGATTATCACGACATAAAAAAGCCCCCAGTGGAGGACAAAACCACCAAGAGACTCCAGACGCTGGAGGATTTAGTCGAGGACTACGGGAAGGGACTCGGGATGATCGCATATGGTTGGGACGGAGACTCGATACAGTTCGAGGATAAGGCGGCTGAGCACAGCGGCGCCAAAATACACAATGCGAATATCCAGTACCGCAAGGGAGCCGAGGGCTACAAGAAGTATCGGGAGGGAATGGACTACATCGCCAAAAGTGGCTCCAAGGCATGGGATATGCCCGCGCTGACTAAAAAAGAGAGAAAGTATGACCCGAACTATAAGAAGAAGAGGGAGGAAAAAAAGAAGATAATAACGTTTGATGATTTGCTCGCTATCGCCGGTTCGGGAAGCGACGGCAAGCAGAAATCGGTTGAGCAGAAGCCGGAACCTGCGAAGCAGAAGCAGAAGCAGACGAAGACGAAGAAGAAGAAGGAAGAGGAACTCCAGCGCAATTCGTCCGTATCTAACGACAACAAACCCACTATAAAAGTCAAACCCAAGAAGAAAAAGCGCAAAGCGTCCGTCGAACCCGTGAAAGCCGAACCCGAGGCAGTCGAACCCGAGGAAGTCAAACCCAAGAAGAAAAAGCGCAAAGCGTCTGTCGATGTCAAACACAAGAAGAAGGAAACGAATCCCATACAAGTCCCTGTGAAGCCTGTCGAGGAATCGGATGATAATTCCGATTTTAACGCCCGTTACGAGAAGATAATGGACAGCGGAATTATTCCCAGACACGGAAAGGTGAGATTCACGGCGCCGCCGAAAACGGAGGGTCAAACCGACTCTGGCGACGAGAGCAAGCAGGGCAACGTCAAAATCAAATACGACAAACACGGACTGCCCGAAAACTACGGAAACGGCGAGCGCATTACAAAGAAACAGAAGGCAATTCTTATGGATTTGCTGGGAGGCTCGAAGTAGAGCCGTAGGGCAATGCGAAAACAGGTCTTTAGCGGGAACGCGCCCGGCTTTCAGATTCGGCGGGGCGCGCCCGCATAAAAAGGGGCGGCTGGCTTTCAAGAAGCCAGCCGCCCCCCTGTTTTTGCCGGGCTTTGCGGTTCGCTTACGGGTTCCAGATTTCCTGCCCGTCGTCGGATTTCCGGAAGTTGTGCGCGTTGGCGGCCTCCGCCACGTTGTAGTAGTACCACGCGCCGGGGTCCTGCGCGTCGGAGAAGTTCTTCAACTCGCCGCTGTGCGCCCCGACGTACTCCGCGTCCGCCTCGCGCCCCAGCATACGGTTGATAATCGCAACGGCGGCGGCGCGGGTAATCTGGTCGCCGGGGCGGAACGTCCCGTCGCCGTAGCCGCCAATCCAGCCGCAGGACGCCGCCAGCGTAATGGTGCCGTGCGCCCAGTGTTCGGGGGGCACGTCCGAGAATTGCGCGGTCTGCGGCGCGAGAACGTCGCCGTTCTGGTTCTTCAAGAACCGGGTGAGAATGGCGGTGAACGACGCCCGCGTGATGGGGCTGTCGCCCCGGAACGCGCCGTCCGAGTAGCCCTGAATCACGCCCAGACTGCACAGGGTGTAGACGGCTTCCGCGTACCATTCGCTTCCGTCCATGTCGTAGAACGCCGCCGTCTTTTCCACGTCCTGATTCTTCAAGAGGCGGTAAATCATCATGGCGGTTTGGGCGCGGGTAATGCTGGCGTAGGGGCGGAACGTGCCGTCCGAGAAGCCTTGGATATAGGCGCCGTGCTCGTCGGTAATGAGCCAGTCGGAGACGCCGTTTTCGTCGGGGTCGTTATCCGGGAACGCGCCGGAAGGATTGCGGCCGTTATTCCC
Organism: Oscillibacter sp.; assembly: GCA_017527365.1. Lineage (GTDB taxonomy): Bacteria > Bacillota > Clostridia > Oscillospirales > Oscillospiraceae > Oscillibacter. The sequence continues at coordinate 6,596 of JAFXQD010000095.1, forward strand.
CGTATCGGGCGTATCGGGGGCGTTGCCGTCCGCCGGGGAAACCCCCTTGAAGGAAACTTTGACGGTTACGTCGCTTTCGGGCATGAGGAACGAATAGGTTCCGCCCGCGTTCTTCTCGACTTCCACGCTCTTTCCTTTGGCGGTCTGGACGCTTACGCTCTCCGCCTCATAGCCTTCCGCCGGGCGGGGCGTGACGGTAATCGGCAAGCCCGCTTTCGACCTGCTCGCCGACGCTTCCGCCGCGCCGTGCTCCGCCTTCTCTACCGTAATCCGGTAGGTTTGGGAAGCGGCTCCGCCGCCTCCTCCGCCGCCTCCGCTTGGGGCGGGCGCCGCGGGCGTCTTGGTTCGCACGGGCGTTGGGTTGGACGCGGGGCTGGGCGCCGCCGTAGCCGTCCCCTTCTTCCGCACGGAGATAGGATACACGGTGTCGGGGGTCAGGTTCGGGAACACGGGGCTGTCCTGCCACGTCTTGCCGCCGTCGTTGCTGTACTCGTAACCGTCCTCCGGCTTCGGGTTCTCGACCGTGATGGTCGTGTCGGTGGAGCTTGCGTCAACGGCGTCTATCCGCCACTGCCCGACGATGACGGGGTAGCTCTCCGGCATATACGTCGGGAAGGCGGGGCTCCAGCCAAGGAAGGTGTAGCCCGTTTTCGTCGGACTTTGCGGTTTGTCCACAAGTCCGCCGTAAATGGCGGGGGCGGTTTGTTGAATCGGGGCGGTTGCGTCTGTCCGGTAAGAGAGCGTGTATTGATTGGGCGTCCAGAGCGCCTCAACCGTCATATTCCTTGCGGGCATGACTGCCGGCAGAGCGGGAGACCAGCCGCCAAAGGTATAATGGAGCTTTTCGGGCGGTTTGGGCGCCTTAATCAGCGTGCCGTAATCCTGCGTGACGGGCGCCACCGCCGTGCCGCCGTTCGTGTTGAAGCTGATAGTATACTGCTTGACCGCCCACTCCGCCGTGAACGTCCTGTTCTGGGCGGCGGTCAGCGTCAGCGGGAAATTAACCGCCCTGCCCTGCTCGTCGCGCCAGACATTAAACGAGTATCCGGTTTTGGTCGGTTCGGTCGGCGCGGGAATCGGAACGTTCAGCGCGTAGTTTTCAATGGGCGCCACCGGGGTTCCGCCGTTGCTGTCAAAGGAGATGGCGTAAGCCGGGGCGTTCCTGAACGTAGAGCGCAACGTGATAACGCCGCCGCTTTGAAGCGTCCAGTCCTCAAAGACGAACTCCTCGCCGGGGCTGTGGAGCGTTCCGTTGGCGTCCTGCCAGCCGACGAATACTTTTCCCGGCGCGGCGGGCGCGGCGCCGATAATCACGGTGTCGCCCAGACGGGTTACCGCGTCCGGGGGCATGGGCTCGCCCTCTCCGGCATAGGTCAGCGTGACGTTTACGGGCGTCCAGCGGGCGGTCAGGGTGACGGTGTAGTAATTGAACGCCCGCGCCGCGTTGGTTCCTATGACAGCCTTGCCCGTCACGTCCTTGTCGCAGTAGGTCGGCGTGACGCCCCATCCGGCAGTCTCGTCGAACCCGTCGGCGTAAGGCAAGTCCTCCCAGCCCTCGCCGTTCCACAAGACGCCGTCCTGCGTGTACCAGCCCGCCAGCGCGTAGCCGGGGCGCGTGGCCGCCGCAAGTTGTTTCATGGCTACCCGCTCGTTCAGGTTCACCGTGAAGTCGCGGCTCTGCGACGCGTCCATTTCCGCCGGGGTGTTGGGGTCGGCGCCGTCCGAACTGTACCACGCTTCGTTGTTCAGGGCGTCATACGCGCCCAAATCCAGATGAATTTCCAGCCGGTCGTGAATCCAAATCGGGTAGAGCTTCAAGTCCTCGTCCGGCATGGTTTGCGACCAGTCCGCTAACGTGACGCCCTCCGTCAGGTTTCCGTCCTTGTCGCGCAGGGCGTTGACACGAATGTTGGCGTCCGGAGACCACGCCGCAAAGGTATGGTTTTCCCTCGCTTCGGGGCGCGTCGCCTCATAGGGCGCAAGGGGCGCGCCGTAGAGGACGGATTCGCTCTTGAGAACCTCGTTTCCTTCCGAGTCGGAATAGAACGTCAGGCGGCGGACATTGCGCTCATAATAGACGTACAGCTTGTCATGCTTTTCCAGAGCGACGCTCCGGCCTTCGGCGGTCGGGCTCCGTTGCGCCTCGTCCGCCTGATACGCGTCCATGCTGTAGGCAGTTGCCCGGAAGCCCGCCTGCGCGGGAATCGCGTAATCGCCCTTGGCGTTGCGCTCCGGTCTCGCGGGCTCCGACCAGCTCCCGTCCGGGTTCTGGAGAACCTTATAGACGGCGGTCGGCGCCGCTTCGTCAACGTAGGACAGGGCGTACACGGAAAACTTGTCCGCGTAGACATAAACAAGGTTTGCGTCGCGGTCGGCGTAGAAATAGCCGTCTTGATAACCGTTTGCAGGGTATGCGTCGTAGGCTTGGAAGCGGCGGACGGCGCCGTCATGATAGCTGTAAACGCAGACGCTCCGCTTTCTGGTCATGTCGAACGGAATGACGAGGCGCAGGACAACGTTCGTTTGCCTTACCCGTTCCGCCGCGCCGTCTACCTGCCTGTTGAGGGTAATGTTGAGAAATTCCTGTTCGGAGTTGGGGCTGTCCAGTTTCGCTTGCTTCTGAATTTCGGCAATGCCTATCTGCGCTTCCCGCTCGTCCTCGCTGTCGTAATGCTCGGCGGGGCGGGGCTCCGTCCGCTCCACGCCCATGGTCACGGTGACGCTCTGCGCCCCCGCCGCGATGCTGGCGGCTTCGTCGTCCAGCCCGCCCACCACGACGGCGGGAGTATTTTCGCCCGTAACGTTCAAAATGGAGTTGATGTTGCCGTCCGGCATACTGAAGTTTCGGATTTCGTCGCCGTCTTTGATAACGACGTCCGCGGTCTTGGTAACGCCGTTGCAGAAGCCCACCAGATTGTAAATGCCGTTGGGAACGTGTTCAAACAGGAACGTTCCGTAATAGGGGGGAGCGTCGCCCAGCATTTTTACTTCCATCTCGTCAAGCAGTTCCCTGCCGCGCACCAGCCTTAGTTGAATCGCGTCGGAAGTTTGGCTTGTCACCTTGCCGCTTATCTGGTATTCCCCCGGCCTTGGCGTTCTCGGCTTCGTGCGGACAGGCAGGGGGTTGGAAGCGGGTCCGGGCTCGCCGCCGCCCGTTCCGCGCTTCCGCACGGAAATCGGGTATTCGGTGTCGGGGGTCAGGCCTGTGAACTCGGCGCTATCCTGCCACGTCTTGCCGCCGTCCTTGCTGTACTCGTAGCCGTCGTCGGGCTTGGGCTTCTCTACCGTAATGGTGGTTTCGGTCGCCGTCGCCTTAACGGGCTTCGTCCAGACGGGCACGGGGTCGGAGACCGCGCCGGGTGTGCCGCCGTTCTCGCTGGCTTTCTTCCGTACCGTAATCGGTTACTCGGTCTCGGGGGTCAAGCCCGTGAACTCGGCGCTATCCTGCCACGTCTTGCCGCCGTCGTTGCTGTACTCGTAGCCGTCGCCCGGTTTCGGGTGCTTCACAGTGATGGTCGTTTCGGTGGA
>JAFXQD010000096.1 GCA_017527365.1 Oscillibacter sp.
CAACCCAATCCTTGCATTGCCGTTGCTTGATGTTAATCTTGTAATACCCGGTGTTAGCGTCGCTACCCAACGTCCCCGCCATGAACTCGGCGTAGGCGCCGCGGATGTTGGACAGGTCGACGGTCTCGCGGGAGCGCTCCATCGCCGTCGAGAACGCCGGGATTCCGATTGCCACCAGAATGGCGATAATCGCCACGACGATGAGCAATTCCGCGAGGGTGAAGCCCGTCTTGTTATTCAATTTTCTCATGCTAAACAGTCCTCCTTTGCATGATTCCGGACAGGCGGCGCACGGGCGGGGGACTGCCCCCCGCTCCGGTCGCAACCCTTCCGGAACACACGAAGGCGGCGTTGAGCGCACTACTCAACGCCGCCGGAAAACTGTCAAAGCGAGATTTCGCCGGACAATATTTCAAAGCGTATCCGCCGGAGATTCCCCGCAATCACGCTTGTCGCTCCCGCAAAATCCGACACGAAACCCCTGTCAAAATTCCGCGCCGCCGAAGAAAGTAAGAAGCGGCTGAACGAACCTTGCAAAAAAACGGCAAAAACGGGTATACTACTCCCTGCGGTTCGGAATTTCTTCCGATGTGTTGAGTGGTCTGTTTAAGCTGTTGCACTCAAAATAGGCTTACGGAATGTTGGAACCATTCCGCAGGCCGCCGCCTTATGTGTTCCTTGATTGTCAGTATACTACAAGCCGCGACAAAATGCAAGCGTTTTTTGAAAAAAATTTATGAACAAATTGAAAACATTTTGTTACTAACCGGGAGAGGGCGCCGCGCCCTTTCCCGGTTTGGCGTCTTCTGTTCCGGGGCGGCGCGGCGGGAATTTGTCGGCAGAACGCAAATTTCCTATAGCCAAAGCGCGTAAACTGTGCTATGATGTGCGGAGCGTTCGGGGGCGCCTTGCGGGGCGCCGGGGAAAGGGGGCGGAACGTTGTCGAGACGAAAGAACAAGCGGCGCGGCGGCTGTCTGGGGCGGCTGTTGCGCGTCGCGCTGTTCGCGCTGTTCTGCGCCGCCTTTTTCCGATGGGGCAACCGTTCCTTGCAAGTGACGAAATGGGACGCGGCGTTTCCGGATTTGCCGGAGGGCTTCGACGGCTGCCGGATAGCGGTCTTGTCGGACTTGCACGGGGCGGAGTTCGGCGCGGACGGGAACGCGCTCTACCGCAAGACGGCGCGGCAAAAGCCCGACTATATCTTTTTTCTGGGCGACATAGAGGACAGCGTGCGCGGCGCCGTGCCGGGCTACGCGGAGCGCGTCGCCGACGGGCTGTCCGCCATTGCCCCCACGTACTACGTCACGGGAAACCACGAGTGGGCGATAGGCGGCGTTCCGGAGTTGAAGGAACGCTTGGAGGCGCACGGCGTCCGGGTGTTGTCCAACGAGTTCGCGGCGCCGGAGCGCGGCGGCGACACGCTGATTGTGGCGGGTGTCGACGACCCCAACGGATACGCCGACCAGAAGTCGCCGGAGGCGGTCGCGGCGGAGATTTACGCGGAATACGGAAACCCGTTTTGGATACTCTTGGCGCACAGAAACAACCTGTTTCCCACAAAATACTGCTATCTGGGCGCGGATTTGGTCTTGTCGGGGCACGGGCACGGCGGGCTAATCCGGCTCCCCTTCACCGACGGGCTGATTTCCGTTGACAGGAAGCTGTTCCCGTCGTGGACGGCGGGCTTTTACGAAAAGGGCGGGGCGCGGCTGTTCGTGACGCGGGGGCTTGGCAATTCCGGGAACACCTTCCGGCTGTTCAACCGCCCGGAAATCGCCGTCATCACATTGCGAAAACTTCGAGGATGAGCCTATGAGAGAATTTCACGCCGGAGACTATGACGTTATCGTAATTGGCGCGGGCCACGCCGGGATTGAGGCGGCGCTGGCGGCGGCGCGTCTGGGCGCAAAAACGGCGGTGTTCGCGCTGAACCTTGACGCCGTGGGGAATATGCCGTGCAACCCGGCGATTGGCGGCACGGGCAAGGGGCACCTTGTGCGCGAATTGGACGCCCTCGGCGGCGAAATGGCAAAAGCCGCCGACGAATGCTGTATCCAGTATAGGTTGCTTAACAAGGGCAAGGGGCCCGCCGTCTGGAGCCTCCGCGCCCAAGCCGACCGCCGCGCCTATCAGGAACGCATGAAGCACGCTTTAGAGTCGCAGGACGGCTTGACCGTGCGGCAGGGGGAGGCGACGGAAATCCGGCGCGACGGCGCGGAATTTGAAGTCGCGCTCGCCACGGGCGCGGCGTTCCGGGCGAAAGCCGTCGTTATCGCCACGGGGACTTACCTTTCCGGGCGGACGATTGTCGGGGAATGGGCGGAGGAATCCGGACCCGACGGCTTGCGCGCCGCCACGCGCCTGACCGCCTCGCTTTTGCGTCTGGGCTTGCCGTTGCGCCGCTTCAAGACCGGGACGCCCCCACGCGTCAACCGCCGCACGGTCGATTTTGACGAAATGGAGCCGCAGGAGGGCGACGCCCTGCCCGTGCCGTTTTCGTATTCCACCGCAACCCCGCCGCAAAACCGCGCCCTCTGCTGGCTCACGTGGACGACCGACGAGACAAAGCGCATCGTGGAGGCGAACCTTGACCGGGCACCCATGTATTCCGGCGCCATACAAGGCGTGGGCCCCCGCTACTGCCCCTCGTTTGAAACAAAAATTGTGCGCTTCCCGGACAAGCAAAGACATCAGCTCTTTGTCGAGCCCATGGGCATGAACACGGAGGAATTGTATATACAGGGCTTTTCGTCGTCCATGCCGGAGGAAGTGCAAGTAGCCATGCTTCACAGCGTCCCCGGACTGCGCCGCGCCGAAATGACCCGCCCCGCCTACGCCATCGAGTACGACTGTATAGACCCGCTCGCGCTCCGCGCCACCATGGAAGTCAAAGCCGTGCCGGGGCTGTACGGCGCGGGGCAGTTCAACGGCTCTTCCGGGTACGAGGAAGCCGCCGTGCAAGGGTTCGTCGCGGGCGTCAACGCGGCGCGGAAACTGCTGGGACAATCGCCGTTTGTGCTGTCGCGGGCGGAATGCTATATCGGCGCGTTGATTGACGACCTTGTGACGAAAGGCACGGAAGAACCGTATAGAATGATGACTTCCCGGAGCGAATACCGTCTTCTGTTGCGCCAAGACAACGCCGACCAGCGCCTGACGCGCCGGGGCTACGAAATCGGGCTTGTTCCGGCGGAACGCCTGCAAGCCGTGGAGGAGAAATACGAGGCTGTGCGGCGGGAAATTGCGCGTCTTGAACACACGGGAGTTTCCGCGACGCCCGCGCTTTCGGATATGCTCGCCGTCCGCGACGCCGGGACTGTCTCCGACGGGGCTTCCCTGCTTGCGCTGTTGCGCCGCCCCCGCGTCTCCTACGACGATTTGTCGCCGTTCGACCCTGCGCGCCCGGAGCTGTCCGCCGACATTCGGGAACAAGTGGAAATTTCCGTCAAGTACGAGGGCTATATACAGAGGCAAAAGAAACAGGTCGCGGAATTTCAGCGCATGGAGAGCCGCGCACTGCCGCCCGACGCGGATTACCAGTCCATGCGGGGGCTTCGCTTGGAGGCGCGGGAAAAGCTGTCGGCTGTGCGCCCGCTCAATCTGGGGCAGGCGGCGCGTATTTCGGGCGTGTCCCCGGCGGATGTCGCCGCGCTCGCCATGTATCTGGAACGCCGCAAAAAGCTTTGAATTTTCCGCAACCGTCTAACATAGAGAACGCCGCAACAAAGGAGAGAGCGCCCCATGAGAAAACTGTTGGCGATTATCGCCTGTAAGCTGGGCTATTTTATCGGCAGATTCGTCGGGAAGGGAAGCTCCCTTCCGGGCAAAGTCGCCCTGAAAATCTGCCCGGACATCCTGTCCAGAGTGCAACTGCCGCCCGTCGTCATCGCTGTGAGCGGCTCCAACGGCAAAACGTCCACCGTCGAAATGATAGCGGCGATTCTCCGCGCCGACGGGCGGAAAGTCGTCTACAACAAGGAGGGCTCCAACCAGACCGAGGGCGTCGCCACGCTGATTCTGACGAACGCGGATTTGTCGGGGCGCGTCCGCGCCGACGCGCTCGTCATAGAGAGCGACGAGCGCTACGCCGCCCGCACGTTCCGTTTCTTCAAGCCCACGCATTTTGTCGTGACGAACCTCTACCGCGACCAGTTGACGCGCAACGGGCACCCCGAAAGCGTTTACGACGCGCTCAAACCCGCCTTCGCGCCGGAGACGGAGCTTGTCCTGAACGCCGACGACCCGCTGTCGTCCTGCTTCGGCGACAACCGCGGCAACGCGGTATGGTTCGGGCTTGACCGTTGCGAGTTTTCAAGCCCCGCCCCCACAGGCGTATACCATGACGGCGCGTACTGCCCCGTATGCGGCGCCCCCATGGAGTACGACTACGCGCACTACAACCATATCGGCGCGTGGCGCTGCACGGGTTGCGGGCGCGCAAAGCCCAAAACACAGTGCACGGCTACCGCGCTTGACTTGCGGAACGGCGTCCTGACCATCGACAACGCCGTGACCATTGAACTGGCGTTCAAGAGCATTTACAACGTCTACAACATCCTCGCGGCGTATGCGGTCTCCCGGCGCGTGGGGGTTCCGGCGGAGACGGCGGCGGGCGTCATCGGGAACTATGTGCTGAAAAACGGCAGAATGCAAATGTTCCGCCTCGGCGGGCGCCGCGGCACGCTCTTGACGAGCAAGCACGAAAACTCGATTGCCTATGACACCAACCTCCGTTATATACAGGACAGCGGGACGGAATGCGAGGTTGTCGTGATTGTGGACGCAGTAAGCCGCAAATACTTCACAAGCGAAACAAGCTGGCTGTGGGACATTGACTTTGACCGCTTGAACGCCCCGAACGTCAAGCGGGTTATCCTGTCGGGGCGCTACTGCAACGACTTGGCGGAGCGGTTTTCGTATGCGCCGCTCCCGCCGGAGAAATGGGAAGTCATAGAGACGATTCCGGGCGCGGCGGACGCGCTCAAGGCGTCGGGCGGCGGGGAAATCTTCGTGTTGACCTGCTTCTCCGACCGCGACAAGTTCCTGACGCTCACGGAACGGGAGGGATGAGCCGTGAACCTGACCTTTTTCCACTTCTACCCGGATTTGATGAACCTTTACGGCAGTTACGCGAATGTCGCCGTATTCCGGCGGCTTTTGGAGCGCCTCGGACACGCCGTGACGGTGAAAACCGTCGCCCCCGGCGACGCGGCGGATTTGTCGGACGCCGATTTCGTCTATATGGGCGCGGGCACGGAACGCCGTCAAAAGTTCGCGCTCGCCGACTTCCGGCGCCGCGCCGACGACATCCGCGCCGCCGCCCGCGACGGCGTGCCCATGCTGTTCGCCGGGAACGCCATGGAGATTATCGGGGCGCGTGTCACGGACGTCGGCGGCGCAACCGTTGACGGTATCGGGCTCGCGCCGTTCGTGACCGTACAGCAGGCAAAGCGCATCGTCGGCGACGTTTACGGGCATTCGCGCCTGTTTGACGCGCCTGTCGTAGGGTTTATGAACAAGTCCGGCATTGTGCAAGGCGCGGAACGCCCGTTGCTGTCGGAACTCGACATGGGCTTTGGCAACGAGGCGGAGCGCGGCGCGGAAGGCTGGGCGCAAGGCGCCGTGTTCGCGTCGGAACTGACGGGTCCGCTGTTAGTGAAGAACCCGAAGCTGTTGGAGCGTATCGCCTTTGAGACGCTCCGCCGCAAGGGCGCGGACATCCCGGACGAGTGGCCCGTTGACGAGTGGGCGCGGAAAGGCTATGAGGTGACGGCGCGGGAACTCGCCGCAAGATGTAAGAAAGCGTAGCGGGGGCGGAACAGTTCAGTATAAACAGCGCTCCCCCGGAGCCATCCGGGGGAGTTCGCGTTTATGCGGCAAGTTCCGAAGATGTTGCCGTTTCCACAACAGGTTCTTGCGGGGTTTCCGGTTCACTCTTTGTGGGTCTAAATGTGAATTTCGCATTATCGTATGGGAAAGCGTTCTCTCCGATATTCGTCAAGAACGTTTGGGGAAGGTTGATTTCAGAGAGGGCGGGGCATTCCATAAACGCCTCGCTTCCGATTTCTGTCACGCTGTCGGGAATTTCGATTTCGGGAAGGCTTTTGCAGGCTTTGAACGCTTTTTCCCCGATTTTCGTTACGCCAGACGGAATGTTGATTTCTTGCAAAGCACTACCCTGAAAAGCCGACGCTTCGATTTCTGTCACGCTTTCGGGAATTTTAAATTCCGTCAAACTTGTGCAAGTGGCGAAAAGCGACCCCGGAATGGAAGTTACAAGCGGAGGAATGGTCACTTCCTTTAAGCTATGACATCCTTCAAAAACAGCGGCGCCGATAAAGGTTACACTTTCTGACATCCGCACTTTCTCTATGTTATTACACGAAAAGAAAGCGTATCGCTGAATTTTCACCACACTGTCGGGGACGTATACGCTTTTTAAGCTCGCGCAACCGCTGAAAGCCCCGTCTTTAATGGTTGTTACGCTGTCGGGGATTACAACGTCAAAGCCTTCCTGCGGCGCGTTGTCGGGATTACTCAAACGCTCCAACTTTTGGCAACCGTAAAAAGCCGAACTTCCGATAGAAGTTATTTCCCCATAAATCGTAACGGATTCTAAATTCCGGCAGTCCGCAAACGCGAATTTTCCGATACTTTCCGCGCCTTCGGGGATGATTACGGACGTAAATTCCGCTGTGTGCCACGGCGGGGGATTGTCTTTGCTGAAATCGACCATATTCCCTCTGTACTGAAGAGATAAGACGCCGTCAACAATATCATATCTTGGAGTTTTTCCAAAAGTGTTCGCCCCAGCTCCCCACATGAACAAAACAAGGGCAATCACAATCCAAAGCCAAGATAAAGGCGGCGAACCTCTCCTTGTAGGACTTGACGATTGCGCCTCTGAATTTTGTTTCAAGTCCCTTAGCACCTTGGCAATTTTCTCCGCCGAATCACAGATTTTTTTGTAAGATGGCGGTGTCGCATCTATGCGTATAAGCCCAGCAAACGTATCATGAATGGCAGGGGACATTTTACAGTTGTCCGTGTGCACAAGAATGAGCGTTTTATTCAGTTCATCAGCATGGGTCATTTCCCGAATGCACCATTTCGACTGGTTGCTATCCTTATTCAGCACAAGCACAAAAACTTTGCAATTTGAGATAGCGTCGCCAATCTCTTCGCGCAACGAATCACCGGGATTCATATCGTACTGCGAATAAAAGCAGGAGATTCCCCGGTTTTTTAATTCTGTTCTAAGCGATTCCGCCGCTTCACAGTTTCTTTCGGAATGGCTAATGAATACGTCTTTTCTATTGCCCACAGTCTGCGCCTCCTTCGGGCACTGTCGTCAATTCGGAACGTACTTTGACAGTTTACCAGATTTTTCATACTGTGTCAATCCTTAAATTTTGAATATTTACAAAAGTCTCCCCAGCATTGCTCTTTTTGGGCGGCGAAACGGGGTTGTAAATTGCCCGCGCAGCGCTATAATGTCATGCGATTTTGCCAACAAAGGAGCGAACCGCATGGAACTGACCTTGAATCAAACGGCGATGAAAGTGGGCTTGTCGGGAATCCGCCGCTTCACCTATCTTGTGCGCGACACCCCCGGCGCCTGCGCCCTCACCATCGGCGAACCCGACTTCAACACCCCCGACGAAATCAAAGCCGCCGCCAAAGCCGCACTCGACGACAACGACACCCATTACCCCCCCGGCAACGGCTACCCCTACCTCCTGCAAGCCATTTCCGACTACGAGGCGAAAGAGCACAACCTCCATTATTCCCCCGACGAGATTTTGACGACCGTCGGAGCCACCCACGCCCTCTTTATCGCCTTGCAGACCATTTGCAACCCCGGCGACGAGGTGATTATCCCCACGCCCGCCTTCGGGCTCTACGAGGCGTTGGTGCAACTCTGCGCCGCCAAGCCCGTCATGCTCCCCACGGAGAACAACCGCTTCCAGATTGACCCGGAACGCCTCCTCGCCGCCCTTACAAGCAAGACAAAGGCGGTTGTGCTCACGTCCCCGAACAACCCCACGGGCTGTATCTATACCAAGGCGACGCTCGACGCCGTGCACGACATCCTGAAAGACAAGCCGATTTTCGTCCTCTGCGACGACGTTTACAGGGAGCTTGTCTACTCCGGCGAGTACCACAGCTTTGCGGAGTATCAGGACATGCGCGACAGGCTGATTGTCGTCAACAGCTTTTCCAAGCCCTACGCCATGACGGGCTGGCGTCTGGGCTGGTGCATGTCCGACGCGCCCATACGCGACCGCTTGCAGGTGTTCTTGCAGTACAGCGTGACCTCCATCCCGTCTTTCGTACAGCGGGCTTGCGTCGCGGCGCTCAAAAGCGACACGTCCTATATCCGCGACGCGTTCAAGCGGCGGCGCGATATGGTCTACCGCCGCCTTTGCGGCATGGGGCTTGACGTGCAGGAGCCGGAAGGCGCGTTCTATATGTTCATCCCGATTGCACGCTACGGCATGGATTCGCTGGCGTTCTGCGAAAAAATGCTTGCGGAAGGCAAAGTGGGGCTTATCCCCGGCATTTACTTCAACACGGAAGGCTATATGCGCCTGTCCTACTGCTACTCCGACGCCGACTTGACGGAAGGGCTTGACCGTATAGAACGCTTTCTCAAGACGCTGTGATTTTCCGCGCCGTCGCGCAAGGACGGCGCGTTTTCGTCTTGGGAAAAATTTCCGCAGGCATAGAATCCCAAATTCGGGATTGACCTTGGGGGCGCGGCGCGATATAATAGAAAATAATAGTCGAACCCGGTCGGCTCCGGGAGAGGCGCCAGTTAGATAAGGAGAGAAGCGAAATGAAGAATCTGGAAATCAAGCCCCGGCTGATTGTGGCGTTCCTGATTGTGGTCGCCTTCATGGTCGTGACTGGAATCGTGTCCGCCGTCATGCTCGCGCAGGTCGGCGGGACGCTCGCGGACTTCCACGACACGACCCATCAGGCGGTGGTCAACTCGTGGAAAGCCAAGCGGGCTCTGGGCGCCCTCCGCGCCGACCTGCTCCAGACGACCGTGGAGGCGGACCCCCGCCGCTCTGCCGAGTACATCGACGAGGCGAAAGCCGAGTTTTCGACTTTCCAAGAAGCCGTTGACATGCTCAAGCACACCTACACGGGAGACCCGTCCAACCTCGCCCGCCTTGACGCCCTCGTCCTGCAAGTCACGCCCATGGTGAACAGCCTCTACGCCTACGCCGAGCGCGGCGACCTCGACAACGGCTACGCCTACCTCCGCGACACCTACCAGCCCGTCGCCAACGAACTGCGCTCCCTGTTCGACGTTATCGGCACGGAGGCCGACGCCCGCGCCGCCGACAAAGTCGCCGCCGGGCAGTCCGCCACAAGGATTTCCAACGCCGTCACCGTGACCATGATAGTTTTAAGCGGCGTGGTCAGCATGGCGCTGGCGCTGTCGATTGCCAAGGGCATTACCACGCCCGTGGACGAAATGCAGGCGGTCACGCTGGCGGTCTCCAAGGGCGACTTCGAGTCCGTCATCCGCTACAACGGCAAGGACGCCCTCGGACACCTCGCCGACAATATGCGCAACCTCACCGCGACCATCAAGGAAATCATCACCGACATTGAAATGCAGTTGAAAGCCATGGGCGAGGGGGATTTCAACGTCCGGAGCCGCAACGAGGATATGTATATCGGCTCCTTCTCCCGCATTCAGGAGGCTATGACGAAACTCAGCCGCGCCGTCAGCGAAACCCTCTCCCAGATTGACCTTTCCGCCGAACAGGTCAACAGCGGCGGCGAGCATATCTCCGCCTCCGCCCAAGCCATGGCGCAGGGCGCCACGGAGCAGGCTTCCAGCGTCTCCGAACTCGCCACGACCATCAGCGGCATTTCCCACGCCGTGGACGAGACCGCCCTGCACGCCCAGAACGCCAAAGCCGACAACCAAGCCTCCCACGACCAGATTGCCATTTGCTCGGCGCATATGGCGGACCTTATGGGCGCCATGAAAGCCATCGAGGAGAAGTCGCTGGAAATCAGCAAGGTTATCAAGACCATCGAGGACATCGCGTTCCAGACAAACATCCTCGCCCTGAACGCCGCCGTGGAAGCGGCGCGGGCGGGCGCCGCCGGCAAGGGCTTCGCGGTCGTCGCCGACGAGGTGCGCAACCTTGCCACCAAATCGCAGGAAGCCTCCAAGAGCACAGCGACGCTTATCGAGGAGACGGTCAAAGCCGTCAACGAGGGGAGCCGCCTGTCCGTCGAGACCGACGAATCCCTGAAAGAAGTCGTCGTCCGCGCCCAGAAGGTCATGGACGCCGTGACGCGCATTTCACAGGCCACCGACACCCAGTCCAAGGACGTGCAGCAGGTCAGCACGGGAATCGACCAGATTTCCAGCGTCGTGCAGACCAACTCCGCCACCGCCGAGGAGAGCGCCGCCGCCAGTCAGGAGCTGTCCGGGCAGGCGAACGTCTTGAAGAACTTGGTCGGGCGCTTCACGCTCCGCCAAGAAAGCGGCTCCGGAATCCGCGCCTGACGCGCCCCCCCCGAAAGCCGCCCCGCCGCGAAAACAGGCGCGGGCGCGAATCTCCCGCCGAAAATGCGCGCCGCCCTCCCCCGGCAACGGGGGAGGGCTTGTTTCGCGCTTCCGGAGGGGTTTACTTCGACAGCGGCGCGGGGTCGCACAGCACGCGGAACGTCCCGGCGTCCAGTACGCAGACTTTGAACTTGACCGCTTCGGCGGGGACTTTCGCCGCATACGCCCCGCCGCTCCCCGCCGCCCGGACTGCGGAGACCATCTGCCCGTTTTGGAGGTAGCAGAGCACGAACGCCGCCGGGTTCCCGGCGATATTCTCCGTGCGGAACTCGACAAGGTTGTTGTCCAGCGTGAGCCCGGTCACGGCGGGGGCGTCGCCGGGCTCGCGGATGTTGGCTAAAAGGCCTTTCCAGTTGTCGCCGAACACGCGCCAGTCTCCGCGCTGGTCTTGGTAGAACAGGGCGTAACGGTCGTTATCCGCGCCCGCAATGCTGACTAAAACCTGTTTCAATTCGGGCGTGGTTTCCGCCGCTTTCTTGTAGGGGTCGTAGGCACTCTGGCGCACAACGACGGTAATCGGCGCGTCGGGCGCGTAGCCGTTGGACGGCGCCGCGCCTTTCAGGTAGGCGTTGCCGATATACTTGTACTTGTCGTTCTGCGTCATGCGGTCTTTCAGGAACGCTATCCACGGGTTGTACTCCGAGAAGGGGTAGCACAACTGTTTCCCGTTGGCGTCCTTGACGCCGGGCTTCGGCGTGGCGGTGTTCGTGAGGTAGTCCAGCATTTGCAGACAGGTTTCGGGATGTTCGGGCGTCCACGTGCGGAACGCCAAGAACAACAGAGCCATTGTCTTGTAAGGGCTGTCGAGCTTGTACTGCACAATGTCCTCGTAAGAGGCGGGAACGGCGGAGAAAGTAAACTTGTACTGGTCGAGCGTGATGTCAATGGGGTTGTCGTTCTCGTCCACGGCCTTGCCGGGGATTTTCGTTACCTCTAACTCCGGCTCCGTCTGCGGGTTGGCGGGGGAAGCGGGTCTGACGACTTCGGGCGGCAGGGGAATATCCGCGTTGGGCGTCTTAACGTCCGTGAGCAAGCCCTTCCAGTAGTCGCCGAACACGCGCCAGTCGCCGCGCTGGTCTTGGTAGAAAATGCCGTAGCGGTCGTTGTCCGCGCCGGGAATCGTCGTGAGGACTTGGTACAAAGTCGGGTCGGTCAAATGCCCGTCGGAGGGCTTGTAGGGGTTGTAAACGCTTTCGCGCACGGTGACGGTATAGGGCTCCGTGGGCGTATAGTCGTTGGAGGGCATCGCGCCGTCAAGGTAGGCGTTGCCGATATAGCGCCACTTTTCATTCTGCGTCATGCGGTCGCGCACGAAATCCGTCCAGAACTGGTGCTCCGAAAACTTTTTGCTCAATTTCCGCCCGTCGGCGTCCTTCTTGCCGGAATCCACGTCGGTGTTGGTGAGGTAGTCCATCATTTCCAGACAGTCCTTTTTGTTCTGCGGCGTCCACGTGCGGAACGCCATAAACATCAGCGCCATAGTTTTATAGGGGCTGTCCAGCTTGTACTGTATGATGTCCTCGTAGCAGGTCGGGATAGTGGAGAATGTAAACGTGTGTTGCTTTACGGTTACGTCCATGATAATGGATTCGCCGTTGTCGTCCACGCCGGGAGCCTTGGCGGGAATGTCAAAGACGGTTTCGACGGGTTCCACCTGCGGATTTTTGTAGGTTTCGGGGCGCACGGTCTCCGGGGGCATGAGAATGTCCATGACGGGCTTTTGCACGTCCGCCAACAGCCCCTTCCAGTGGTCGGAGAACACGCGCCAGTCTCCGCGCTGGTCTTGGTAGAAAATGCCGTAGCGGTCGTTGTCCGCGCCCTCGATATGAATCAGAATCTGCTTCAATTCGGGGCTTTCCCCTTCGGCGTCCTTGTAGGGGTCATACACGCTTTGGCGCACGGTGACGGTAATCGGCTCGTCGGGCGTATAGTCGTTGGCGGGCGCCGCGCCGCCGAGGTAGGCGTTGCCGATATAGCGGTACTTGTCGTTCTGCGTCATGCGGTCTTTGACAAAGGATGTCCACGGGTTGTACTCCGAACACGGCGCGGCGAGCTTGTGCCCTTCGGCGTCCTTCTTGCCGGAATCGTATTTCGTGTTCGTGAGGTAGTCCATCATTTGCAGGCAGTCGTCGGGATTGTCGGGCGCCCACGCCCGGTACGCCATGAACAACAGCGCCATTGCCTTATAGGGGCTGTCCAGCTTGTATTGCACGATGTCCTCGTAGGTCTTGGGCACGGTGGAGAAAGTGAAAGTATACTGCTCAACGGTGGTGTCAATCACAATCGGGTCGCCGTTTTCGTCGATTCCGGCGGCTTTGGCGGGGATAATCTCCTTTTTGACGGCCGGCTCCGTCTGCGGATTGGCGGGGCTTTCGGGGCGCACGACTTCCGGCGGATAGATTTCGTCCTCGGCGGCGGTTTTCACGTCCGCAAGCAGGTTAATCCAACTGCGCCGGAACACCTTCCAGTTTCCGTCGCCGTCTTGGAAGAACAGGCAGTAGCGCTCGTTGTCGGCGCCGGGGAAGAATACCAGAACCTGTTTCTGTTCGGGCCCCCATTCGTCGGCTTTGGCGTAGGGGTCGTACACGCTCTGGCGGAGCGTCACGGTCGCGGGTTCGTCCGGCGTGTAATTGTTCTCCGGGGTCGCGCCCTTCAAATAGGCGTTGCCGATATAGCGCCACTTGTCGTTCTGCGTCATGCGGTCTTGGAGCGCGGAAATCCACGGCTTGTACTGCGAAAAGGGGCATTTTTCCTCCGTGCCCGCAAAGACGCTTTCCGTGTCGGTGAGGTAGTCCAGCATTTGCAGGCAGCCGTTGGGATTTTCGGGCGCCCACGTGCGGAACGCCATAATCAGCAGAGCCATCGTCTTGTAGGGGCTGTCCAATTTGTAGCGCGCAATGTCCGCCGCGCTTGCCGGGACATCGGAAAAGACGAACGTGTGCTGGTCTACCGTGACATCGAACGGTTTCCCGTCCTCCCCCACGGCTTGCGCGGGGACTTTGACAACTTCCTCGGTCAATCCGGGTTCGGCGGCAGCACGCGCAAAGAGCGCCGCAGAGAGCGCCAACGCGCACAGGGCAAGCGTCAAGATACGCTTGCCCGTCGTTTGAAGGGAACAAACCATCTTTCCTCAGCCTCCTTGGAGTTGCTAAAAAATGGGAGTTTTTCCGCGTTTTCCGCGCAAAACGGGCTTACGCGGCGAATTTATTATAACTCTGCGGGGAGAAAATTACAAGCCCTTTCCGCGCCGCATATTTTTATTGACATTCCGCGCCAACCCGCCTATAATGTTAATAGGTTTTCGCGCAATCCCGCAAAGCGATTCATACAGAAGGAGTGGTAGCATGGGTGGCATGACACTTACGTCCATACTCAACACGTCCATCGGCGGCTATACGCTGGGACACCTGCTCACGGCATTCGTCACGTTCATTATCTGCCTGAGCGCCATCCGCGTGATAATGCGGATTATCAAGGGGCTTCTCGACCGGACGAAACTGGACAAGCGCATTACCGGGCTGCTTGCCAACCTCCTGAAATACGCCATGTACGTGCTCACGGTGGTTATCGTGGCGCAGGGCTTGGGCGTGAATATGTCGTCGTTCGTGGCGCTGTTGTCGGTGGTCTCGCTGGGCATCACGCTGGCGTCGGAGGACATTCTGGGCAACTTCGCGGGCGGCCTCGTGATTTTCTCCGCCCACCCCTTCGCCATCAACGATTTCATCGAGGTTTCGGGCGTCATGGGCACGGTGGACGAAATCGACCTGCACCACACGCGCCTGATAACCCCCGACGGCTACGACGTTTACATTCCGAACAAGGATTTGTCGTCGTCGAAAATCATCAACTACACGCGCCTTGGGCGCCGCCGCGTGACCGTGAAAGTCACGGCGTCCTACGACGCGCCGACCGAAAACGTTATGGCGGCGCTCCGCACGGCTGTGGCGCGGACGCCCGACATCTTGGAGGACCCCGCCCCCGCCTACTATACCTCCGACTACGGCGCGAGCTCCATTGAGTATACGATTTTCTGCTGGTGCCCGTCGCGGGAATACTGGAAGGTCTATTTCGGGCTGATAGGCGCGTTGCGCCCCGCGTTCGAGGAGGCGGGCGTCGAAATGACCTACGACCATCTGAACGTGCACCTTGTCAACGACGACAACCATTTGAACGTACACCTTGCCAAAGACGGCAAAACAACCTTGGAAAAGGCGAGAGCCTGAGCCATGAAAGGAGGCGTTTCGTATGTCCGAACGCCGCATTGAGACCGTATGCGTAAGAGGGGCTTACCAGCCCAAGAACGGGGAGCCGCGCCAGATTCCCATCATCCAGTCCACGACCTTCCAGTACGCCACGTCGGAGGCTATGGGCGACCTGTTCAATTTGGAGGCGAGCGGCTACTTCTACTCCCGCCTGCAAAACCCGACCTGCGACATGGTCGCGGCGAAAATCGCGGCGCTGGAGGGCGGAACCGCCGGAATGCTTACTTCTTCCGGTCAAGCCGCGAACTTCTTCGCCATCTTCAACCTCGCCAACTGCGGAGACCACTTCGTTTCGGCGTCGTCCATTTACGGCGGCACGTTCAACCTGTTCGACGTGACCATGAGGAAAATGGGCATTGACGTGACCTTTGTCCGCCCCGACTGCACGGAGGAGGAGCTTCACGCCGCCTTCCGCCCGAACACCAAAGCCCTGTTCGGCGAAACCGTCGCAAACCCGGCGCTGACCGTGCTGGACATCGAACAGTATGCCCGCGTCGCCCACGCCCACGGCGTCCCGCTGATTGTCGACAACACCTTCCCCACGCCCGTCATGTGCCGCCCCATTGAGTGGGGCGCGGACATCGTCACGCACTCCACGACCAAATATCTGGACGGGCACGGCGTCGCCGTCGGCGGGGCTATCGTCGATTCCGGAAAGTTCGACTGGCTCGCCCACGCCGACAAGTTCCCCGGCCTCTGCACCCCCGACGAAAGCTACCACGGAATCACCTACGCCGAGAAATTCGGGCAGGGCGGCGCGTTCATTACGAAATGCGTCGCGCAGTTAATGCGGGACTTCGGCTCCACGCAGTCCCCGCAAAGCGCGTTCTACCTGAATCTGGGGCTGGAAAGCCTGCATGTGCGTATGCCGCGCCACTGCGAAAACGGGCAGGCCGTCGCCGAGTTTCTGGCGTCGCGCCCGGAGGTGGAAGCCGTGCACTACTGCGGGCTTCCCTCCGACCCGTACCACGAGCTGGCAAAAAAGTACCTGCCGAACGGCTCCTGCGGCGTGGTGTCGTTTGAGCTGAAGGGCGGGCGCCCCGCCGCCGAGAAGTTCATGAAGGCGCTCAAGCTGGTAGCGATTGAAACCCACGTCGCCGACGCCGTGACGTGCTGTCTGAACCCCGCGACATCCACCCACAGGCAGTTGACCGACGAACAGCTTATAGCGGCGGGCGTCCCCGGCGGGCTGATTCGCATGAGTTGCGGGCTGGAGAGCAAAGAGGACCTAATCGCGGATATGGCGCAGGCGCTGGGCGCCCTGAAATGAACCCCCTCCCCCTCTCCCCCTCCCCATAGGGGAGGGGGAACGATTTCAAGCGGCTTTCGTCTCCGCCCCTCCCCTATGGGGGAGATGTCACGCAGTGACAGAGGGGGCGTTACGCCGTCCAAGGAAGTGACGACATGCCCATTAAAATACCGAACCGACTGCCCGCCACCGCCACGTTGACCGAGGAAAACATCTTCGTCATGACGGAGACCCGCGCCGTAAAACAGGACATACGCCCCCTGCAAATCCTGTTGCTGAACCTCATGCCCACGAAAATAGAGACCGAAACGCAACTTGCCCGCGTCCTTGGCAACACGCCCCTGCAAATCGAACTGGAACTCATCGCGCCGTCCGGGCACGCGTTCAAGAACACGGCGCAGTCCCATATGCTGGCGTTCTACCGCACCTTCGCCGACGTGCGCGAGCGCGACTTCGACGGCTTAATCATCACCGGGGCGCCCGTGGAGCTCATGCCCTTCGAGGAAGTGGACTACTGGCCGGAGCTCTGCGAAATCATGGAGTGGAGCAAAACCCACGTCCATTCCACTTTGCATATCTGCTGGGGCGCCCAAGCCGCGCTCTACTACCACTACGGCATACAAAAGCGGCTCTTAGGCCGCAAGCTGTTCGGCGTCTTTCCGCACAGGGTGGAGGACAGCAACTTTATCCTGTTCCGGGGCTTCGACGACGAGTTTCTTGTGCCGCACTCGCGCAACACGACCGTTGACCGCGCCGACATCGAGGCGGTTCCCGACTTGAAAATACTGGCGGCGTCGGAGGAGGCGGGCGTGTACGCCGTCAAGACCGACCAAGGGCGGCAGGTGTTCCTCATGGGGCACGCTGAGTACGACCGCGACACGCTCAAAAACGAGTACGAACGCGACCTCCGCGCCGGGCTGGACATCCAAATCCCCGCCAACTACTTCCCCGGCGACGACCCGTCGCAAACGCCGCTTGTCCGCTGGCGGAGCTGCGCCCACCTGCTCTACGCCAACTGGCTCAACTACTGCGTCTACCAGACCGTGCCCTACGACCTCGCCGACATCCGGCGCGGTATCCGGAGCCGCGACAATATGGATTGAGCGCCCGCACGGCGCGGGCGCGAAAATTCCCCTTGCGCCGCCTCCGGAAACCATGTATAATAAGCCCAGAAGCGTACAAAAGAGAGGGGCGCCCGTCATGCGCAAATGGAACGAACTGGAATTTGAGTGGGACGAGGAAAAGGCGGCGGCGAACTGGAAAAAGCACGGCGTCCGCTTTGAGACCGCCGCCCATGTGTTTGAGGACGAAAACCTGATGGAGTATTACGACGGCTCCCACAGCGGCGGCGAGGAGCGCTATCAGGTTATCGGGAAAGTGAAAAAGATACTGTTCGTGGTGTACACGGAGCGCAGAGAGCGAATCAGGCTCATTTCCGCACGGAAAGCCACGAAAGCGGAAAGGAGGCGTTATCTTGACCGTTAGATATACCTTAAAGCGGGGACAGCCGCTGACGCCGGAGCAAATCGCGGAGCTGGACGCGCTGAAAGACCGCCCCATTGTTTACGACGAGGACTGCCCGGAAATGACGGAGGAGCAACTGAAACAGTTCCGGCGGGTCAACCCCGCCGAACCCATGCGCAAGCTCGGATAAGCCACGCGGGACGCCCCCCTGCGGGCGTCCCGTTTCCGTGCGGAGCAGACGCAAAGCCCCGTTGCGCGTCCGGGGAGAAGTTTTCAAAAAAAGATGAAAAAACCTATTGCAAACCGGGCGCGGGTGTGCTATACTTGCGCTTGACAGCGAATGGAATTTACGGAGTGGGCCGCAGGTCCGCTCTTTTCTTTCGCGTTTTGCCGGGAATCCGGCGGGGATTTTGCGAAAATCCCCCTGCGCGTCTGTTTGGGAGGGAGGATAAGGCGTGAAGAAGGTCACGGAACTGACGGCGGAACTCGCCGCGCCCCTGATTGCCGAGCGCGGCTGTTCGCTGTGGGATGTGGAATACGTGCGGGAGGCGGGGACATGGTATCTGCGCGTGTTGCTGGACAAGGAAGGCGGCGTGGATATTCTCGACTGCGAGGAGATTTCCCGCAAGCTCTCCGATTTGCTGGACGAACTCGACCCCATAGAGGGAAGCTATACTTTGGAAGTCGGCTCCGCCGGGGCGGAGCGCCCGCTGAAGCGCCCGGAGGACTTCAAGCGATTTATCGGCAGCCCCGTATTGGTCAAGCTCTACCGCGCAGTCGAGGGGCGCAAGGAGTTTCCCGGCGTCCTGACCGCCTACGACGCCCAGAGCGGCGAAGTGACGGTTGACGCAAAGGGGAAGGCGTTCGCATTCCCCAAGAAGGACATCGCGCTTGTGCGCTTGCGCGTGGAATGGTAAAGGGAGAATCACGGAGTAAGGAGAATCGACCCATGAAAGGCAAAGGAATCAAGGCAAGGAAGCAGAAGGAGCCGGCGGGGATGAACCCGTCCGAGATTTTCGCCGCGCTTACGCTTCTGGAGCAGGAGCGCGGCATTCCCAAGGCGTTTATGCTCGACAAAATCACGCAGGCGATAGTTTCCGCCTACAAAAAAGACCACCCCGACACGGAAAACGTCGAAGTGGAGGCGGACGAGGAGTCGCAGACCTTGCGGATGTTCGTGAAAAAGAACGTCGTGGACGAGGAGGACTACGTAGACCCCTTCAACGAAATGCCGCTGGAGGAGGCAAAGCGCATTTCCGCC
>JAFXQD010000097.1 GCA_017527365.1 Oscillibacter sp.
CTTTCCGGGAAGCCTCCCCGCGTCGCGTCAGAACGGGCTGCGGCGAATCAGGCGGCGGCGCCTCCACATCGACGGCGCGAACAACAGCAACATCGGGAACATTTCCAGCCGCCCTACCAGCATATCGAACGACAATAGCAGTTTGGACGCCCCCGAAAACGCCGCGAAATTCCCCGACGGCCCTACCATTTCCAATCCGGGGCCGATGTTGTTGATACACGCGCTCAACGCCGTGAACGTGGAAATCAGGTCGAAGCCTTCCAGCGAAAGCAGTAAATACGACGCGACGAAAATCATCAGATACACGGCGATGAACGTATGAACGCCCTGAATATTGCGTTCGGGGAGGGGCTTTCCCTCGAAACGCACGGAGGCGACCGCGTTCGGGTGCAACATCTTTTTCATGTCGCGGACAGAGGCTTTCACAAGGATGATGAGGCGGTCCACTTTGATACCGCCGCCCGTGGACCCCGCGCAGGCCCCGATGAACATTAACACGGTCAAAATAGCGCGGGAGAACGACGGCCACAAATTAAAATCGACGGTCGAAAACCCGGACGTGGAGATGATGGACGCCACCTGAAAGTAGGCGTGACGCAGGGCCGTGAAAAACGACCCGTACATGGACGTAATATTCCCGGCGATAGCCAGAACCGACAGCCCCACAATACCCAAGAACGTCCAGAGGGTTTCGGACTTCCAGACTTCCGAAAAACGCCGCATGAGCAGGTAATAGTAGAGGTTAAAGTTGATACTGAACAGGAGCATGAACGTGCCGATAACGACATCGAAAAAGGGGTTGTCGTAGGCGCCCACGCTGAGGTTGCGGTTGCTGAAACCGCCCGTCCCGGCGCTTCCGAAGGCGTGCACGCAGGAATCGAAAAACGGCATACCGCCCAGCAGTAAAATGACGATTTCCAGCACGGTCAGGGCGGTGTAGATTCCGTAGAGGATTTTGGCGCTTTCGCTCATCCGGCTGACGAGCTTGCCCACGGACGGACCCGGCACTTCCGCCCGCATGAGGTGCATTCCGTGCCCGTCCGACATGGGAAGCACCGCCATCACGAACACCAAGACGCCCATGCCCCCGACCCAGTGCGTGAAGCTCCGCCAGAACAGGATTCCCTTGTGCAACGGCTCCACCGCCGGGAGTATGCTTGCGCCCGTCGTCGTGAATCCGGAAACCGTCTCAAAGAACGCGTCGACAAAATCCGGGATGTCGCCGGAGAGGACGAACGGCAAAGCCCCGAACACGGAAAGCAGTATCCACGCCGACGCGACGACGGCGAAGCCGTCGCGGGCGTACAGCGCGGTGTCTTTCGGCACCCTCAGCCCGAACGGCAGGGCAAAGAGCGCAAGGAAAAGCATGGTAAGCAGGAACGGCGAAAGGCTTTCGCCGTATACCGCCGCCGTCATGAGCGACAGCGACATGAGCGCCGCCTCCGCCAGCAAAATGCGGCTCGTCACGCAGGCAATCATACGATAGTTCATAACAGCCCCCGATTATTGCAAAAGGTCTTGGATTCCCTGCAGGCGGAGCCCGCTTGTCACGGCGATTACGTCGTCGCCCGCCCGTATCGCGTCGCCGCCCGACGGTATCACAAGCTGTCCGTTGGCGCGGACGATTCCCGCCAGCAACACGCCGCTTTTCATCTTCAAGTCTTTCAGCGGGATTCCGATGAGCGGCGCGTCCGCCGGTATGCTGAACTCCAAAGCCTCCACCGCCCCGTCCACCAAGTGGTGCAGGGTCTTGACCGTAAGCCCGGACGCGCCCTCCATGGCGCGGATATACTGCACAATCAGTTCCGCCGTCACGCTCTGCGCGGAAATAATGCTGTCAATGCTGTGCTCCTCCGAGACTAATTCCACCAGCGAACGGCGGTTGATTTTGGCGATTACCTTGCAGTTTCCATGGCTCTGCCGCGCCGCGCTCATGGACATTAAGATATTCGCCTCGTCCACGCCCGTAATGGCTACAAAGGCGTCGGTTTCCAACAGCCCCTCTTCCCGCAGTAACTCGTTGTCCGTGCCGTCGCCGACGATGACCAGCGCCTTCGGCAACAACTCGCTGATTTGCGTGCAACGCGCTTCGCTCTGGTCGATGATTTTGACGCTCATGCCCATGCGCAACAGTTCTTCGGCAAGGTAGTAGCACATCTTGCTCACGCCGACAATCATCACCGACGACGCCTCTTTCCGGAACACGCCCAAATGACGGAAGAATTTCGCTATCTGGTCGGGGGCGGAAGTCAGGTAGATTTTATCCCCGGCGCGCAGGACGAAATCTCCGGAAGGAATCGTGGTTTCGTCCTTGCGCGACACCGCGCAGACTAAAACGCGGATTCTCGTGCTCCGGTAGATGTCCATCAGGCTCATGCCGTCGAGGGCGGAGTTGTCCGGCAGGCGGTACTCCACGAGCTCCAGCCGCCCCTTGGAGAACGATTCTATTTTCATGGCGGCGGGAAAGCGCAGTATGCGGGCGATTTCACGCGCCGCGACTTTCTCCGGGTTAATCGCCATAGAAAGCCCCAATTCGCCGCGCATGAAACGCAGTTGCTTTTCGTACTCCGGATTCCTGATACGCGCTATCGTGTGCCGGACGCCCAGCTTTTTCGCCACCAGACAGGCAAGGATGTTGATTTCGTCGTTGGTCGTCGTGGCAATGAGCAAATCCGCTTTCGCGGCCTCGGCTTCCGTCTGCACTTCGTAGCTCGCGCCGTTGCCGCACACCGCCATTACGTCGTAAACGTTCACGATATTGTCTATTAGTTGCGCGTTCTGGTCGATGACGGTAATTCTGTGCTCCGCGATAAGCTGTCGCGTCAGGCTCAAGCCCACTTTGCCTATGCCCACTATGATAATGTTCACGCTGATTCCTCCCGATTATGAAAACAAATTCTCCGGCGCGACAATATCCCGCACGGGCACGGCGCCCCAGTCGAACGCGGGGAGCAGTCCCGCCGCGCCGACGGGCGCCGCCGTCGGATTCAGCCCCGCCAGATACGCTAATTTTCCTATGATTTCTTCCGGCTTGTAGCGTTCCCGCAGAACTCCAAGGTTCAAATCGCGGTCGCGCTTGCTCAACCGCCGCCCGTCCGCCGACAGCAACAGCGGGACATGATAAAACGCAGGGGGCGGCAGTTCCAGAAGGCGGTATAGGAATAATTGGCGCGGCGTTGACGAAAGCAAATCGGACCCGCGCACAACTTCCGTCACGCCCATGGCGGCGTCGTCTACGACGACCGCCAACTGGTAGGCGTAAAGCCCGTCGGAACGGCGCAGGAGGAAGTCGCCGCAGTCGCGGGACAGGTTTTCCCGGTAAAGCCCCATATGCCCGTCTTGTACGCTGATTTCCTCGTCCGGGACGCGTAACCGATACGCCGGGGGGCGCGTCCGCAAACGCTCCGCGACTTGCGCCGCCGTCAGATTGCGGCAAGTCCCCGGATAGACGGCTTGCCCGTCGGAACGGTGCGGGGCGGAGGCGGCATGGAGTTCGGCGCGGGTGCAGAAGCACGGATAGACAAGCCCGCGTTCCCGCAATGCGTCCAGCGCGGCTTCGTAAAACGCCGTGCGCCTGCTCTGCTCGTAGGGCGCGTGATTCCCCCCGGCAAGCGGGCCCTCGTCCCACGCCAAGCCCAGCCATAGCAAATCGTCCTGTAGTTGTTGCGCGTATTCGGCGTTGCATCGTTGCGCGTCCAAGTCCTCTATGCGCAAGACAATGCGCCCGCCCTGCTTCCGTGCGCTCAACCACGCCAGCAGGTACGCGAACAAGTTGCCTATGTGCATTCGCCCGCTCGGCGACGGCGCGAAACGTCCCGTTACCATGTGACCGCCCCCACGTTTTCAAATTGCCCTGTACAAACGCGCCGTTTCGCGGTATACTGTCCCCAAGACTATTCGCAAGGAGGGGAGCGCATGAACGAGGAAACGCGAACTTTCGGCTACCTCTGCCCGGAATGCGGCAAGCCCGTCACAGCCGCCCGCGACTTTTTCACTTTGGCCGCCGCCGACGCCGCCATTGCCTGCGAATGCGGCGGCTCCGTCCTGCGCACGTCCTACGACGGCAAACGCTACCGGATTTCCGTCCCGTGCGGGCTGTGCGGCGGCGTCCATACGGCGTCCTGCGCGCCCGAACGGATGTTGCGCGGCGCAACCGCGCTGGCGTGTCCGAAAACCGGGCAGTTCAGTTGCTTCATCGGCGACGCCGGGACGGTCGAGCGGCAAATGAAAGAGCTTGCCGTCTTGGCCGAAAAGGAGCGTCAGGACGACGGCGGGGGCGCGTTTCTGGACAACGTCGTCATGTACGAAGTCCTGTCGGAACTGAAGGACATCGCGTCGCGCCCGGACGGGATAACGTGCCGTTGCGGGAGCGGGCGTTGGAAAACGCGGGTGCGCCGCGCCGCCGTGGACTTGATTTGCGCCGACTGCGGCGGGCGTCTGCGCGTACCCGCCGCAACTGACCGCGATTTGGACGACCTGTGCTGTCATATGAAGCTGGTCATTCCCGGCGCGGCGCCGCGCTGATATTATACGGCTATCCCGCCCGAATTTGCAAGCCCGACTGGAGGAAAAGCCCATGGAATCCAAAATACTGTTTCTGGACTTGGACGGCACGTTGTTGAACGACGCCAAGGAGCTGACGGACGGCAACCGCGCCGCGATGGAAGGCGCGGTTGCGCGGGGACACCGCGTCGTGATAGCGTCGGGGCGCCCGCTCAAAAGCGTGCGGGCGCAGGCGGCGCGGTTCGGGCTCGACGGCGCCGGGTGTTACGCTATCGCCTACAACGGCGCCGTGATTTACGATTTCGCCAAACAAGCGCAAATCTACCGCAAGGCTTTGGCGCCGGAGGACTTATACGCCGTGTTCGACGAGGCGCGGCGGCGCGGAATCTATATCCATACCTACGACCGCGAGGACGTGGTGATAGAGCCGCGCTGCGACCCCGAAACCGCGAGGCGTTACTGCGCCCGCCTGCAATTCGACTTCCGCGTGATTCGGGACATACGGAAAGAGCTGTCGGAAAGCCCGGTCAAGGCGATGTCGATTGACTTTACGGGGCAGGAAAAGACCGCCGCCTTCCGCGACTGGATACTTTCGGAAATGCGCGGGCGGCTGGACAGCTATTTTTCGGAGCGTTACTTTCTGGAAATCGTGCCGGCGGGGGTGAACAAGGGGCGCGGGATTCTCCAACTTTGCGATATATTAGGAATCCCGCGTGAAAACTCCGTTGCGGCGGGCGACGAGGCCAACGACATCGACATGTTGCGCGCCGCCGGGGTGGGCGCGGCTATGGCGAACGCGATACCGGAGGCGAAAGCCGCCGCCGATTACGTCACCGAGCGCGACAACAACCATGACGGTGTGGCGGAGATTATCGAAAAGTTTCTGGCGTGAAGCATTCTCCCATTCCATCTCAGAGATTCTTTATTTGCATACAATTATTTCCTAACCACTTGACAATACTTTAACAGATGTGCTAAAATACTTAAAGGTTTTTTACAGACGGGAATGGAGGCGGCTTTATGGGAGAGGAACTGATTCCTTATTCAAAAAACGATAACACGGTTATCGAAAACGCGACGCGATTTCAGAATTTTTTATCGTCGGATGCCGTCAGCCCGATTCGTGGCGCCCTTTCCATTATCCCTAATTGCGTAAAAAACGCGTTGGATTTTGCCTTGAAACGCAAAGAACTAAGCATTCAGGAAAAGAAATCCAAACAGGAGTTCCAGTTATCCTTGCGTCAAGCCGAATTGCAGTCCCAAGAAAATCGGCGGCAATACAGTTTAGCCATTGAGCGTGTGCGCATGGAAGCTAACGCGAAAATGGCTGAGATTGATTATCGGCGAGAAACTACTCTGGCGCGCATTAACGAAGAAACGCGGGCGCGAATGCAAGAAATTAAAGCCTATGAGCGTATGAAACTGGCGGAAATACACGCTCAATATGAAATCGAGCGTCAAAAGCTGGATGACGAACAGCGCCGCTTTTTACTTGCGCTGAAAGAGAGCAACCGCCGTTTCCTTGCGCGGATGGAAATGACAAAAAAAGCGCAGACGGAACTGACGTTACTTATCAATGTCCTTACCAAAAAAATCGCAACCAACCGAGCGAAGAAATACGATTACAAATTGCTGGAAAGCCTTTCACGGATGAAAATGAAGTCCATGAACGAAGCGTTTGATTTGTCCGAAGCGCTTATGGACTGGCTGGGAGGAAGATAAACATGGGATATGTGTTGCTCTTACTGGCAGGCTTTCTCTTTTGGAAATTCGGGGCAAAAGGCGGCGTTCCCATCATGCTTGGGTGCACTGTTGTGGCGTTGATTGGTCTTGTTCTCATTGTACTACCCCCGCAGGACGTGAACAACCTCACGGTCACTGTTGTGGCGTTGATTGGTCTTGTTCTCATTGTACCTCAAAAAGGAAAGCGCAAAGCGCCGCCCAGTCAGCCATATGTTCCCCCAAAGGGAAGCCGCCCTCCGCAACCCCGAAAACGCATTGAGGATTGCGTATCCAGAGAGGATG
The DNA here is from genome assembly GCA_017527365.1 of Oscillibacter sp. Taxonomy (GTDB): domain Bacteria; phylum Bacillota; class Clostridia; order Oscillospirales; family Oscillospiraceae; genus Oscillibacter. The sequence goes on from JAFXQD010000097.1 coordinate 6,529, forward strand.
TACAGTATCAACTTGCCTATGAAACGCAACGCATAATTCAACATATTGAGGCAAGCAAAGAAGCGATACGGCAAGCGGCACAGGAATCCGACCGCGCAGTAAATACGGCATGGCTGAACTCTTATGAAAAAGTGCTTCGGATTTCCTCTAATCTGGATGAAAATCTCAAGTCATATCAGAGTCGGAATTTAGAATACTCAAAATTCCAATACTATACGAGCCTTCACTTTCGTTCCATGCTCGCGGCAAATATTGCCCACGACGAGTATCAGGAAATCAATCGGAGTTTTGAGACAATCAATCAGTTGATTGTATCCATGGCAAAAAATCAAAAGAGGAGTCGTCTGTCAAAAAGCCAAATTTACTCCGCAAAAGACGCTCTGAAAGAGTTAAACCGCTCTCTCCTGAATAAAGTTCATGAAATGAACCATCAAACTGGGATTTTGCGGGATAAAATTGGCGCAGAGTGCGGAGAAAGAGGGAGAAAGTGGTACGCTGACAGAATGCGCAATCGCGTTTAAGTCTCAACCGCTCCGCCAGCGACAAAAGAAGCCCTCCTATGTGTTGCATAGGAAGGCTTCTTTTAGCGTTCGGTTCTGCCGCACTCCAAAATATCGGCGATACGCTCCGAGGCGTGCCCGTCGCCGTAGGGGTTCGAGGCGCGGGACATGGCGTCATAGGCGGACTTGTCGTCCAACAGGCGCGTGAACTCGCGGTAAATCGCCGCCTCGCCCGTCCCGACAAGCCGCAACGTGCCCGCCTCTATCCCTTCCGGGCGCTCCGTCGTGTCGCGCATGACCAGCACGGGCTTTCCTAAGCTCGGCGCCTCTTCCTGTATCCCGCCCGAATCGGTTAAAATCAGGTAACTGCGGCTCATGAAGTTGTGGAAGTCGAGCACGTCCAGCGGCTCTATCAGCCGGATACGGTCGAAGCCGCCCAGTTCGTCACGCGCCGCCTCCCGCACGGCGGGGTTCATGTGGATGGGGTAAATCGCTTTCGTGTCGGGATGTTCGCCCATGACGCGCCGTATCGCCCGGAACATGTTCCGCATAGGCTGCCCTAAATTTTCGCGCCTGTGGGCGGTAATGAGAATCAGGCGGCTGTCGGACGCCCAATCCAATTCGGCGTGGCGGTAATCGGCGCGGACAGTGGTTTTGAGCGCGTCTATCGCCGTGTTGCCCGTGACGAAAATCGTCTCCGGGCGCTTGCCCTCCCGTAACAGGTTGTCGCGGCTCAGTTTCGTGGGCGCGAAGTTGTAGCGGCTGATGATGGACACCGCCTCGCGGTTGAACTCCTCCGGGTACGGGCTGTCGATATTGTACGTGCGAAGCCCCGCCTCCACGTGCCCGACGGGGATTTGCAGGTAGAAGCACGCCAACGCCGTGACAAACGTCGTGGACGTGTCGCCGTGGACAAGCACGGCGTCCGGTTTGACCTCCTCCAGCACGGCGCGGATACGCTCCAAAATATTCACCGTGATGTCAAAGAGCGTCTGGCGGTCCTTCATGATGGACAAGTCGTAATCCGGCGTAACGCCGAAGGCGTCAAGGGCTTGGTCGAGCATTCGGCGGTGCTGTCCGGTGACGCAGACGACGGTTTCCACGCCGGGTCGCGCTTTCAGTTCGTTGACAAGCGGGCACATCTTGATAGCCTCCGGGCGCGTCCCGAAAACAAGCATAATCTTTTTCATGGGCTGTCTCCCGTATATCGTGATACGGTCATTCTATCATTTCCCCGCAGAAATCGCAAGTCAAAAAATCGGGCAGGCGCTCCCGGATTGCGGCGCAGGAGTAATATAAAAGCAGTTTGCAGTAGGCGGTTTCCTCCGTCGCGCCGTACAAGGGGATGATTTTCCGCCCGTTGCGGGAATAGTTCAACATTGCGGGGACGGTATCGTAGACCTCGCCCTGATTCCGCGCCGGGGACAGGTACAAATCCGTCCCGGCGTCGGCGCAGGCGTCCAGCAGTCGCAGGATGGAGCCGGCGCCGCCCGCGCTTACGCAAGCCGTACCGGAATGGTAGGCGCCGTGCAGGACGGCGCGGAAGTTTTCCACACGGTAGGCGTCGTAGCGTATGCCGACATAGGGGCGGACGTTTAACACGCAGTCGGACAGCGACAGACCCGGCAAGTATAGCAGGGGGCGCGCAAGGGGCAGGGAATCGGGAAAGCCGGAAAGCGTCTCCGGCGACAGTTCCGTAATGTCCAACGCGCCCGCGCTGTAAAAGTCCTCGGAGTAGTCCGCGCACTGTTTCAGCCGTGCCCCCATGTGCAGGTACGTCCGCCCGTCCGTAACGTTGCGATACGCGGCGTAGACGCCGGGAAGCAAGCCGTAGCCAATGCAATCGACGGCGGCGCGGAAATTGGCGGCGCCGTTGGCGCGGGCGTCGCCGTGCTCCAACGGCGCGTTGCTCGACACGAAAACCGTAGGAACGTCAAGCCCAGCCAACAGCAACGCAAACATAGAAGCAGTATAGGCAAGCGTGTCGGTGCCGTGGGCGACGATTACGCCGTCATAGGCGGAGAAATCGACCTCGCGGAAATAGCCAATCATGCGGTTCCAAAGCGCGACGGTCATATTTTCGCTCAACGTCTGAAACTGTTCGCCAATGGTGAACTCCGCGCTTTGCGCGAACGGGGAAGCGGAGTTGCGAAAGCCTTGCACAAGGCGCAACGACGCGGCGTCGGTGTCGAGAGAGCGCAGACCGTCGCGGACGCCTGTGCAGATTGTGCCGCCTGTCAGGACAAGTAAAATATTCACGCGTTTTCCGCTCCTTTCGCAGAACCCCTCTCGGCGCTTACGCGCCGCCCTCCCCAAAGGGAGGGCTTTTTTGCAAAACCTGACAAGTTTGTGTCTCCCCCTTTGGGGGAGATGTCACGCAGTGACAGAGGGGGGTTCCCGTAGCGCCGCCTCCATGCGTTCGTGAACCGTCGCGGGCGCGGACTTGCCTTTCAATTCCTTCATCGCCTGCCCGATAAGGAACCCTATCGCTTTCGTTTTGCCGCTCCGGTACTCCTCGACCGCCTTGGGGTTCGCCGCGATGACGCGCCGCACTGCGTCCTCTAACGCGCTTTCGTCGTTTTCGACCGCCATGCCGTTTTCGCGGATATAGTCCGCGACGCCGAAGGGCGTTTCCGCCGACAGCAACGCCCCCAAAACTTTCAGGGCGTCGGGGCGGCTGATTTCCCCGCGCTCCGTGCGCCGTATCAGTTCCGCCAGCTCCGACGCGTCCGGGTGCGCGTCCTCCGCGCTCTCCGACAGCGTTTTCAGGACGTGCGGCACGTGCACAACCAGCCAATTCGCCGCGCTGTGCGCCCCCGCGCCTTGCGCCACGACCGCCTCGAACAGTTCCGCCGTCTCCCGACGCGCAACCAGCCGCGCCGCGTCGTTTTCGGGCAGGCCGTATTCCTTGACAAACCGCGCTTGGCGTTCCTCCGCGAACTCCGGCAGGCTCTCCCGCGCCGCTTGCAGGAACGCTTCGCTAATATGAATCGCGGGCAAGTCGGGTTCGGGAAAATAGCGGTAGTCGGGGGCGTTTTCTTTACTGCGCATGGGAACGCTTGTTTTCAAGTCGTCGTTCCAGCGGCGCGTTTCCTGTATAACCTTCCCGCCGTTCGTGATTACGTGTATCTGCCGCGAACGCTCGCTTTCTATCGCGTGTTCGATTGCGCGCAACGAGTTTATATTTTTCGTCTCCGTGCGGACGCCGTAGGCGGTTTCACCCATGGGGCGCACGGACAAGTTCACGTCCGCCCGCATGGAGCCCTCTTGCATTTTGCAGTCGGAGATTCCCATATAGGTGAAAAGGGAGCGGATTTTCTCAAGGTACGCTAAAACCTCCGCGCTACTGCGGAAATCGGGCTCCGACACGATTTCCAACAGCGGCGTTCCGGCGCGGTTATAGTCGGGATACGTCACGCGCTCAAATTCGGAGTGCACGAGCTTCCCGGCGTCCTCCTCCATGTGCATTTCGTGAATGCGTATCCGCTTTTCCGCGCCGTCCGCGACAATATCCACGTAGCCGTTGCGGGCAATCGGGCGGTAGAGTTGCGAAATCTGGTAGGCCTTGGGCAGGTCGGGGTAGAAATAATTCTTGCGGTCAAAGCGGGTTTCGCGGTCAATCTCGCAATGCAGGGCAAGCCCTGCGCGGACGGCGTACTCCAATACTTTCTCGTTCAGCACGGGCAGCGTCCCCGGAAGCCCCATGCACACGGGGCAACAGCGCGTGTTCGGCTCGCCGCCGAACGCCGTCGAACAGCCGCAGAAAATCTTGGACGCCGTGGAAAGCTCCGCGTGGACTTCCAGCCCAATGACGGTTTCCCATCTCTCACGCATTTTCGACAGCCTCCCCCCTCTGTCGCTCCGCGACATCTCCCCCCAGAGGGGGGCGACAAATTTCCGGCTTGCGGGTATGCCAGTCGGTCGCCAACTGGTAGGCGTGCCCGGCGTTGAGCACAAGCGCGTCCGCGCCGACGGCGCCGAGCAGTTGCGCCCCGACGGGCAACCCGTTGCGGTCGAAGCCGCACGGAACCGACAGCCCCGGAAGCCCCGCCAGATTCGCCGGGACGGTGAAAACGTCCGACAGGTACATTTTGAGCGGGTCGGACAGCGATTCGCCCAGCTTTGGCGCGGTCGTCGGCGACACGGGCAACGCCATCACGTCGCAACGCCCGAACGCCTCCGCGAAGCCGTCCACAATCAGTTGCTTCATTTTCAGGGCTTTGTTGTAGTAGGCGTCGTAATAGCCCGACGAAAGCACGAAAGTCCCTAACAGTATGCGCTTTTGGACTTCCTTCCCGAAGCCCTCGCTCCGCGTCCGGACGTACAATTCCTCCAAGGTGTGGTAATGTTCCGTGCGGTAGCCGTACTTCACGCCGTCGAAGCGCGATAAGTTGGACGACGCCTCCGCCGTCGCCAAAATATAGTACGTCGGCACGGCGTAGCGGACGAACGGCAGGGAAATCGAAACCAGCTCCGCCCCGGCGCGGCGCAGTTCGTCGAGAAATTCCTGTACGCAGGCTTTCACATCTTCTTCCGCGCCGTCGCCGAAGCATTCTTCCGGGACGCCCACGCGCAGACCGCGAATGTCGCCGTTGAGCGCGTCTAAAAACCCGGCGTCCGGGAACGTGCGCGACGTGGCGTCGAAGGGGTCCGCGCCCGCGATAACGTCCATGAGCGCGGCGCAGTCGCGCACGTCCCGCGCTATGGGTCCTATCTGGTCGAGGGAAGAGCCGTAGGCGACGAGCCCGTAGCGCGACACGCGCCCGTAGGACGGCTTGAAGCCCGTCACGCCGCAGTAGGAGGCGGGCTGTCGGACGCTCCCGCCCGTGTCGGAGCCGAGGGCGCAGAAGCACTCCCGCGCCGCGACAGCCGCCGCCGCGCCTCCAGACGAGCCGCCCGGAACGTGCCCGACGTTCCACGGGTTGCGCACGGCGCCGTAGCAGGACGTTTCCGACGTGGAACCCATGGCGAACTCGTCCATATTGAGCGTTCCGGCGGGGACGGCGCCCGCGCCGCGGAGCTTGCGCACAGCGGTTGCGTCGAACGGGGCGCGGTAGCCTTGCAGAATCCGGGAGGCGCAGGTCGTGAGGCAGTTCTTCACGCTGATGTTGTCCTTGACTCCCACGGGGACGCCCGCCAGCGCGGACGCGCCGCCGCCGTCGAGAAGCGTTTGCGCGGCTTGCGCCGCCGTCCGCGCCGGGTCGATTTCAAAGGCGGCGTAGGCGTTCAGGTTTCGATTCCGCTCCCGAAAGGCGTCGTAAACCGCCTCCACAGCCTCCGCCGCCGACACTTCCCGCTTTCGTATCCGTTCGCCCAGTTCCACGGCGGTCAAATCCAGAATTTCCATTGCCTACCCCCCTTTGATATTTTCCGTGCGCGTTGGTCACTCCACGACACGCGGCACGACGGGCGTTTCGTCGGCGCGTTCGGGCGCGTTGTCCAACAGCATGGCGCGGCTCATGGACGGCGCGACCGTATCCGGGCGAAGCGGACAGCCCCCGCCGCCCCCCGATACCGTCACCGCGTCCGTGTCAATCGAGGCGTTGATTTCGTCCATATAGCCCAGTATCGAACTAAGCCCCTTGCATACGCCGTCCATGTCCTCTTCCGCGATTTCCAGCCGGGACAGTTTCGCAACGTATTGCGCGGTTTCCCTTGTGATTTCCATACGCCGCCCCCTTTTCTATGCTTGATTTATCCTGATGTCAACCCCTCCCGGCGCTCCGCGCCGCCCTCCCCAAAGGGGAGGGCTTTGGCGCAACTCCCGATGGGTCTATGTCTCCCCCTTTGGGGGAGATGTCACGCAGCGACAGAGGGGGTTTTCCGTCAGGAACGCTTGGCGAGTTCCTCTTCCAGCAGGGCGCGGATGACCTGCGGGTCTCCGTTGCCCTTCAATTCCTTCATACAGCCGCCGAACAGCGCCTGAAACGCCTTTTTCTTGCCGCCCAGATAATCCCTGACGGCGGCGGGCGTGTTGTCCAGAACCTTCAGCACGACTTGCCGCACGGCGTCGGCGTCGCCTTGGGCGCTCAGGTCGTGCGCCTCGCAGTATTCGTCGGGGTCGGCGCCCTCGTACAGAACCGCCTCAAGGACTTTGCGTCCGGCGGCGCGGTTGATTTCGTTCCCGGACACCTTTTCCATAATCCGCGACAGCTTTTCGGGCGCGATGTCCAGTTCCCCCATGACCTGCCCGTGCTTGCGGAGAATCCCGCCGCACTCCGTGAGAATCCACGACGCCGCCTCTTTCGGTTCGCGCCCCGACGAAATCAGAGCGTCGAACAAGTCGCAAAGGACGCGCTCCGCAGTCAGGGACGCGATTTCTTTCGCCGACAGCCCCTTTGACTGGTATTCCGCCGTCTTTTCCTCAACGGACGCGGGCATTTCGTCCTTGACGCGCCGGAGCCAGTCGTCGCCGATAAGGATGGGCATAAGGTTGGGGTCGGGGAAATAGCGGTAATCGGCGGCGGTCTCCTTGTTGCGCATGGAGAACGTGCGCCCCTTCACGTCGTCCCAGCGGCGCGTCTCCTGCACAAGCGTCTCCGTGCCGCGCTCTACGGCGTCCAAGTGCCGCGCCGTCTCGTACTGTATGGCGCGCCGGATGGACGAAAGCGAACTCATGTTCTTAATTTCCGTGCGGACGCCCAATTCCTCCGACCCCTCCGGGCGGATGGAAATATTCACGTCGCAACGCATGGCGCCTTCCTCGCATTCGGAAATGTTGGCGAAGCGGAACATGGTTTTCAGCTTTTCCAGATACGCCATGACCTCGTCCGCCGTGCGGAAGTCGGGCTTGCTGACAATCTCAATCAGGGGAACGCTGGTTCGGTTGAAGTCCACAAGGGTGGTCTCCGTCCAGTCGTCGTGCACAAGTTTCCCGGCGTCCTCCTCCATGTGGATTTGCTTAATTCCGATAGTGCGCGCCCCGTCCTTGGTCGTGACCTCCACCGAACCCTCGCGGCAAATCGGGTGGAACCATTGCGTAATCTGGTAGGAGCAGGGCAAATCCGGGTAGTAGTAGCTCTTCTTGTCGAAGGTCGTATACCTGCTGATTTGGCAGTTGAGCAGGAGCCCCGCCCGCATAGCCAGTTCGACAACGCGCTTGTTGGTCACGGGCAACATCCCCGGCATACCCGCGCAGGCGGGGCATACGCGGGTATTGGGTTCGCCCTTGGCGGAATGCCCGCCGCAGGAACAGAAGATTTTGGACTTTGTGGCAAGCTCCACGTGGGTTTCCAGCCCGATAACAGCCTCGTATCTCATTTTGCCGCGCCCCCTTCCAACGCCTCCGCCAGATTCAACAACCGCCCGTCTTGCAGGGCGTCGCCGATAAGCTGTACTCCGCCGCAGACCACGGACGGAAAGCCCGTCAAGTTGGGAATCGCGGTGTAGAAGCTCTCCGCGAACACGGCGCCGAACGCCTCTTTGATGTCATAGGGTTGATACTCCGTCTTGCCGCAGGCGGGGCACAGGAGCGCGTCGTAATTCTCAAACAGCGCCTTGGACTGTTCCCACACGAGCCGCCGCACTTTCAAGGCCTTGTCGTAACAAGCGAAGTAGCGCCCTTTCGACAGCACGTCGGAGCCGTACAGGATGACCGCTTTCGTAAGGAAATTAAAGCCCTCCGTGCGGGAGTTGACGTAAAGCTCGTCAATATTGCGGTAGTCGGGGGAGCGGTAGCCGAACTTCACGCCGTCGTAGCGGGAGAGGTTGTTGCAGGTCTCGGCGCACAGCAGGATATTCCACGCGGTGCGGGCGGCGTCCGCCAGCGGCAGGGAAACCTCCCCGACCGCAACGCCCAGCCCGCGCAGGGCGTCCGCTTGCGCTTGGACTTTCGCCCTCGCGCCGTCCGACGCCGCGTCGGTCAGCTCCTTCACGACGCCGACGCGCATTTCCGAAACCGCTTTGCCGTCGGCGTAGTCATAGCTTTCCGTCGGCAGACTCGTGCCGTCTTTGGGGTCGTGCCCCGCGACGGCTTCCAGCAGTCCGCGCATGTCCCCGGCGGATTTCGCCATGACGCCGATTTGCTCCCCCGAACACGCGCACGGAATCAGACCGTAGCGGGACACCGTGCCGTAGGTGGGCTTGACAAAGCCGACGCCCGACAGCGCCGCCGCCCGACGCGGGGCGCCGTTCAAGTCCGCGCACAACGCGCCCTTGACCGTACCCGCCGCGGCGAGTTCCGCCGCCGCGCCGCGCAAGCCCCCGGACGCGCCCAGCGTCGCGCCGCTGTGGGAGAACTCGCCCAGAAGGTCAAGCCCGAACTCCCCGACGGCGGTTTTGCCCGCGATTTCATACCCGGCTTTCTCCAGACGCTCTACCGCTTCCGCGCCGAACAGCGGCTGGAAGCCCTCCAGAATGCGGGAGCCCGCCTTTGTCTCGTAGCCCTTGACTTGTATCGTGTCATCGACGGCAATCGCGCCGCCGGGGCGGATTTCCGTAACAAACTGTCCCATGTCCAACCCTCACTTTACAAGCCTTGGCACTTGCCAACTGTCTTCGGTATGCTCCGGGGCGCCTTCCAGCAGGCTTTCCCGCGTGAACGGTTGCGCCTGCACGTCGTCGCGCAGGACGTTCGCCAGCGGCATGACGTGCACCATCACTTCCACGTTATCCGTCGGGATTTCCTGCAACGCCGCCTCGTAGCTTTCCATCCGGCGGAAAATCGACAGCGTTTCCATTTTCTCGTCGGGCGTCAAGCGCAGTTCGTTGAGCGCTTCCAGCGCCGACAACCCCTCCGCCGTCATCATTGTAATTCCTCCTCTCGTGCGGGGCGCCGCACAGCCGCGACGCGCCCGCCGTTCGTCTTACTCCCGAATGCTGATGTTTGCCTCCAACAACTGCTGTTCCGTGACCTCGCCGGGGGCGCCGAGCAACAAGTCCTGCGCGTTGCCGTTGAGCGGAAAGGCGATAACGTCGCGGATAGTGTCCTCGTCGGCCAGAAGCATAATCATGCGGTCGATTCCGGGAGCCATGCCCGCGTGGGGCGGCGCGCCGTACTGGAACGCCGCGTAGAGCGCCCCGAAACGCTTTTGCAACTCCTCCTCGCTGTAGCCCGCGATTGCGAACGCCTTGCGCATAACCTCCGTGCTGTGGTTGCGCACCGCGCCCGACGCCAATTCCACGCCGTTGCAAACAAGGTCGTACTGGTACGCCAAAACCTCCGTGGGGTCTTTCGCCTCCAACGCCTCCAAGCCTCCCTGCGGCATGGAAAACGGGTTGTGCGTGAAAATCACGGCGCCGCTGCTCTCGTCAATCTCGTACATGGGGAAGTCCACGACGAAACAGAACTCATAGGAATCCTTGTCGATGATGTTGAGGTTTTCGCCGAGCCACTCGCGGATTTGCCCGGCGTAGCGGTTCACGACGCGGAGCGCGTCGCAGATAAAGAACAGCGTCTCGCCGTCCTTCATGCCCGTCAGTTCGATGACTTCCGCCTTTTGTTCGGGCGTCAGGAACTTTTCGATAGGCCCCTTGAACGCGCCGTCGGTAAGGGTCAGGTAGCCGAGGCCTTTCATGCCGATGCTCATGGCGAATTTCAGCGAACTCTCAAAGAATTTCCGGGACTGCCCTTGACAGTCGGCGACAATCCCGCGCACGGGCTTTCCCTTGAACAGCGGGAAGTTCACGTTTGCGAAAAAGTCCGTCAAGTCGCAGATTACAAGCGGGTTGCGCAGGTCGGGCTTGTCGGAGCCGTATTTCAGCATGGCGTCGGCGAAGGTAATGCGCGGGAACGGCGCCGCCGTGACGCGCTTTTCCGTGAAGGCGCGGAACGTGTTCCCCACGACCTCCTCGCAGACGTTCAGCACGTCCTCCTGCGTTGCGAACGACATTTCATAGTCAAGCTGGTAGAACTCGCCGGGGGAGCGGTCTTGGCGGGCGTCCTCGTCGCGGAAGCAGGGCGCGATTTGGTAGTAGCGCTCAAAGCCCGACACCATGAGCAGTTGCTTGAACTGTTGCGGCGCCTGCGGGAGCGCGTAGAACTTGCCCTTGTGCTTGCGGCTGGGGACAAGGAAATCCCGCGCCCCTTCCGGGGAGGAGGCGGTCAGAATGGGCGTCTGGATGTCCATAAAGCCGCGCTCTTCCATCTGCCGACGCAGAAAACTGATGATTTTGGAGCGCAACACGATATTGTTGTGAATCACGGGGTTGCGCAAGTCCAGATAGCGGTACTTCAAGCGCACGTCCTCGCGGGTGCCCCGCGAGGCGTCGATGTCGAACGGGAGCATGTTCCTGCACGCGCCGAGAACTTCCAGCTTTTCGACGGCCAATTCCACCGTGCCCGTGTCGAGCTTTTCGTTGACGGTCTCCGGGTCGCGCTTCGTGACGACGCCCGTCACGGAAATCACGGCCTCGCGGTTCACGCCCTTGAGCATGGTTTCGTCGTGCACGACGGTCTGGGAAATGCCGGACTCGTCGCGCACGTCCGCGAAAATCACGCCGCCGTGGTCGCGTATCGCGTCCACCCACCCGGCCAGTTGCACGGTTTTCCCGATGTCGCTTTCCCTAATGTCGTTACAGCGCATGGTTCTGTACATGGTTATCATCCCTCGTTCCTAAAATGCGCGGCGAAACGGAAAACGCCCCGGAACAGTTGTCTGTTCCGGGACGAGTCGTCAAAACCCGCGGTGCCACCCGCATTGATACGGCGGAGCCGTACCCGCTTTTGCCGCTATTGGCTTGTTGGTACGGGCGAGCGTTCCCGCGTTTCCTACTCCCCTGAGCGCGCTTCCAGTCGCGGCGCGCATTCCCTGACAGGCTTTCCGGAAACGGAGTCTCCCCGCGATTTGCGCTTTGATTTGCCCCGCGCAAATCGGGCGCTATCCTATCACAAGCGCGGGATTTTGTCAAGGGGCGGCGCGGGCGGATTTTTTTGGGGCTCCGATTTCCAAAATTTGACTTATCCGTGAAAATTCGGGCTTTTTTGGGGCGGGAGCTTAATTTTTCCGAATTTCTGCCGATATAAAAAGCAAGAGGGATTCGCGGAGAATGGCGCGGAAAATTTCTCCGATTTTCTTCTTGACAAAAGGGAAAATTTTTGCTAAAATGTGGCTATCTCTAAAAAACTACAGATTGCGCGGACGGTATAACAAACTTATCGTTCGCAACGGATTCTTTTATGGTTTGAACGGCCAAGCGCAGGCCGTTTGAATAGCGCCGCGCCGAAGGAAACCGGGTCAGCCCGGCCGGATGTCACGGGATTTGGAGGCGCAAAACACAACGCGGCAGTAAGGACACTCGCCGCAGGGTTTAGTACGCGTTCGCCACAACGTCGTTGCGCGGACGCCGAACCGCAGGCAGTTTGAGGCAGAGCCGACGGCGGAAGCAAACGCGCCGCCGCCGCAAACGGATGAGGGAAAAGCTATGAAAGCATGGACAAAAGGCGCGGCGCTGGCGCTGGCGGTGTTAATAACGCTCGCGGTTGCGGCGGGTTGCGCGAAAAAGCAACCGGAGCCCGCGCAGGAGGAGGAAGCCCCCAAGCGGAACCTTGTCATCGGCTACGCCGAAGAGGGCGTCACGGTGGCGGAGAGCGAGGACGAGCTGAACAAAAGCGTCAGGCAAATGCTGGAGGACGCCGCAGAACCCGGTATGCCGCTGTCATACAAGAACAATGCGTTCAGCGAGGACGGGGTCAACTTTTCCTGCTACATCGCAAACGCCGACGAAAAGTACGATATGTTTTTCCAGATTTTCGCCGACGAAGCGCTTCAGGACGAAATATTCCTGTCGCAGTTGATACGCCCCGGCCAGGCTTTCGAGTCGATTACCCTGAGCCACGCCCTGCCGAAGAGAACCGTCACCCGCTGTTACGTCTCGCAGACGCGGGTGGAGCTTGTGGACGGCGAACAGACCATCCATGACCAGGTATTCTTCACCATGGATTTCAACGTCATTTGAACGCCTTGCGCGTCTGGATTCGCAAGGGTGTTGCGGCGATAACGTAGGTAAGAAAGGAAAATCACCATGAAAAAAGTAACTGCGCTTTTTTTGGCCATGCTGATGTGCATGGCTCTGGCTGTCCCCGCGCTGGCGACTGGCGTCGGTAGCGGCGACAGCATCTCCAGCGGCGACGGCAAGGTCACTTACACCGCGAAGGTGCAGGAGCCGACCATTAACGTAACGATTCCGTCCAAGTCGCAGACCGTCATTTTGAACCCCTATCAAATCAAGGTCACCGAAAGTATGAGCACTGTTTCGGGCACCAAGATTGGAGAGGCCGTTGGCTCCGGCGGTTCTGTTGACTCGCAGGCTTCCATTCTGTCCACTGTGCTTTATCTGCACAATAAGAGCACGGCGCCTCTGAAGATGGCTCTGACCTTGGAGGGAGATATTCCTGCTACTTCTGAAGTCACGTTCGCCGGCGAGAAAGTGGATGCCGAGGAGAAGAATAAGAAAGTCTTTATATTCGTTGACGTTGGCGAATCGACTGACACCGCTCCCAATCCCGCCGTTGCTCTTGCCAAAGCAGAGTATAGTTCTTCCAAAGTGGACAAGACACAGGGCGTTTTCAAGCAGGGCAAGGTCACGCTGTCGGAGGCTGGGACGCTTAAAGTTCCTTCGAATGTCGAGAATGGCAACTACCTGCCCATTCAGATTGGCGGCAACTGTACCACGACCCCGACCGTTGGTTGGAAAGGGACTGACGTAGTCAACATCTTCCTCACCTTCACCTTCCAAGCCACCAACAACAGCACCACGTAATCCGCTTAAGCGCAAACTGAAAGCGAACCCCGCGGGGCCGCGTGACCGTACCTTTCGGCCATGCGGCCCCCGCTGTAACAAGGAGGGTACAGCATGAAACAAACGCTGTTGACAACGGGACTTGTCGTGGCTCTTCTGCTCTCCATGACGGCTCCCGCTTTGGCGTCGGACATGACGCCGCCCGACAGCGCCGCCGTTTTCGAGGAAGGAATCATGGAATCGGCGGAAGCCGAAGGAATGGAAGGAGCGGAAATCCCCGGCGAGGCGGAAGCGTTCGACGAAACGGAGGCTCTCGACGAAGAGGAAATTCTTGTCGAAGAGGAACCGCTTGTCGAAGAGGAGCCCGCCGACGAAGTAGAAACGCCTGTAGAGACGGAGACCCCGGTTGAGACGGAAACGCCTGTCGAAACGGAAGTTCCCGTAGAGGAAGAGACCCCGGTTGAGACGGAAACGCCTGTAGAGGAAGAGCCTGTAGAGGCGGAAACCGACGTTGAAGCGGAAGTTCCCGACGAAACGGAAACTCCTGTAGAGGAAGAGACCCCGGTTGAGGCGGAAACGCCCGTAGAGGAAGAGCCTGTAGAGGCGGAAACCGACGTTGAAGCGGAAGTTCCCGACGAAACGGAAGCCCCGGTTGAGGCGGAAACGCCCGTAGAGACGGAAACGCCTGTCGAAGCGGAAACGCCCGTAGAGGAAGAACCCGCCGTAGAGACGGAAATTCCCGGCGACGCGGAGACCCCCGGCGACGCAGAGGAACCCGTAGAAGTAGAAGAGCCTCCCGTCGAGGCGGAAGCCGACGTTGAAGCGGAGACGCCCGCCGGGGCGGAAGGCGGCGAAGCGAGGCTGTTCGGCGACGCGGAGCCTGAAATTCTCGTGACCGCGCCGCAACGCCCGGAAATGGTTATCAACCCCTACCACATCCCGGTGGAAATCGAAGGCAAAACCTTCCGGGACGCGGTTGTGTCGTTGCCGCAGACGATGGTAAGCCTCACCGCCGCGCCGCTGTCCGTGACGGTCACAGCCGTCGGCGCGTCTCCGAGCGAGACCGTGACGTTCGTCAACGCCCCCGAAAAATTGAACCCGAACGCCAAGAGCCTGTTCCTGTGGTTTGAGTTCCAGAAGATTACCGACGGGGAGGAGCCCGTCTGGAGCGGCGCCTACACCGGGGAGGCGAACCAAATCGCGGTCAACAGCAGGAGCCGCGTCGTGCTGGAGCTTCCCGCGTCCAAGAACGGCGAAGAGGTCAAAGCCGCGTTCCGCGTCTTTGGCATGGCCGGCATTCCGTCCAAGGGTGTCTGGAACGCTCAAGACCTTGTCGACGTTTCCCTCTCGTTCAAGTTTGAGATAATGAGCGAGGAAGAGCTTGTCGAAGAGGCTCCCATAGAGAACGGGGGGCTTTTGGGCGAAACGCAACCCGCAGAGGGCGAGGCGCCCGCCGGGGAGCCGCAACCCGTCGAAAGCGCGGAGCCCGCCGGGGACGGAGCGCTTGTCGAAGAGAAACCGCTTCCTGACGACGCGCAATCCGTAGAGGACGCGGAGCTTTTGGGCGAAACGCAACCCGTAGAGGGCGCGGAGCCTGTCGAGGAAGCGCCGACTACGGACGAAGCGAAACTATCCGGGGAAGAGGAATCCGCAGAGGCGGAGCCGTCCGACGACGCGCCGCCCGAAGTCGAAGAGCCGTCGGAGGACGCGCAGGCGCCCGACGAATGAGCCGAAATAATGAAACCGCCGTCGGGCGCGAAACGCGCTTGGCGGCGGTTCTTTGCGTTCCCGCGAACGCCCCCGCCGCTTCCGGAATAGGCTGTAGGGAAAGGGGAGGGAGGCAATGGAAAACGGAATAGGGGCGCAAAGCCGGGTATGGCGTCGGGTGGCGCCGACGCTGGCGCCGTGGCCGGGCGCCGACGCCGTGGGGAAGGCCTTGGAGGGCGGCGCGAAGGCCGACGGCGTGATTTTAGCGTCGGAGGCGGCGCAACGCCCGGAGAAAGCGCCGGAGGCGCCGCGCAGTTTGGCCGCGCCGTCAAAGGAGGCGCACAGCTTGGCGCCCGTCGCGGACGCGCCGCAAAAGTTAGAGGCAACGCGGAGCTTGGCGCCCGTTGCGGACGCGGCGCGGAGTTTGAGCCCCGCAATAGAGCCTGACGCAGGGAGCTTGCCGGGGGCGGAGCCCGACCCGTGCTGTATGGGCACGGAAGCGGCGGCGGACACGGCGGTGTTGGCGGGCTTTATGGAGGACGAGAGGGCGGAGGCGCGGCAACTGCAAGCACTGGCGCGGCAGTCGCCCGTATGGGCGCGGCAGACGCTCTTGACGCTCGCCGCCCGCGCCGTCGCAAGGGCGCGGAAACTCGCCGCCGCGCATTACCTGATTACGGGCGAAACGTATCTCCCGGCGGTCTGCGCGGAGAGAATCTACGTGGGCAAATGGCGCCCTGCGTTGCGGGAACGCTATCACGGCGCGGCCTGCGCGGGCATGAACTACGGGCGCGCCGCCGACGGAACCCCCGACCCGTGCCTCGCGGACTTGTTCCGGGAGTTGAGCGCGGACGCGTTCGAGGGCGCCGCCGCCGTCATGCGCCTGCTCGAACGCGCCTTGGCGTGAAAAAACGCCGCTTCCGGGCGAACCGGAAACGGCGTTTTTGTCGTGCGGCGGTTAGGAACCCTTCACAAGGGAGGCGATTTCCGCCGCGAAGTTTTCCTCTTTCTTCTCAATGCCCTCGCCCTTCTCGAAGCGCACGGCGTCCTTGAAGGCAATCTTGCCGCCGAGGGCTTTCGCGGCGTCGTCCAGATACTTCCCGACGGTCGTCGCGTTGTCCTTCACGAACTCCTGTTGCAACAGGCAGTTTTCCGCGTAGAACTTGTTCATCTTGCCCATGACGATTTTTTCCTTGACCTGCGCGGGCTTGCCCGCCATTTTCGGGTCGTTGTCCATCTGGGCGAGCATGATTTTCTTTTCCTCCGCCAGAACCGCGTCGGAGACCTGCGACTTGTCCCAGAAGCGGGGGTTGAGCGCGGCAATCTGCATGGCGACATCCTTGCCCGCCGTGAGCACGGCGTCGGCGGGGAGGTCGGTTTCAAGGTTAACCAGCACGCCGATTTTGCCGCCCGCGTGAACATACGCCACGGACACGCCGTCGGCGAAGCGGGCGAAGCGCCGCACTTTGATATTCTCGCCGATGACCAGCACCATTTCCTGTTGCTGTTGGAGCACGGTGTTGTCGGAGCCGGCGTATTTGGCGCTCATGAGCGCGTCGAGGTCGGCGGGGTTCTCTTTCGCCACGGTCTCCGCGACGCCCTTCACGAAGTCCACGAACTTTTCGTTCTTGCCCACGAAGTCGGTTTCCGCGTTGACTTCCACGACCACGCCCACGCCGTCGATGACAGCCGCGTAAGCCATGCCTTCCGCCGCGATGCGCCCCGCCTTTTTCGCCGAAGCCGCCATGCCCTTTTCGCGGAGCCACTCTACCGCCTTGTCCATGTCGCCGTCGGTCGCCGACAGCGCCTTCTTGCAGTCCATCATCCCAACGCCCGTCATCTCGCGCAGGGTCTTTACGTCCGCCGCTGTGAATGCCATATTGAAAAACTCCTTAACTGATATATTCAAGCTGTCGCGCCGGGACGGTTCCGCGCAGGAACCGCCCCGCGTCCGGTATTTTATTATTCCGCGCTTGCGGCGGCTTCCGCCTCCGCCTCAACCGGGGCTTCCGGAACGGCTTCTTCCGTCTGCTCGCCCTGACGCCCTTCCAGCATGGCGTTCGCCATAATGGAAGAAATGAGCTTAATGGCGCGGATTGCGTCGTCGTTGCCGGGGATTACATAGTCGATTTCGTCGGGGTCGCAGTTGGTGTCGGCGATAGCCACGACGGGGATATGGAGCTTGTGCGCCTCGGCAATCGCGTTGCGCTCCTTGCGGGTGTCCACGATGAACAGCGCGCCGGGGAGCGTTTTCATTTCCTTCACGCCGCCGAGGTACTTTTCCAGCTTGGCGATTTCGCCCAAGTGCTTCATGACTTCCTTTTTCGGAAGCATGTCGAAAGTGCCGTCCTCCTGCATACGCTTGAGCTGGTTGAGGCGGTCGACGCGGGTGCGCATGGTCTTAAAGTTGGTCATCATGCCGCCGAGCCAGCGGGCGTTGACGTAATACTGCCCGCAACGCCCCGCCTCTTCCCGAATGGCGTCCTGCGCCTGCTTCTTGGTGCCCACGAACAACAGCGACTGCCCGCTTTCGGACAACTGCCGCACGAAGTTGTAAGCCTCCTCCAGCTTGCGCACGGTCTTTTGCAAGTCGACAATATAAATGCCGTTGCGCTCCGTGTAGATATAGGGGGCCATTTTGGGGTTCCAGCGGCGCGTCTGGTGCCCGAAGTGCACGCCCGCCTCAAGCAGGGACTTCATGGAAACAATGCTGGAATTTGCCATATCCGCGATTCCTCCTGAAATGATTTCGTTCGCCTCCGGCGGCCTCGTCCTCGCGGCTGACGCGTCCGGGCGGGCGCGCACGAACCGGAAGTCCGCCGCCGTGCGGGATAACTTACAAACTTTAACACGGGAAACTGATTCTGTCAAGCGTTTTTTCAAAATCTTCTTGCGGAAGGCGCGTTTCTGTGGTACGATAGCGGCGCAATTTACATATAAGGAGGCGGGGGCAATGGGAAGGATACGGGCGCGGCTTGCGGGGCTCTGCGGTTTTTTGGCGGCGGCGCTGTGCGCGACGGCGTTCGCGGAGGATACGCTGTACGCCGTCAACGGCGGCAAGCTCCATTTCGACACGGCAAGCGGCGCGGTGATGTCCTGCGAAAAGACGGCGGTCAAGATTGTGTTGCCGTCGGAAATTAAAGGGTTTCCCGTGCGGGCGATTGCAGACGGCGCTTTCGCCGACTGCGCCCAACTGACGAGCGCCAAGTTTTACAACCTTGAATCCGTCGGGGACGGCGCGTTCTCCGGGTGCGCCAAGCTGTCGAACGTCGAGCTTCCGGAGGGCGCGACGCAAATCGGCGCCAAGGCGTTTTCGGACTGCGCCGCCCTGAAAACTTTCCGCGTCCCGGAAGGCGTCCTGACCGTCGGGGCGGAGGCGTTTTCCGGGTGCGCCGCCCTGACGCAAGTCGAGCTTCCGGCAAGCGTCCTCTCTATCGGGGCGCGGGCGTTCGAGGGTTGCGGGAAGCTATACGCCATCGAGGCGGACGGCGCCGCCTACCGTTCGGCGGAAGGCGTGTTGCTGGGCGCGGACGGTGCGCGGCTCGTGCGCTATCCGCCGGGGCGGGCGAACCCGTCTTACGACATCCCCGACGGCGTCCTTTATGTCGGCGCGGAGGCGTTCCGGGGCGCTTCCAAGCTGAAAAAAGTCTGCCTTCCCGACGGCGCGGCCACGATTGAGGACGGCGCGTTTTCGGGTTGCGCGGCGCTGGCGGAGATTGAAATCCCGGACAGCGTAGTCTCTATCGGCGGCGGCGCGTTCGACGACTGCCCCGCGCTGGAAACCGTCTATTTCGGCGGGACGCAAAAGCAGTGGGACGCGATTCGCGGGAGCGGCAAGGACGCGCTCTTGTCCGAAGGCGTAACCGTGGTTTGCGCGGAAACTCAGGATTTCGTTGTGCTGTCCGCGCCGACGCTTGACGGGCGCACGCTCCGCGCCGCCGATTTGCGCGGCTTGGAAGCAATCGACATCCCGCTGACGGTCTCCGCCCCGGAGCCGACGGAAATTACGCTGATTGCCGCGTTTTACGCCGCCGACGGGCGGTTTCTGGGCATGGGCTTCGCGGCCGCGACCGTAAACGCCGACACCGTATCTATCGCGGCGCCGATAACGGGCGACGTGTCCGAGGCCGAGCGGGTGAAAGCGATGGTTTGCGGCGGACTGCGCCCGGCGGCGTCGGCGTTTGACTACAAAATCGCGCTTTGAAACGGAGGCAGCCGTATGGAATACGCCTATTCAATCCTGATGTTCTGTTTCGCGGGCGCGATACTGCTTTACGCCGCGCTTGTCCCCGGCAATCCCGGCATGATTCGCCGCCTCTATGCGGCGAAAGTCAAGGATAAGAAAGCCTACGCGAAACAATTCGCCAAGGTTCTCGCGCTGGTATCGCTCGCGCCGCTGTCAAGCAGGGTCGCGGCGCTTATCGTTGACATCAACCGCCGCCCGTTGGTTCCCGTCATAACGCTTGCCGTCGTCTTTATTGCCTGTATGCAGAAGGGCGCCAAGATGATGGAAGAGGTTATGTAAAAGAACGCGCTTTACGCGGCGGAAAGCCCCGTAAAGCGCGTTTGCGGTTAGTTCAGGAAATCTTTCAGTTTCTTGCTCCGGCTGGGATGGCGCAGTTTGCGCAGGGCTTTCGCCTCAATCTGGCGGATTCTCTCCCGCGTCACGTTGAACTCCTTGCCGACTTCCTCCAAAGTGCGCGTGCGCCCGTCCTCAATGCCGAAGCGCAGTTTGAGCACCTTTTCCTCTCGCGGCGTCAGCGTGGAAAGCACTTCCATGAGCTGTTCCTTCAAGAGCGTGAACGACGCCGCCTCCGACGGCTCCGACGCGCCCTCGTCCGGGATAAAGTCGCCAAGGTGGGAGTCCTCCTCCTCGCCGATGGGCGTCTCCAGCGAAACCGGCTCCTGCGCAATTTTCAGGATTTCCCGCACCTTTTCAACGGGCATATTCATTTCTTCCGCGATTTCGGTGGGGCTGGGGTCGTGCCCCAACTCCTGCAACAACTGCCGGCTCACCCGGATGACTTTGTTGATGATCTCCACCATGTGCACGGGTATCCGAATCGTGCGGGCTTGGTCGGCGATAGCGCGGGTAATCGCCTGCCGTATCCACCAAGTGGCGTATGTCGAGAACTTGTAGCCTTTCGTGTAGTCGAACTTCTCAACCGCCTTGATTAAGCCCAAATTGCCCTCTTGGATGAGGTCAAGGAAGAGCATACCGCGCCCGACGTAGCGCTTGGCGATGGACACCACAAGGCGCAAATTCGCCTCGGCCAATTTCTGCTTGGCGGTGTCGCCGCGCTTCTTGCGCTTTATGAGCGCGGCCTCCTGTTCGGGGGCGTAGGGCAACGGCTCCTTGTTCTTGCGCTTGCGCCGCTGTTCGCGCAGGCGCTCCTCGGCGTCGGCGCCGCTCGCCATGGATTTCGCAAGCGAAATTTCCTCTTCGGGCGTCAGCAACGGCACCTTGCCAATCTCTTTCAGGTACATCCTTACCGGGTCGTCCACGGAGTAGTTATTGGCGAGGGCGCTGGGGTCTACAAGCTCTTCCTCCTCGACTTCCGCGATTTCGTCCGGGGGCGGCTCGTCGTCGGCGGCGTCGGGGAGCAAATCCGCCCCGCCGCTGATGTCGATGCTCAACTGTTCCAAAGAATCGTAAAGCTGGTCCATCTGTGAGCCTTCCAAATTCAGCTCGTCCACGGCGTCCATGAGTTCCGACGATTCCAGCTTGCCCTTTTTCTTGCCGTGGGCAAGCAACTGGCGCATTTTTTCGCTTTGCATAATCCACGACGCGCCCGGAAGCGCGGAAACCTGATTGTCCGTGAGGCGGAGAATGCCGGCTTGCGCGGCCTCCTCGTCGGTGAGCAGGGGCAGGGGGCCTTTGGGAAAGTGGAAAATGCCGTCAACTTCCCACCCGGTAATGGGTTGCGCCTGTTCGGGCGGCGCCTCGCTTTCGGGGGCGGCTTTGGCCTTATGGCTCGGCTTTTTCTTTTCGGACGCCTTGTCTTTCGCGGCTTTGACGGGCTTTTCCGCCGCCGCGACGGGCGTTTCCTCCGCTACTTGCGGCTCGACAGCTTGCGCCGTTTCGACGGGCTTTTCCGCTGTCTGTGCGGGCTTTTCTTCCGCCGCTTCCGTCGGCATTACGGCTTCCGCTTCCGCCGTCTCAATAGGCGCGGACGTTTCTTTTTCCAAAATTTCCGCCGCCGCCGCGTTTTCCACAACTTCTTCCGCCTTTGTGGAAACTTTCTCCGATTCCTCCGCGATTTCTTCCGCTTTTGTGGAAAATTCCTCCGGTTTCTCCGCGTTCTCTTCCGCCTTTACGGGAACTTCGTCCGGTATCTCCGCGATTTCCTCCGCTTGCGCGGGAACTTCGTCCGGTTTCTCTGCGGGTTCTTCCGGACTTGCGGAAATTTCCTCCGCCTCCTTTTCAATTTCCGTCGGCTCTTCGGAAACCGTCTCCGCGACCTTGGCGGGAACAGTCTCCGCAACCTCCGCGGGCTTTTCGGGAACTGTCTCTGCGGGCTTTGTCTCCGCAACCTCCGCCGGCTTTGCGGAAATTTTCTCCATAAGCCCCGCAAGCGTCGCGGAAACTTTCTTCGCAAGCCCCGCTGGCTTTGCCTCCGCGACCTTTGCGGGCTTCGCTCCCCCCGTTTTGACGGCCTCCGACTGCGGGATATGTTGTTTCTGTGTCATGTCCGCATTCCTCCCTTGGTCTTTTGTTTCTGATATTTCCTTGTCAGCTTCGTTAAAGCATCCTCTTGCGCGCCCGCCGCGCCCCGCTTGCCGGATTCCTCCCGGATAACGCCTATGTAATCCGAGAGGGCCCGCGCCGCGTTCGCCGACGATTCGGGCTGGTTCAATATTGCGACAATTTGGCTCATTTCCTCCTGCTTTAGCTGTTCCGTCAGCAGGTACAGCGAAAGCGGGCGGCCTTCTTGTTTCGCGTCCCACAAGATAAAGAACGCCTTGCCGCAAAGCGGGGAGGAAAACTGTTCCCGCGTCAGGGGAAACGGGTTCGGAAAAATGCCGTCGTCCATGAGCAACAGGCGAATCAGCCCTTCTTCGGCGCGGGCGGAGCGCACGTTCTCATAGCGGAGTGCGCGTTCCTGCGGCTGTACGATTTGCGCGGCGGGGTTCAAGTCGCGGCGCAACTCGCGCCGACGTTCGCGGGCGTAATCGGCTTTCGCCGTGCGTTGCACAAGCTCCCGCATGGCCGCCTCGCCGACGCCCGCCGCCTCCGCCGCCCGGTTTGTGTAGATGTCGCGCTCTACCGCGTTGTCGATGGTCACGATGAACGCCGCCGCCTCTTGGCTGTACTGCAAGCGCCCTTCGTCGGTCTTGAGGTCGTGCTTGGCGGCGATTTGCGACATGCGGTAATCGGCGGCGCGCTCGCTGTTGTTCAGGAGCCGCTCGAACGCGTCGACGCCCTGAAACTTGATGAAGTCGTCGGGGTCCTGCTTGACGTACTCGCCGTTCTCCGTGCGGCGTCGCGGCAACTGCAAAACGCGAATCGTAAAGCCCGCCGTGCGCAGGAGGTCGAGGGCGCGTTCCGACGCGATTTCCCCGGCGTTGTCGTTGTCGTAGCAGAACACCAGCTCTTTCTTGCGGAAACGGTTGACAAGTTGCGCCTGTTCCGCCGTCAGCGCCGTGCCCATGGACGCCACCGCGTTGTCAATGCCCGCCTGATGGAGCGTCACAACGTCCAGATTGCCTTCGCAGAGCAGGAAGCCGGGGCGTTTGGTGTTCTTGGCGAGGTTCATTCCGTACAGGACGCGCCGCTTGGAATAAACCGGGGTGTCCGGGGAGTTCATGTATTTCGGCTCGGACTTGTCCAGAACCCGGCTTCCGAACGCGACCACGTCGCCGCGAATGTCCACGACGGGCAACATCAGGCGGTTGCGGAACTTGTCGTAGAAGCCGCCCTTCTTGTTTTTGACGACCAGCCCCGCCTCCAACAGCTCCGCCTTCTGATACCCTTGGCGCGTCATGGCGTTGAGGAGCGCGTCCCACGAGTTCGGAGAGGCGCCCATGCCGAACCGCACCGCCGTTTTCCAGAGGATTTGCCGCCGTTGCAGGTAGTCCCGGACGGGCTGTCCTTCGGGGGCGGACTTCAACAGGCGGTGGTAGAACAGGGCGGCGTCGCGGTTGAGTTGCAACAGGCGGGCGCGCCGGCGGCTCTCGTCGGCGCCCTGATTGTCCTCCGGGACTTCCAGCCCGGCGCGTTTGGCAAGGAAGCGTATCGCGTCGGGGTAGGGCAGGTTCTCGATTTCCATGACAAAGTTAATCACGCCCCCGCCCTTTTTGCACCCGAAACAGTAATACATCTGCCTGTCCGGCGCGACGTGGAAGGACGGCGTTTTCTCGTGGTGGAAGGGGCAGCAGCCCCAGTAATCGCCGCCGCGCCGCGTGAGGGTCACGTAGCCGCCCACGATGTCCACAATGTCGCTCCGGGCGGTGAGGTTGTCCAGAAACGCCGCCGGGAACGCCATAGCCCGCACATCCTTTCGTCAAGCAGTTTAGCCGGAAAACGCCCCGTCCATACGCTTTTTCCGCGCCGTATTTATCATATACCCCGCAATTCCCCGATTTCCTCTTTTTTCGCGGGATTTTTCAAAAAATTTTTTCCGCCCCTTTACGCGCCGCCCGGAATCCCGTACAATACGGGGGAAGGGGGGCGGGCGCCGTGGAAACGTCGCTGTACGTCGCAAAACTGACGCGGGAACTGTCTGAACGGGAACAGGAAATCCTATGGGGCGCGTTGCCGCCCGAACGCCAAGAACGCCTTGCGCGATTAAAGGCGCCGTCGGGGCGCCCGGAGGTCCTCTGCGCCTACGGGCTCCTGCTCCTCGCGTTGCGGCTTAAACTCGGCGGGGGGTCGCTCCCGGAAGTCGCGCTGTCGGACAACGGCAAGCCGTACTTTCCCGCGTTCCCCGGCGCGCAGTTCAGCATAAGCCATACGGACGGCGCGGTCATGGTCGGGCTGTCCGACGCGCCGATTGGCGTCGATATTGAGAAGGCGCGCCCCGCGCCCCCGCGCCTTATGCGGCGCGTCGCGGGCGCGGACAGCCCGGACGCGTTTTTCCGGGCGTGGGTGCGGGCGGAGGCCATCGGCAAGCGCGACGGGCGCGGCGTCGTGCCCGTACTGCGCGGCGGCGCCCCCGGCGCGGGTTACAGCCCCGTGGAAACCTTCCCCGGCTATTACGCCGCCGCCGCCGTCGCGCCCGGACGCGAAATCAAAGAAACGCGCCTCTTTGTCGTGTGACGCGCACGGGGAAACGCGCTCCTTGGCCGTGCGGACGCGATAAAAGCCCTCCCCGTTTGGGGAGGGCGGCGCGGTTGCGCGTCTTACTTCTTCTTGCCCTGATTGGCGACGGCCTGCATTTTCGCGGCAATGGCGTCTTGGTCGCCCAGATAGTAGCGCTTGATGAACTTGAAGTCGTCCTCGAACTCGTACACCAGCGGCACGGCGGTCGGGATGTTAAATTCCAGAATCTGCTCCTTGGTCATGTTCTCGAAGTACATGGACAGGGCGCGGAGGGAGTTTCCGTGCGCGGCGATGAGCACGCGCTTGCCCGCCTGCATGTCCGGCTTGATGACGCTCTCAAAGTACGGAATCACGCGCTCGATGGTGGTTTCAAGGCTCTCGTTGAGGGGGAGTTCCTTGGGGTCGACGCCGCGGTACATGGGGTCTTTGGCGGGGTTGCGCTCGTCGCTCTCCTCCAGCGCGGGGGGCTTGATGTCGAAGGAGCGGCGCCAGATTTTCACCTGCTGTTCGCCGTACTTCTCGGCGGTCTCGGACTTGTTCATCCCCTGCAACGCGCCGTAGTGCCGCTCGTTGAGCTTCCACGACTTCACCACGGGCAACCAGTTGCGGTCCATGGCGTCGAGGACGTGGTTGAGCGTGTGGACGGCGCGCTTGAGGTAGGACGTGTAGCAAATGTCGAAGTCGTAGCCCTCTTTCTTGAGCACCTCGCCGCCCTCGACGGCTTCCTGATGTCCCTTTTCGCTCAGGTCAACGTCGTACCAGCCGGTGAACAGGTTGAGCTTGTTCCATTCGCTCTCGCCGTGGCGTACCAATACCAGTTTCATCATGTGACATTAGCCCCTTTCCAAAAATGCTTGCGCCGGATTTTTTTGGTATCCCTATCATATTCGATACGGCGCGATTTGTCAAGCGCGGCTTTGCATTTCAACCCGCATAATAATTAGATTTCAACCCGCATAATAATTAGGGATTTCATCCCTTTCGGAAAACAATTATTATGACAAAGAGTGACCCGCCCTTTCCAGATTCGTTTTCCCTCCTTTCGCCATGGAATATGATATTTGATTTCCTTAAAAGAATCAAGTCATTTATAAGGCTTGCGGCGCGGGCGCTTTCGTGCTATACTCTGGGCGTCAAAACCTGCCACGGGAGGGAAACGCCTTGGACATTCACGAGCAAATCGAACTGCAAAGCTGTCCGTACTGCGGCGGCGCGGGGCTTCTGGAAGAGGAAAACGGCTGGCGGTGGTACGCCATGTGCCTTGACTGCGGCGCGGAAACCGCGTCCATCGAATACCGGACGCCCGAAGAGCGCACGGAAGCGGCGCAAACGGCGGCGCGGCTGTGGAATATCGGCAAAGTCCTGCGCCCCGGCGTCGGCGACTGACTGCCCCCATCCGTCGCTGCGCGACGCCTCCCCGCCTTGCGGAGTAGGGCGGCGCGCAGCGCCTGATAAGGGCGAACGTTTGTTTTCCAAGAAAAAAATTTACGCATACCGGAGGTATCGCCATGCGCTATTATGGAAGCGTCTACCGTCCGCCGTCCGAGGCGCGCAGCCTGATTGTGCAAGTCACTTACGGGTGCAGCCGCAACACCTGCGCCTTTTGCTCTATGTACAAGGACAAGCGTTTCGCGTTGCGCCCGCTGGAGGAAGTCCTTGAAGATTTCCAAATCGCCCGCGACGTTTACCGCCATGTCGGGCGCGTGTTCCTCGCCGACGGCGACGCGCTTGTCCGCAAAGCCGACGACCTTTATAGGATACTCGACGCCGTGCGCGAACTCTTCCCGGAGTGCGGGCGCGTGACGTGCTACGCGTCGCCCGCGAGCATCCGTATCCGCACGGAGGGGGAGTTGCAAACGTTGCGCGAAAAGGGGCTTTCCATGGTCTACATGGGGCTGGAATCGGGAAGCAATCGCGTCTTGGCGCTCATGCGCAAGGGTCACACGGCGGCGGAAATCGTGGAAATGGGTCAAAAAGTGCGCCGCGCCGGAATCGCGCTTTCCGTCACGGCGATTACGGGCTTGGGCGGCCCCGATTTGTTAGAGGAACACGCCGCCGAGACGGCGCGGGCGCTCAACGGCATGAACCCGGAGTATATCGGCTTATTGACGCTCATGGTGGAGCCGGGGACGCCGCTTTACGAGTGGGTCACCGACGGCAGTTTCCGCCTTTTGGACAGGAAACAGGTCTTGTGGGAAACGCGTCTGTTAGTCCAAGCGCTGGACAGTCCCGGAAGCGTGTTCCGCATGAACCACGCGAGCAACTATCTTTCGTTGCGCGGGACGCTCAACCGCGACAAAGAGGCGATGTTGTCGGAAATCGCCAAGGCGGAGGCGGACTTGTCGCGCCTGCGCCCGGAAGGTTGGAGGGCGCTGTGAGCGGCGCCTAATCCGTCCCGATACTGTCCCAGTCAATTTCCGATTCGCTGACAAATCCGCTCTTTTTCGCCTCGGCGATACGTTTCGCCTCTTCCGGCGTGGCTTTCGTAAAGTCCGGGTCCCATGCCCGCACGAGCCGCTTTATCAGCTCATAAGCTAAATTCTGTTCCGTTTCGGGAAGCATTTCCACCATGCGCGCCGTTTCCATAGCAATGCCTGACATTTTATTTTCCTCCTACTTGTAAATGTCCCCGCGGTTTCCGATGTCGATAATCAGCAGGGATTCCGCCTGATACTGGAAAATGACGCGCCATGAGCCGACGCGCAGACGTTTTGTCCCGTCGTCGTAGCCCCGCATGACTTGAATGTCCCCTTGCGGCGGGATTTCAGTCAAGCCTTGAACGGCGTTTTTAATTCGGCTGACGGATTTCTTATCCAGTTTATTCAGAAATTTTATGGAATCTCTGGAATATTGAATGGTCATGGCGTCCCTTCTCTCTTGCGCCGCATTGTACCGTTTTCGCCCGTGCTTGTCAAGTTTTTATAGGGAGGCATTATGGAACTCAAAAGGCTGGACGACGATTTCACCGTCTGCAAGGTTGCTTCTGTGTCGGACTTGGACATGGGGCGCGACTTCTTCTTTATCGCCAAGACGAACGAGGAGGTTTCGCTTGTCTGCCTGACCGCCGACGCCCCGGAACGCACGGTGCGCCGCGACGACGGCTGGAAAGGATTCCGCATTCAGGGGACGCTTGACTTTTCGCTCGTCGGGGTGCTGTCGAAGCTGTCCGGGATTCTGGCGGAAAACGGTATCGGCATTTTCGCCGTCTCCACGTACAACACGGACTACATCCTTGTGAAAGCGGAAAACTTTGCAAAAGCGGCGGGCGCGCTGTCGAACGCAGGCTATCGCGTCGTCTGACGGGCGCAAAATGATGGGAGGAACACCTGTGAAAACGTACAAACTGCTTGGCGCGGACGGAAACACCTATGAATCCGAAACGCCGGGGACGCTCGGCGGAAACGGCAAGCTGAAAATCTACGGGCGGCTGGACTGCCCGTCCGCGCTCTCCGCTATCCGGCGGTTTCCGGGCAGTTACGAGAAATCCCGCGTGTTTTTCGCCGACGAAAAGGCGGCGTTAGAGGCGGGCTATCGCCCCTGCGGTCGCTGTATGCGGGCGAAATACCGGGAGTATACGGCGAATCCGGACGCGTACAAGGCAAAATTCGGCGTTGAATAAGGCGGGTTATTCCAGCGCGTCGGCGATGTCCTTGACTTCCGGCCATTGCAGGAACGCCGTCTCGACGCCTAACGCCTCCCCTATCCGCAACTTGCGCTTTATCGTGTCGGCGTCGTCGTAGAGCACAAAATGCGCCTGTCCGCCGTGCGCGCAAGTGAAGTAGCGGGCGCAGAGGTCCGGCGAAAAGTACACCGCCCGCCCCTCGCGCAACTTCTCGAACGCGTCCGCGTCCAGAGGGACGCCCTCGCCCGTCGGCGCGGGCAACTGAAAATCCATGCGCAACCGTTGCACGTCCAGCGCGACGGGCTTGCCGCCCCGCTCCCGCAGGGTCTCCCGCAGGTACTCCTCAAAGTTCCCGCCCGACACCGCCGTGCAGACCAGCGCCGTGGCGCCGGGGGCGGCGCCGGCGTAGGGCGCGGGGACGTACAACACGCGGCGGTTGCCGCGCAGGCGCGTTTCAAGGCGCCCGGCGAACTCGCGCAGGTCGTCGCGGGGCGGCGCCTCGAAATCCAAGACCGCGCCGCGGTAGCCCCGCCGCAGGCATTCCCGCACGACCGCTCCGCAGAGCGCCTCCGGGTTTTCGACCGCCCCCGCGCCGCCGTCGCCGATTGACATCAGGTCGCCGTTGGTCTGCAAGGGCGTCGCGTTGCGCAACAGCTCCGAGCCCGCCCCAATGCGATAGGACACGTGCGCGAACCGCCGCCCGCGCCCCATGGCCTCCCGGAAGTCCGAAGCCGTCGCCGCGTAATAGATTTGCATAGCGCGCCCCCCTTTCCCGCCTGTTATTGAAGATTATGCGCAAAAGGAGGTTTCTATGCCGCTTTCCCTCATCCCCAAACGCCTATACGGGCGTTACGACGAAATCACGCCCGAAACGCTGTCAGGCATGGGCGTCGCGTTGCTTCTCAGCGATTTGGACTTCACGCTCGCGCCGAAAAGCGTGCGCCGTCCCGACGACAGACTCAAAGCGTGGATTGCCGATTTAAAGGCGCACGGAATCCAGTTTATGATAGTCTCCAACAACCGTTCGGGGCGGCGGGTGCGGGAGTTCTGCGCGGAGCTGGGCGTGCCGTATCAGGGGCGCGCCAACAAGCCTTCCCGCCGGGGAATCCGCGCCGCGCTCGCCCGCTCCGGCGTCGGCGCCGCGCATACGGCGATGCTGGGCGACAAGCTCTTGACCGACGTTTTGGCGGCGAACCGCGCCGGGGTGTTGTCGCTGATGGTGGAGCCGTGCGGCGGCGCGGTCACGCCGTGGCAGAAGGTCCTACACGCCTTGCAGGAGCCGTTCAAGGAGGTATGTCGGCGCCGTATGAAGAAAGGAGCTTTATAATGGAAACATTGCGGGACAGGCTGGATGCGATTGACCTTCTTCTCAAGCATGAATATGCCTCCCCCGCCGTAATCCTCATGCGCCCCATTGTGGAACATATGCTCAACGCGATACTGATTGACAGGGGCTTATGGGACGAGGCGGTCAGTAAAAGCGGCGGGAACGGGCGGGCTTTCCCAAAACTGTTCGCCGCGTACAGGACGCTCAAAGAACGGCGCGAGTTAGCCCCGGTTTTCGGCGCGGACGACGCGCTTTTAGCTCTGGTAAAGAAGCTCGGCGACCGCGCCGCGCACAACAATTCCGAAGCGAATTTGCCTGCGGCGAAAGGGTGCCGCCAGTTCCTTGACGCCTTTCTTTCCAATTTCGCGGAAAAGTATCCCGACGAACAGTATTTTCATAATTTTGTCCGCTTCTCCAAGCCTCTGATTGAAGTTACGCGCATATTCATAGGCAAAACCGTCACGCTGAAAGCCAAGGTCAACGGCTGTTATCTGAGCGTCAATAAGGACAGCCCCACAGGCGATATGCTCTGCCAAGTCACGCTTGCCCAAGCGTGGGAGGAGTTCGCAACCGCCGAAAGCTATGACGGGAACATCGGCTTGCGCGGCGTGAACGGAAAGTGGCTCTCCGCAAACGTCAACGACGGCGCGGAGCTGCTTTCCAACGGGCGGGAGTTGAGCGGCTGGGAACGCTTCCGTGTCTACAAGTCCGGGGACAATTACTATATTCAGTCCGTCCAAAATGGAAATCTGGTCGTTGCGAACGTGCGCGGGGAGGGCGAAGCCGTCCGCGTTGAAGCGGTCGGACGGAAGGCGGACAATAAAAACGCGTTCCAGTTGGATTTTTGGTGATTCCTAAAGCGTTGCGACAAACTGACCGCACGGCGCGAAAAAAACGCGAAACCCCCTTGCAATCGGCGGCAATATCGGCTAAAATAAAAGCCCAAAGCACAGTTGCGGAACTGCCCGCGACAAAATCTCGCAAGGAGGAGACACTATGCCTACCATTACAGCCGGGGAGTTCCGGAACGGCGTCACGTTTGAGATGGACGGGAAAGTCATGCAGGTGGTGGAGTTCCAGCACGTCAAGCCGGGCAAGGGCGCGGCGTTCGTGCGCACGAAGATGAAGAACGTCATCACGGGCGGCGTCACGGAGACTTCCTTCAACCCCACCGCCAAGTTCGAGCAGGCGTCCATCGAGCGCCGCGACGCCGAATACCAGTGGAACGACGGCGACCTGTACCACTTCATGGACCCCGCGACCTACGACGACATCCCGCTCAACCGCGACGTGCTGGGCGACGGCTTCCGGTTCGTCACCGAAAACACGATGTGCAAACTGTTGAGCTACAAGGGCTCCGTGTTCGGCGTGGAAGTGCCCAACTTCATGAACCTGACGGTCACCAAGACCGAGCCGGGCGTCAAGGGCGACACCGCCACGAACGTCACCAAGGCCGCCGTGCTGGAGACGGGCGCGGAAATCAAAGTGCCGCTGTTCATCAACGAGGGCGAGAAAATCCAAGTGGACACCCGCACCGGGGAATATCTGGGGCGCGTGAAGTAAGGAAACCGAACGGACGGTGCGCCCGTCCGTTTGCCGTATGAAAACGGCGCGTCTCCGCCATACTGCGGAGGAATCCGAAAGGAGCGTTGCATATGGGAATCTGGGAAAAGGTGGCGTACCTGAAAGGGCTTGCCGACGGAATCAAGCTGGACGCGTCCACGGACGAGGGGCGGCTGATGTACGCCGTTATCGACGCTTTGGGAAGCGTCGCGGTCGAGGCGGCGGAACTGCGGCAGGGACAGAATAACCTGTCCGAGGCGGTGGACGCCATTAGCGACGATTTGGCGGACATCGAGGAATTGTTCTCCGGCAACGACGGAGAAGACGCCGCCGCCGGCTATGAGGCGACGCGCCCCGCTTGCGGCGAGACGGTGCGCTTTGACGAGGAAGTGCTGGAGGAAGGCGAGATTGTCTGCCCGAACTGCGGGCAGAAGCTGGAGTTTGACCTTGAAGCCTCCGACGCGGACGAACCCGCCGAGAAGGGCGACGAAGCCTCCGACGAATGACAGCGAAACAAAGCCGCCGCCCATGCAATGGGAACGGCGGCTTTGCCGTCATCCGCCAAGCGGGCGCTCCCGCAGGGAATGGAGCGCGGCGCCAATCGCCGTGGCGAAGGGCGCGTTTTCCGGTATGATGTAGCGGATTCCGTAGAGCTTTTCAAAGTTGCGGAAGTTGTCCGGGGCTTGCGGCAGAGCCGTCACGGAACCTATAAGCACGGCGGTTTTCGCGCCGCAGGAGCGGCAGGCCAAAACCGTCATTGTCCCGATTGCCTGTAAGACAAGGTTGACCGCCCCGGCGGTTAAGTCGGCGGGGGCGGCGTCGTCCGCCAAGTTGCCGAAGTTCGCCGCCGTCAGGGTCGGGTCGAGCGTCGCGGCGGGATTGCGCGTGATGTCCTGAATCGTCAAGTCCACGCGGCTGAGGTCTCCCCGCGCCGCCAAGTCTCTGATTGTCTCGAAACGCTCCGCGCCCGCGAGCTTCTTGCACAGCCCGCCGAGCGTCCCGCCGCCGATTCCGCTCCCGCATAAGTGCTCCGCGGGCTTGCCGCGCTCCGCCCACAGGAACGCCGTCCCGGTGCCCATGGACGCCACAAGCGCGGATTCCTGTCCGGACAGCGCCAGCGCCCCCGCGCCGCTTGCGGAAAACTCGTCCACGCGGACGGTCGGCAGGCGGAAAATGTCGCCGTTGGCGTAACTCGCCCCGACGCCCGTCAGCGCCACGCGCCCCACGTCCTCCAAGGACAGCCCGTTCCCGGTCAGGTAGTTGCCCAGCGCCCCGTAAAGGCTTGTCAGCGGGTCCCCCGCCTTTACCCGCAACACGGACAGTATTTCCCCGTCGCCGCGCAAGCCCGCGATTTTTGTCGCGGAGCTGCCCGCGTCAATTCCTAAGATTATCACGCTTTGCCCCCTCCTTTGCGCTATGCGCCGCGATGTTCCCATGATACGGAAAGAAGCGGCGGCTGTCAAGGAAAATTTGCGTTTCCGTTTTGACGGCGGAGGCGTTCCGCCGCCCCGGAAAATTGCCGTCAAAAACGCTCCGCCCGGACTTTCGGACGGAGCGTTTCGGCGCGTCAGGAAGCAAGGGTATGATAGGCGGCGTCGAAAATCGCGCCGCAGATTGCGTAATTGCCGTTGGCGTCGCGGGCGCCGCTCGCCCCCACGGTCAGCACGACGACGCCGTCGCCCGTCTCCGGGTCGTAGGAGAAGCCGTTGAACACGCCGTAGGCGCTCCCGGTGTGGTAATAGATTCCGTTCCGCCCGTAGGCGTCGGCGTGGTAGCGCAGGGGCATGGCCTGATAGAAGCCGTCGGGCGTCTTTTGGTTCTCGTAAGTCTCCATAAGCCGCACGGAATCGGCGTCGAGAAGGCGCAAGCCCTCGTAAACGCCGTCGTTCGCCAGCAGAGCCGCCACTTTGCCCAAGTCGCGCCCGCTGATGTTCAGCCCGCCCGCGAACACGCTCCCGTCGCTTCCGGGCACGCCGTCGCCGCGGCGCGCCCTCTGCGCCGACAGCGAAAGCGTCGCGCTTCCGTCCCGGTAGAGTTCGGCTAATTCCGAGTTGTCTCTGAGGTCTCCGGCGTAGAAACTCGCGTCAATGCCCATGAGGTCGAAGAAATAGCGGTCGAGGAGTTCGTCCATAGTGCGCCCCGCCGCACGTTCGAGGGTCATGCCGAGGACGCCGAAGCCGTAGTTGCTATATTCCCAGCCGTCGAGGGAGCCGGGGACGGCGGACGTGTAGCCGCGCCCCGAAGCCAGCCGGGAACGCACGGCGGAGCCTGTCAAGGCGCCGTCGGACAAGGAGGAAGTGTGGGTGAGCAAAGTTTTTATCGTGACGGGCGAATCGGGGTGGGCGGGGTTCCGAAACGTCGCGTCCCAGTACGTTCCAAGCGGTTCGTCGTAATCGACAAGCCCGTCTTGGCGCATACGCGCCGCCGCCATGCCAATCAGGACTTTGGAAATGGACGCGATGCGTATTTTATGCGCCGCCGTCATGCGTTCGGAGTTGCGCACAGCCCAGCCGTAGGCGAAGGTATCCGCGAGCCGCCCGCGCTCGACGACGGCGACTTGTATTCCCGTCGCGCCGTAACGCCGCCCGGCGGCGTCCACGGCGTCCTGTATGGAATCGTGGAAGTTGCGGCTTTTGCTGATGAAGAAGGGCTGTTGCGCGGCCTGCGTAATTTCGGCGGCGACGGGCTCCCCGGTTCCGTCGGCAAGCAGGGCGGTGAAAATCAAAGCGGCCTGCGCCCGCGACACCGGAAGCCCCGGACAAAGCCCGTCCGCGACGATTGTCCGGTAAATATTGTGCTCCATCGCCCAAGAGCACGGGATTTTCGCGTAGCCGGGAACGCGGGGGGCGTCTGGGCGCAGGGACAGGTCGCCCGCACAGCTCAAATCGTACCCGGCGAAGGCGGCGAAGCGGTAGAGCAGAAGCGCGAGTTGCGCCCGCGTCAGCTCCGCTTCCGGGCGCACGAATACGCTTGCTTCCGTATCTTCCGCAAGGGCTTCTTGCCCTTCCTGCGGGCGGTACTCCAAACGGAAGTCGCCCTCGGTTATCAGCAATTCCGACTGCGGGCGGTAGGTCAGGCGGAAGCCGCCGCCCTCGGCTGTCAGCAGTTCCACCGCCTCCGCCCAGTCGGAATCGGACTGCGTTTCCGCTCCGGCGTCAAGCCCCGTGTGCTTTGCGATACGGCGTAAAATCCGGACGGCCTGCCCCGCGCTTAAAAAGCCGTCGGGGCGGAACGTTCCGTCCTCGTAGCCCGACATGAGCCCAAAGTAGGCCGCGTAGCTTATCGCGTCGGCGGCGTCCGACGGACTGTCGGAGAACGCCGCGCCCCGGACGCTTTCGAGCGTCAAAGAGGGCGCGTCCGCCTGTTCGACCTGTTGAACAACTGCGGCTGTCGGCTCCGGGGCGCTTTCGGGCTGTGCACCCTCCGCCGCCCCCGGCATAATCGCCACCCATAACGCCATAATCCCGCCGAGTATCCGTTCCAGCATAGCCATCCCGCCCGTTCCTGTCAGTGAATTAGGGGTTGCGCACGGGGAACAGAGTACAGGAATCGGCGCGTTCTGTCAAGGTTTTTTTGTCCGAAATTCCAGAAATTTCAAGCCTTCCCCCGAAGCGGGAGAAGGCTTGTCGAATTATAACAGCGGGATTTCGGCTTCCTCGCAGGCGCGGATGGTGTCGGCGTCCCACAGCCCTACCTGCGCCTCCCCGATATGGCACATCTCCAGCAGGAGCATACACATCCGCGACGCGCCGATACTGCCGCCGATGGACTGCGGCAGGTCGCCGTTCAACAGCATTTGGTGGAACAGCAGGAATCGCCTGTCCTTGCACCCGGCGGCGGCAAGCTGGCGGCGCAGGGCGTCGGCGTCGGCGCGTATGCCCATGGCGGAGAGCTCGCAGGCGCGTTTAAGTATCGGGTGCCACATGAACAACGTGCCGTTCAAGTCCCAGTCGTCGCAGTCGGGGGCGCGCCCGGCGTGGGGGGCGCCCGAATTGAGCGCGGGCCCGACGTTCGTCAAAAAGACCGTGCGGTGCAGGCGGCAGATTTCCGTTTCGCGCTCCGCCGGGGTCAAATGCGGGAAACGGTCCTCTAACTCTTGCGCCGTGATAAAGTACACGTCCCTGTCGGGGCGGAAGGAGAGCGCGGGGAAGGCTTTCCGCACGACTTCCGCCGCGTCGCATACGCACGTTACAACGTCGCGCACGGTGTCGCGCAGGTACTGCGTCTCGCGGTTCTGCGGGTCGATTCGCTTTTCCCAGTCCCACTGCTCCACGTACACCGAGCGCAGGTTGTCGGTATGCACGTCGGGGCGGATGGTGTGCACGGAGGCGTACAA
The DNA here is from genome assembly GCA_017527365.1 of Oscillibacter sp. Classification (GTDB taxonomy): domain Bacteria; phylum Bacillota; class Clostridia; order Oscillospirales; family Oscillospiraceae; genus Oscillibacter. Next base: position 41,521 of record JAFXQD010000097.1, read on the forward strand.
GCCCGTGCCGAGCTTGAAGTCATAGCGTTTGAGCGCGAGCCGCGCCCATTTCGACAGCGACTGCACGACTTCGGCTTGTGCGTCGATGTCGGGGATGTCGAACGCGACGGGGTTGCCGGCGCCGGGGGCGTCGGTGAGCCCGCTTGCGCGGTCGACAAACAGCGGGGCGCGGATTTTGCGCAGGTTCAGCCGCGCCGCCAACTGGCGCGGGAACTCGTCGTGAATCAGCGTGATGGCGCGTTGCGTTTCGCCGCTGGTCAGGCGCGGGCGGTAGCCGTCGGGAATGATGAGGTGTTCCATAATCGCTCAGACTTCCTTTCTCCCGGATGACGGGGCGCGCAGTCAGGACAGCTTGTCCAATCCGGCTTTCAGCCGCCGCAAAGTCTCCCCTTTGCCCAGAATCGCGCAGATTTCCACGGCGCCGCCCGGCGTGACCGCCTGCCCGGACGCGGCGATACGCACGGGCCACAACAGCGTCGCGTTCTTGACGCCCAGCGCCGCCGCCAGCGGGAACAGCGCCTCATGCACGCCGTCCATAGTCCAGTTTTGCACGGCTTCCAGCGCGGGAATCGCCGCTTCCAGCATGGCTTTCGACACTTCCGGGTTCGTCTTGGATTTCTTGTTTGCGAACAGCGCGGTATCGTAATCGGGAAGCGCGTCGAAAAAGCCGACTTTTGCAGGGATGTCGGTCAGCTTTTCGCAACGCGCCTGCAACAGCGCCGCGACAGCCGCCGCGTCAATCGCGGGGTTCTTGACGGCTTGGCGTATATACGGCTCGGCGGCGGCGGCGAACTCGTCGGGCGGCATGGAGCGCAGATAAGACGCGTTGAAATAGGTCAGTTTTTCCATGTCGAAAATGGCGGGCGACTTGGAAATCCCGGCAATGTCGAACGCGTCGGCGAGTTCGGGAAGCGTGAAAAATTCCTTCTCCGCCAGCTCCCCGCGAGGAGACCAGCCCAGCAGGGCGACATAGTTTAAAATCGCCTTTGTCAGATAGCCTTGGGCGGTCAAGTCCTCGTAGGACGGGTCGCCGTTGCGCTTGGACATTTTATGATGGGCGTCGCGCATGACGGGCGAACAGTGCACATAGGCGGGAATCTCCCAGCCGAACGCCTCGTAGAGCAGGTTGTACTTGGGCGCGGAGGCAAGGTATTCGCTCCCGCGCACAACGTGCGTAATGCCCATGAAATGGTCGTCCGCGACGTTGGCGAAATTGTACGTGGGAAGCCCGTCGCGCTTCAACAAAACTTGGTCTTCCAGCTCCTTGTTTTCTACCGTGATGTCGCCGAAAGAGGCGTCATGGAAGGTTGTGGAGCCCTCGCGGGGGATTTTCTGCCGGATAACGAACGGCTCGCCGTTAGCGGCGCGGGCGTCGGATTCGGCGCGGGAGAGGTCGCGGCAGGGGTCGTTCTCGCGCTCGAACTCGCCGCTGTCCTCCCCCGACGCGCATTTCTCGCAGAAACAGCGGTACGCCGCGCCCTTCTCCAACAGCAGATTGGCGCACATTTTATAAAGCTCCCGCCGTTCCGACTGGACGTAAGGCCCGACGGGGCCGCCGATGTCGGGGCCTTCGTCGTGGTCAAGCCCGCACTCTTTCAGCGTCCTGTAAATGACTTCCGTCGCGCCCTCCACAAGCCGATTTTGGTCGGTGTCCTCAATGCGAAGAACGAACGTCCCGCCGTCGTGACGCGCAATCAGCCAAGCGTACAGCGCGGTGCGCAGGTTGCCCACGTGCATGTAGCCCGTGGGCGACGGCGCGAACCGCGTCCGCGTCTTTCCGCGTGGTATCCGCGCCTCCAACTCTTCCAATGTCATGGCGTTTCCTCCTGTCATGCGGCAATGCTTTGATAGCCCTATTATCCCTGTTTTTCCCGGATTGTCAAGCGGAAAAAAGCCGTTCCGGAGACGCGGTATGCGTAAAGGAATCGTTGGCAAGTAACCCCTCCCCCTGTCCCCCTCCCCATAGGGGAGGGGGCACGATGACTTTGGTTTTCGTTCTCCCCCTTTGGGGGAGATGTCGCGCAGCGACAGAGGGGGGCGTCTGCCTTACGCATACGCCCGCCCGGCGCAGGGGGCATAAGCGCGGACGCGCCGCCATAAAGTAAAGCGTTAGGGGGGATGTTCCATGGAAAAGAGCGGGGGCGCGGAGCGTTACCGGGCGGCGGCTATGGTACTGCCAAGCCGACTGCGGGCGGCGGCGCTGGAAGTCCCGGAGGCAAAACAGGCGGCAGCGGAAGAAATCCGCCTGCGCGTCGGGGGCGCCATGACGATACTGCTTCCCGACGGCGAGGCGTCCACGGGGGCGTGGGTGGAAGCGGAGGACTTGGAGACGCTCTGCGACATTGCCACGGAGTTTTCGCGCTACGCGGCGGCGGAAACCCTGCGGGAAGGTTTTCTGACGGTCAAAGGCGGCTTTCGCGTGGGCTTATGCGGTTCGGCGGTCATGAAGGACGGCGCGAACACCAATTTAAAATATCTTTCGTCGGCGGCCATCCGAATCGGACGGGAGCGGAAGGGAATCGCAAAGGAGCTTGCGCCCCGGCTTTTCCGGGACGGGGAGTTTTTGAACACGCTGATACTGTCGCCGCCGGGAGGCGGCAAAACAACGCTTTTGCGCGACCTGACGCGCCTGCTGTCAACGGGCGGGGAAGGGTTCGAGGCGCGGCGCGTGGCGCTGATTGACGAGCGCGGGGAAGTGGCGGCGATGTTGCGCGGGCGGGCGCAGATGGACGCGGGCCCGCATACGGATATTTTGGACGCCTGCCCGAAGGCCGTCGGGATTCCCATTGTCCTGCGCGCCATGAACCCGCAGATAATCGCAACGGACGAAATCACGATGCCGGAGGACGTGCGGGCGGCGTCGATGGCGGCGGGTTGCGGCGTCGGGCTGTTGGCGACGGTTCACGCGTCGGGCGCGGAGGAGCTGTCGGAAAAGCCGCTCTACCGCGACCTGCTGGAACGGCGTATTTTCCGCCTCGCCGTGCGGATTGTCCGCGGCGCCGACGGGCGGCGGTACGAAGTCGAAGAGTTGGGCGCGGCGGCGGAAGAGGCGGAAGCGTGAAAGCCGCCGGAATCGCCTGCATTGCAATCGGGGCGGCGTGGGGAATGCGCGTGAACGCGCTGGAACGGCGGCGCCGCCGCCGATTGCTTGCCGATTTGCGGGCGGGGCTGGCGCGGCTGTCGGAGGAAATCCGGATAGCGCGGGCGCCGTTGCCGGAGGCGTTGCGGGGGCTGTCGGCGTCCTGCGCCCCCGACGCCGCCGCGTTTTTCCGCGCCGTCGCGGACAGCCCCGCCCCGCCCGCCGCGTGGCTGGCGGCGTCCGACGCGCTCCCGCTGTCGCCCCCGGACGCGCAGACCTTGCGCGAACTCGCGCCCGCCCTGCGCGGCGACGAACAGCGCATACGCGCCGCCCTCGAACTGGCGGCGGCGCGGCTGGAGCGCAGTCTGCAAGACTTGGACAAGTCCGCCCCGGCGGAAGCGCGGCAGTCCGCCGCGCTGATTTTCTCCGCCGCCGCCCTGCTCGCAATCCTGCTTTTCTGACGCCTTGACAGCCCCGCAAAACTGTGTTATGCTGTCCCGCGAACACGAAGGAAAGGGCGGTTCGTTCGCATGGAATTTGCAATCTTGGGCTGTTGCGTCGTCATTATCGTGCTTTTGTCCGCACTGCTTGCGCGTCCGGGCGGCGGCGCGGCGCGTGTCGCGGAGCTGGAACGCCAAATCGACCTTTTGCGGGAGGGCGTCAGCGGCGAAAATCGGCAGTTGATGGACCAGCTCGCACGGCAGGGCGAAACCACCGTAACAACGGTCGTGCGGAACATGTCGGACTTGGGCAAGGGGCTCAACGACGCGCAAGACCGACAGCGCGACGCGTCCGACAAACGCCTGCTCGCCTTGGAGGAAAAATTCGACGGAATCCGCCGCGACATTCTGGACGCGCTGGAAAAAGTCCGCGCAGAAAACGCGGGCAGTCTGGAAAGAATCCGCAGGGACAACGCGGACAGCTTGGAGAAACTCCGGGCGGACAATCAAACCAGTTTGGACAAAATCAACCAGACGGTCAACGAAAAACTGCAAAAGACCCTCAACGACCGGATTACGCAGTCCTTTGAGCTGGTCAACCGCCGCCTGACGGAAGTTTACGAAGGCCTCGGAGAGATGAAGAACGTCGCCTCCGGCGTGTCGGACTTGAAGAACGTGCTCTCGAACGTCAAGAACCGGGGCATTATGGGGGAGATACAGCTTTCCGCGATTCTCGGCGACATCCTCGCCCCCGAACAGTACGAAACGCAGTTCAAGATTCGTCCGGGCGGCTCGGAAATGGTCGATTTCGCCGTCAAGCTCCCCGGTCTGGACGACGGGGAATACGTCTACCTGCCGATTGATTCCAAATTCCCCGGCGACCGCTGGGCGGCGCTCGCCGACGCTTACGACTCCGGCAACCCCGCCGAACTCAAGCAAAAACGCGCCGCGCTCGAACAGGAAATCAAGCGCTGCGCGAAAAGCATCCGCGACAAGTACATTGTCCCGCCGTACTCCACCGATTTCGCCATACTCTTTCTGCCCTTTGAAGGCCTGTACGCCGAAGTGGTCAATATGGGGCTCGTAGAAGTCCTGCAACGCGACTACCGCGTGAACATCACGGGGCCGTCCACAATGGCGGCCATGCTCAACAGCCTGCAAATGGGCTTCCGGACGCTGGCAATCCAGAAGAAGAGCGGGGAAGTCTGGAAGATTCTGGAGGCGGCGAAGAAAGAATTTGCGAACTTTGAAGCCGTCCTGACGAAAACCCGCGACCGTCTGCGGCAGGCCGACGACGAGCTGGAAAAGCTCATCGGCGCCCGCACAAGGGCAATCAACCGCAAACTCGGCGCGGTGTCGTCGCTCGACGCGTCCGAAAACGCCGCCGATTTGCTCGAACTGCCGCAATAAAACGCATTCGCCCCCCGCCGCACGGCGGAGGGCGTTTTTTAACGGTAGTCCATGTCGATTTCGGAAAGTTGCAGGATTTCCGCGCCCGTGGTGGACGCGATTTCCAGCCGATAATACTGGAACGCGGGCGCCTCGCCGCTGAAAGCCGCCGTCAGCGTCACGAAGTTCTCGCCGTCGCGCTCCTCGAAGCCCGACGGGCTCATTTCGCCCAAGACCGTCCAAACGCCGTCGCGCCGCTTTTCGGCGTCCGTGCCCAGAAGCCGCCACGCGCCCGGATTGCGTCCGGGGTATTTGCTGTGGTTGTCGGCGGAGGTCAGGGAGAAGTGCGCCACGCTCCCCGGACACGCCATCTTCCATTCCACATAGGCGAGGTTCCGGAACATCAGGCACCATTTCGTAGAGGTGTCGCCGTCGAAGAGGGCGGCGTAATCGCGTTCGGGGTCAAAGCCGGGCGTGCCCGTCAAGGGCGTCGCGGAAAAGCGCAGGGGCACGTTCTTCATATAGCCCTCGTTGAGCTTGGCGGCGGCGAAGTCGTAGCTGTTGAGTTTCAAACTTTCCAGCCCCGCGCAGTCGGCGAACATCCAGCGCACGTCCTTGACGTTGCCCATGTGAAAGCCGCTGATGTCAAGGGCTTTCAATTTCCCGCAGGCGCGGAACATGGAGCGCATGTCCGTGACTTGGGAGGTGTCGAAGCCGCCCACGTCCAGAGCCTCAAGGGCGGAGCAGTGGCGGAACATGGATTCCATGTCGACGACGCCGGAGGTGTCGAAGCCGCTCACGTCCAAGTCGGCGAGGGCGGAGCAGGAATCGAACATGGCGCTCATGTCGGCGGCGCGGGAGGTGTCGAAGGGCGCCTCAAAGCGGATGCGGCGCAGGTTGGAGTAGCCGCAGAACATCCCGGAACAGTCGGCGGGGGCGGCGACGCCGTTTTCGGCGGCGAGGTAGAGGTCGTAGGGCGGCTGTGTTTTGAGCGTCCACGCAAGGACGGAGCCGTCCCGCGCCTCGGACACGTCCCACGCGCTATCAGGCGCCTTGGACGGGTCGGAGAGGAACGTAATCATGGCGATTTCCCCCCGCGTGACCTCCGCGCCGAACACGGGGCTGTTTTCGGCCTCCTCGCTGACCACCGACACGGGGTCGGGCATGAGGACGTGTTCGGGGGGCGGCGGGGGCTCGGCGTCGGCGCCGGACGGCGTTTCCGCGTCTCCGGACGCTTGCGCGTCGCCGCTCTCGACGGCTTGCGGCGCGGGCGCGGGGCGTCGGGCGTCCTCCGGCGGTTGCGAACAGCACGACAGCAGAATCAATATGGGAAGCAGAATCAGAAAAGGCGACGTTTTCCCGTGTTCGC
>JAFXQD010000098.1 GCA_017527365.1 Oscillibacter sp.
AACCGGGGTGAGAACCCGCCAAGGTGCACTCAGATTACGCCCGCTTACGTTACAGCATACCACGTTTCCGGTTTGTGCGCCACCCTTATTTTCATTTACAGCTGTGATGCTTTTTCATGAGGCGTTGAAAAACAAAAGAGACAGGAATAAGACCATGACCGGGAAAGCCCGTATTTTCAGGGTTTCCACCGCCTTTACCGGTCTGTTTCCTGAGAAATCAGCCGGAAACGTCTTTCCGTGCCAACGGGCGTACTGCGCCCATTTGCCTGAACGATTCCATGCCCTAATTAAGGAGCAGTTCTATGTTCCCTATCAATACGACCGCAACGGAGAACATTTACCATTCCTTGATTGCTCAGCTTGACAAGCTGGCGCGGCATAACCGACAAGGCAGTTTCCGCACGAAGGAGCGGTATTACGAAGCCTGTAAACGATTCTGCAAGAGACGTATCACTGCAAAAGCTGTCGAACGTCAGCGGCAAACATCTGACGGCCTACGCGGCGTTCCTGCAAGCCACGGACAAAGCCTCCGGCACGGTCAAGACGGATTTGGCGGCAATCCGTTTCTTCCGCGACAAGATGGACAACGCCAAGTATCGCCTTCCTGACAACGGCGAGCTGTCCGTCGAACTCGAAAAGCGTTTCTTTGGCGGGACTGACCGCACCCGGAGCGCGGAGGAGTTTGACAAGATGTTCGCCGTCGCGCTTGTGTCCGGTCAGAACCACTACGCCTGCGCCCTCGCTCCGGCGCGTTTCGCCGGACTGCGTTTGCATGAGTGTTTCCGTATCGACACGGCGACCGCGAGACAGGCTCTCCGGGAAAAGTCCATCACTATCAAAGGGAAGGGCGGCAAGGTTCGCACGGTTCCCATTGAAGACGAGCGGATTTCCATGACGTTGCGTCCCCTGCTTGCCAAAACGCGGAACGGCGGCAAACTGCTGGTGTCTGACGGTCTGCCCACTCATATCGCTATGCAGAGAATGGAGCAGTTCATCATCCGCAACCGGGACGCAGTGCGGGACAAAGACTCCAAGCGTCCGCTGACGTTCCACGGTCTGCGCCACACCTACGCCGCCGAAAAGTACCGGCAGTTCACCGAAAACGGCATGGGTAGCTTGGACGCCCATTTCGCCGTCTCACGTCTGCTTGGACATGAGCGGCCCGACGTGACCGACATCTACCTGACCTCGGTGAAGGAGAAGGGGCGTCATGGCGACTAAATTCCGCTCGTTGGACGACCTTCCGCTCGTTCTCCGGGCGGAAGACCTCATGCCCGTCTTGGACATTGGGCGCAATACTGCCTATGAACTGGTTCGCTCCGGTCAGATTCGGAGCGTCCGCGTCGGACGCAAACTCCGGGTTCCCAAACAGGCGGTGGAGGAGTTTTTGGCGGGAAAGCCGAAATAAACGTCTACGGCGCTAAAATAAAATTTGACGAACAGCCGCGCAGGACGTATGATTGGAGGAGCGCACGAGGGAACGGCGCAAAATGCCTGTGAATACGGATTCTTAGCGCAAGGCAGGAAAAATCCCCGCAACCGTAACGATTCCGGGGAAACTCCGTGGCAGAGGGCGAAGGATTCCAACCCTCACATAGTCCCGCCGTGCACGGGGCGGGTGGGTTGAAAATGCGGAACAATAAAAATGCGTTCGCAACGTCCGGATACCGGCTTGAAAAGCTGTTTAAGGCGTTGGAAAATTATCGGAACAACATCATTATGTCCGGGTCGCGTATGGCTTAACGAGACTTATTACAGCGTTATGGTACGGACGCTGCCGTCAATCCGGACGGTTCTTTCCCGCGAGGATTGTCAAGGAATAAAATATGCGCCGGCGTGGCGACGGACAAGAAAAACACGGTGTTATCATAGCGGAATGGCACGGAAAACCCGCCCGCTCTATGACTTTGGATACGTTCGGTTCTCATATCAAACCGGGCTCCGCGCCGATTCACGATAAGGAAACAATACATAGAAGCTATAAATGAGCAAATTGGAAAAAGTTCCGTCAAAAAGCGCAAAAGCGGAAAGGCAGTAAAAAGAAAATCATTTGCAGGGAATTGCGGAAAAGCCTCTCGCAATTTTTCCAAAGTCTGCGGCATTTGTCAATCCGGCCGAAAGCGCCGCCCGCAATCCAACGCTTGGGAAGAACCGCAAACGTATGAAGTTCAAAATGCGCAAAAACCATGTCAGGCGCGGCGGGAATTGTATCCCTCCGCGCCTGCGCCCGCTTTTTCAACGCAGGTGTACCTGTTTATTTTCATTGCCGCTCAGATTAATTTTTCGTCTTTTCCGTAGCGCCGGACGCTGTATTCGCAAGTTTGCCGGGGTTCTTTGCTTAAGCTCCTCCGCATAAAAAGTTGAATGCTGGCAAGTTCGACAAAGCAGGGCAGGATTTCCCCTTATTTCGTGCGGATTGCCCAAGCGCCCCGTAAAAATCCCTGTCACGGGCGGGTCTTTCCCGATTTCCATGCCTCCCAGCCTTGACGCGGGGGGCGGTTTTGGCTACAATAGGGGCGGCAGAACGGAAACGCGCACAGGAGGGACAGCATGGCATTTATCGACAAGGCACGAATCGCCGTCAAGGCCGGCAACGGCGGCGCCGGGGCGGTTGCGTTTCACCGGGAAAAGTACGTGGCGGCGGGCGGCCCCGACGGCGGCGACGGCGGCAAAGGCGGCTCCGTCGTCTTACAGGCCGACGCCAACCTTTCCACGCTGACGGATTTCCGCTACCGCAGGAAGTACGCCGCCGCCAACGGCGCGGACGGGCAAGGCGGGCGCAAGTCCGGCAAGGACGGGGAGGACTTGCTAATCCGCGTCCCTCGCGGGACGCTCGTCCGCGACGCCGCAAGCGGGCAAATTATGAAAGACTTATCGGACGAAACGCCGTGGACGCTGTGCAGGGGCGGGCGCGGCGGCTGGGGCAACGCCCGGTTCGCAACGCCCACCCGTCAGGCGCCGCGCTTCGCCAAGGCCGGGCTGCCCGGAGAGTCCCGCGAGGTCATTTTAGAGCTGAAACTGCTCGCCGACGTGGGCTTGATTGGCTTCCCGAACGTCGGCAAATCCACGCTTTTGAGCGTCGCCACCAAAGCGCGCCCCAAAATCGCCAACTACCACTTCACGACGCTGTTCCCGAATCTGGGCGTTGTGGAGACCGCCGGCGGCGGGTTCGTCATGGCCGACATTCCCGGACTGATTGAGGGCGCCAGCGAGGGCGCGGGGCTGGGGCACGAGTTCCTCCGGCACGTTGACCGCTGTCGTTTGCTCGTGCACGTCGTGGACGTATCCGGAAGCGAGGGGCGCGACCCCGCGCAGGATTTCGACGCCATCAACGCGGAACTGAAACATTACAGCCCCGCGCTGGCAAGCCGTCCGCAGATTGTCGCCGCGAACAAGCTGGACGTTGCGCAGGACTTCTCCGCGCTGGACGCGCTCCGCGCCAAGGCGGACGCCGCGGGCTTTCCGCTGTTCCCGATTTCCGCCGCGACCCGTCAGGGCGTGAAAGAACTGTTGCAGGCAATCACGCGGACCTTGCCGACGTTGCCTCCCGTGGCGACGTATGAGCCGGAGTACGTCCCGCCCGCGCAGGACGCCGACGCCCCGCCCGAAATCCGCCGCCGCGACGACGGCGCGTGGGTCGTCGAATGGGCGAGAATTGAGCGGCTTATGGGCAATATCAATTTCGCCGACTACGAAAGCCGGATGTATTTTGACCGCGCCCTGCGGCAGTCCGGGCTTTTCGACCGACTGGAAAGCATGGGAATCCAAGACGGCGACACGGTGTCGCTGTGCGGCTTTGAGTTTGAGTATTGGAAGTGAGCGCGGCATGGAATACGCCTCAAAGAGCGAGAGGGAGACGGAGGAAATCGGCGCGGCGCTGGCGCGGACGCTCCGCCCCGGAAGCGTGGTAGCGTTCCGGGGCGGCTTGGGCATGGGCAAGACGGCCTTCATACGCGGCTTGGCGCGGGGGCTGGGCTATCCCGGACGCGTCACAAGCCCCACGTTCACGATAGCGAACGAGTACGAGGGCGGGCGCCTGCCGCTGTTCCATTTCGACCTGTACCGTTTAAGCGGCGCGGGGGAATTATGGGACTTGGGCTGGGAGGAGTACCAAGAGCGCGGGGGCGTGTGCGCGGCGGAGTGGAGCGAACGCGCCGAAGAACTGTTCCCGGACGGCACGATTTTCGTCGCGCTGGAACGCGGCGCCGACGACACGTCCCGCCGTATCACGATTAGCGGCGCGGACGGGGAAGCCGATACGAAAGGGGGCGCGCCGGGTTGAAAATTTTCGCGTTGGAAACGTCGGCGCGGGCGGTTTCCGTGGCGATTACGGAAAACGGCAGGGTATTGGCGTCGGCGTATCAGGATACCGGGCTGACGCACAGCCGAACGCTCATGCCGTTGGCGGAAAGCCTGTTAAAGAACGTCGGGCTGTCCGCCCGCGACATGGACGCGTTCGCGGTCGCGGCGGGCCCCGGCTCCTTTACGGGAATCCGAATCGGCGTGGCGGCGGCGAAAGGGCTTGCGTTCGGCGCCGAGCGTCCCGCCGTCGGCGTCTCGACGCTGGCGGCTATGGCGCGGAATATCGCCGCCGACGCCCTGATTATCGCCGCCATGGATGCGCGGCGTTCGCAAATCTACGAGGCGGCGTTCCGCGCCCGCGACGGCGCCTTGGAGCGCCTGACCCCCGACCGCGCCGTCGCGCTGTCGGATTTGGCGGACGAGCTTTCCGGCGAAACGGCGCCGATAATCGTAGTGGGCGACGGCGCCGCGCTGTGCGCGGACTACCTCAACGGGCGCGGCGTCCGCTGTCGGACGGCGCCGCCAAACTTGGTTATGCAGAACGCGGTTTCCGTGGCGTTAGAGGCCGAAACCTTGCCCGAAAGCGCGTTTGTCGCGGCGCAGGAACTGCGCCCCGTATACCTTAGGCCGCCGCAGGCGCTCCCGTTGCGGGAACGCCTGACCGGAAAATAGAAAGCAAAAGACACGAAGGGCTTTTGAAAGGAGCTTCACCCATGAACGAAGGAACGTTGCACGTTATCGAACACCCGCTTGTGGCGCACAAGATGAGCATCCTGCGCGACAAAAACACCAGCGTCAAGGATTTCCGCGAACTCGTTTCGGAAATCGGAATGCTGATTACCTACGAGGCGACGCGGAACCTGCCGCTGACGACCAAAACCGTGGAAACGCCGCTCTGCACGGCGGAAGTCCCGACGATTAAGGGCAAGAAATTCGCGGTCGTGCCGATTCTCCGCGCCGGGCTGGGGCTGGTCGACGGCGTGCTCCGCATGGTGCCCAGCGCCCGCGTGGGGCATATCGGGATGTTCCGCGACGAGGAGACCTTGGAGCCGCAAACCTACTTCTGCAAAATGCCCAAGGACATCGCCGAGCGCGACATCCTCATTGTAGACCCCATGCTGGCCACGGGAGGGAGCGCGTCCGCCGCTATCGCCGAGATGAAGAAGCGCGGCTGTCGGCACATCAAACTCATGGTGCTGCTGGCGGCGCCGGAGGGCGTGGAGCGGGTGCAGAAAGACCACCCGGACGTGGAAATCTACTGCGGCGCGTTGGACAAGGGGCTCAACGAGCACGGCTACATCCTGCCCGGACTCGGCGACGCCGGAGACCGCATTTTCGGCACAAAGTAACGTCGGCGCGGGAAGTCCCGCCCTGACGGGCGGGACGGAAAGGAGCGAGTATGGAAAGCAATTTGGCGTACAAACTGGATGAAACGATACGGGAAGAGATTATCGGCGGCAGAGTAGTCGCAATGTCCTCGCCCGCGCTGAAGCATATTTTTATAGGCGCGAATATCCACCGCATTTTCGACAGGTATCTTTATGGCAAAAAGTGCAAAGCCATTCCGGACGGCGCCGCGCTGTTTCTGGAAGAGGGCAAGGAGGAGTACCAGCCGGACATGATGGTTGTCTGCGACCGCGACAAGCTGAAGCCGGACGGCGTGCACGGCGCGCCGGATTTGGTCGTTGAGGTTCTTTCGCCGAGTACGGGACGCTACGACAAGGGGCATAAGAAAGACGTGTACGAAAAGCACGGCGTCCGCGAATACTGGATTGTCAGTCCGGGCGACCTCTCCATTGAGCAACACGTATTGGAGGACGGGCGCTTTGTCTTGCGGGATATTTACGCCCTCTATCCGCCCTATCTGTTGAAGCGGATGACGGACGACGAAAAGGCCGCGCTCGTGACCGAGTTCCATTGCACGCTGTTCGAGGATTTGACCGTCCGTCTGGAGGACGTGTTTATGGACATTGACTTTTCGTGAGTCGTTGCCGCAGGCTTTCCCAACACTCCGCGACGCGGAATTTCAGCGCATAGGCGGCGTTCTTGCGCGTGATAAGGGCGATTTCGTCGGCGGTGAAATCGGCGGCGGCTATCGCGCCTTCCGCGCCGTCCCCGGACGCGTCGCCCGCGCCCACGGCGCCGCACAGCGGCGGGAACACCACGCACCACCAGTTTCGCCCCGCGCCCGCGCCGATTACCGCCCGCAAGGTTACGTACCGTCCGGCGGGCAACGCGAACGCGCCGTAATCACGCGTGGGGAACTCCGCCTCCCGCAGTTCCAGCGCCACGGGATACGAACAGCCGCAGGCGTCCAGCGCGTCCCGCGCCGCTTGCGACAGTTCCGGCAGACGCGCCCGGAGCGCCGCCTCCGCCTCTGCGCGGCTCCCCGCCGCCGACAACAGCGGCGCCGTCTCCCGCAGGATTCGGTCGCGGACTTGCAGTTTCATCGACTGGTCGGCGGGGGCGTCGGAGTTGGCCAGCACGTGCAGGCGCACGACTTTTTCCGACAGCCCCTCTTGCGTCCGCAACGCCGCGCCGCCGCTATTGAGCAGTAACGCCAGCAGGAACAAAAGCCCCGCTTCCAAACGCCGGAATGTACAAGTTCTCATCATTGCGCCGTCCTTCCTTTGGCATGATTTGGAATATTATGGACGGTTTGGCGGCGCTTTATTCAAAGCCTATGCGAATTTTCAACCCTTTTTCATTTTTAATCACGCAAAAGCGGAAGAGCCCGCTTTCAGGAAAGCATCAGAAAAAGCGAGCTATAAAACGCGCTTTACAACCCCCTTTCCCTTATGCTATAATCATACTTACCGGATTTACCAACGCGGACGAGGAGGAGACGCTATGAAAGAGCCAATCACAAAAAACCAGTGGATTCGCGGAGTCATTGCCGGAGTCTGCGCCGTCGTCATCCTGTTAGGGCTGGAAGCGATAGGCAACGGCCTGCATTCCGCAACCGCCCCCAGCGTAGACGCCAATATTGTCGGCGAGTACCAGCCGGGAACCTATGCCGCCAGCGCGAACGGCTTCGGCGGCCCCGTGGAGGTCACGCTCACCGTCGGCGAAAACGGCGGCATTACCGACGCGGCGATTACGGGCGCGAGCGAGACGCCCGACGTGGGCGGCGCCGCGATTCCCGATTTGTCCGCGCAGTTACTTAGCGCGCAGAGCGCCGAAATCGACGGCGTTTCCGGGGCGACCTTTACCACCAACGCCGTAAAAGAAGCCGCCGCCGCCGCGCTTGCGGAGGCGTCCGGAATCGAGCTCCTTTCCGGCCCCAAGGCCGAGGAAGGCAATCTGTTCATTCCCGGCTATTACGACGGCGTGTCCATGGGCTTCGGCGGCGACGTGACCGTGACGGTCAAGGTCTCCGAGAACTCCATTGACTTTATCGACATCGAGGGCGACCACGAGACAGAGAACATCGGCTCTTTCGCCGTCAGTATGCTGGGCGACAGAATCCTTGCGGCGCAAACACCGAACATCGACGCGCTCACGGGCGCGACCGTCACAAGCGGCGCGATTCTCCGCGCATTGAAACAGGCGCTCACGGAAGCGGGCGCGGATTTGTCCGCCTTCCCCGACGCCAAACAGCCCGAAATTGCCTCCGCCGACAAAGAGGAAAAGACGCTGGAAGCCGATATTGTCATTATCGGCGCGGGCGGCGCGGGCATGACTGCCGCTATCCACGCCGTGGAAGCGGGCAAGGACGTTATCCTGCTGGAGAAAATGCCCTACGCGGGCGGCAACACCACCAAGGCCACCGGAGGCATGAACGCCGCCGAGACCCACTATCAAGCCGAGCAGAACATTGAGGACACGGTTTCGCAGTTCATCGAGGACACCATCAACGGCGGGCACGGCCTGAACAACCGCGACCTTGTCACGATTATGGCGCAGAAGTCCGCCGAAGGCATTGAATGGCTGGATTCCATCAACGCGCCGTTGCCGAAAGTGTCCTTCTCCGGCGGCGCCACCAACGCCCGCATTCACTCTCCGGAAGACGGCTCCGGCGTGGGCGCGTACCTTGTCACGGCGTTCCTGAAGAAAATGGACGAGCTGGGCGTCAATGTCATGTACGATACCAAGGCCACGGAACTGATTAAGACCGACGGCGCGATTACGGGCGTCAAGGCCGAGGACAAGACGACCAAGTACGACATCAGCGCGAAAGCCGTCATTTTGACCACGGGCGGATTCGGCTGCAACGAGGACATGATTGTCAAGTACAAGCCGGAACTCAAAGGCACGGTCAAGACGGGCTCCCCCGGCGCGACGGGCGACGGCATTGTCATGGCGGAGGAAATCGGCGCGGCTCTCGTGGACATCGAGCAAATCCAGCTTCACCCGACCGTCGAACAGAGCACCAGCATGTTGATTACCGAGGGCGTGCGCGGCGACGGCGCGATTTTGGTCAACCAGTCCGGCAAGCGCTTCATCAACGAACTGCTCACCCGCGACGTGGTTTCCGCCGGGGAACTCGAACAGGAAGGGCAGTACGCCTATATCATCTTTGACCAGAAACTCCGCGACGGGCTGAAAGCCATTGAAAAATACGTCTCCATCGGAATCACGACGCAGGCGGACACCATTGAAGAACTCGCCGAAAAGCTCAATATCGACCCCGCGACGCTGTCCGAAACGCTGAAAAACTGGAACCAGTACGTGGCGGACAAGAACGACCCCGATTTTGGGCGCGACACGGGCATGGAGGAAGATTTGAGTACGCCGCCCTATTACGCGATTAAAGTCGCCCCCGGCATTCACCACACCATGGGCGGCGTGAAGATTGACACCGACGCCGAAGTCATCGACACCAAGAACGCCGTCATTCCGGGGCTGTTCGCGGCGGGCGAAGTGACGGGCGGCGTCCACGGCGGCAACCGTATCGGCGGCACGGCGGTCACGGACATCGTGGTATTCGGCACGATTGCCAGCGACAGCGCCGTGAAATACTGCGACAACTAAGCCATTCGACAACCATGAAGCACGGCGCGGCTCCGGTAGAGCCGCGCCGTTTTGGAAACGAAAGGAGCGACTATGTACCGATACGTCCTGTTTGATTTGGACGGCACCCTGACGGATTCCAAAGAGGGCATTTTAAAGAGCCTTGTTTACGCCTTTGAGAAGCTGGGCGACCCCGTTCCGGACAACGACACCCTGTTAAAGTTCATCGGCCCGCCTATGGAAGTCTCGTTTCCGCTTTACTGCGGCTACGACAAAAAGCGCACCCGGCTTGCGGTGGACGCGTTCCGCGAACGCTACGCGCCAATCGGCGTGTACGAGAACGCCCCGGCGGAGGGCGTCGCGGAGATGTTCCGCCGCCTGACGGAAGAGGGCGTCGTATTGGCGGTTGCGTCGTCGAAGCCGCAGGGGATGTGCGAGCAGGTCTGCGGGCGTTTCGGCTTTGCGCCCTATCTGCGGGTTATCGTGGGCAGTTCGCTGACGGAGGACTGGGACAAAGCCCGCGTTATCCGCGAAACCATGTCGCGCCTTGGAATCGGCGACGCGGAGAAGCCGTTCACGGTCATGGTCGGCGACAGGAAATACGACGTGGAAGGCGCGAAACAGTGCGGCTTGGACTGTATCGGCGCGGAGTTTTTCGGCTACGCGGAACCGGGGGAGTTGGAAGCCGCCGGAGCGGTTCGCGTCGTGCGGAGCGTACCGGAACTGGAGGCCGCGATTTTGCAGGGAAAGCCCAAAACCGGAGGGAAAGCATGACAATCGCGGAAGAAAAACGCGCCCTTAGGAAAAAGCTAAGGGCGATGGAAAAATCGCTTTCCCCCGATTACCGGGAGCGTTCCGAACGCGCCGTTGTCGCGGCGCTGTCGTCCATGGAGGCGTACCGGAACGCGGAAAGCGTGTGTTGTTTTGTAGGGACGGGCGCGGAAATCGACACGCGCCCGTTTCTGCAAGACGCGCTGTCAAGCGGAAAGCGGCTCTGCGTCCCGCTCTGTGCCGGACGCGGCGTCATGCAAATGCGGCGCGTCCGCTCTCTCGACGACCTGTCCCCCGGCGCGGCGGGCATTCCGGAGCCGCCGCCGGACGCCGAAACCGCGCCGCCGTCCGCGATTGATTTTCTTGTCGTTCCTTGTTTGGCTTGCGATCGTCGCGGGAACCGCTTAGGGCGCGGCGGCGGCTATTACGACCGCTTCCTGCCGGAATACGGCGGCGCGGCGGTTCTGATTTGCCGCGAGGCGCTGTTACAGGATTCCGTTCCCACGGAAACGTTTGATTTGCGCGTCCCGCTGGTTCTGTCGGAGCGCGGATTCTACCGCGACGGACGCTTGACGACTTGGGCCTTGTTTGAAAAATAGGGCAGATTTGTCAAAATAACCAAATCATGACAGCCGCCATATACGCGAAGGCGAGGAAAGACTTGCCGAGTTTATCATATCTTACGGCAACGCCGACGCAAGGATTTTTCTCTTTTAAAAGCCTGAATTTTGTGCTATACTAAAAAAATCGCAACAGACATTTATTATCAAGGAGGCGGCGCGAATGGTTTCTGATTTTCTTACAAACGTTTCCGATTTTATGTGGGGAACGTGGATGACCGTGCTTCTCCTCGGCATGGGAATCAGCCTCTCCGCCCTGTTCGGCTTCCGCTACAATTTCCGCAACGTCCGCTTCCATTTCCGCAACACGTTCGGGAAGATGTTCCAGAGCGGGACGGGCGCCGGGACGGTTTCCGGATTCGCGGCGGCCTGCACGGCAATGGCGAATACGATTGGCGTGGGGAATATCGGGGGCGTGGCGTCGGCTGTCGTGGCGGGCGGCCCCGGCGCGGTGTTCTGGATGTGGGTCTCCGGCCTGTTCGGGATGTCCGCGAAAGCCTGCGAAATCATCCTCGGACAGCGTTTCCGCGTCAAATACAGCGAATCCATGGACGAGTACATGTGCGACCGCTCCTTTGTGATGAAAAACGCGCTGGGCTGGAAAAAGGGCGCGTTGGTTCTGGCGGCGGCGTGTTTCCTGCTGGGGCCTTGGACTTGTTGCGTGCAGACGGAATCCGTCACAAGCTCCCTGCTGGAAGGCTTCGGCGTCCGTCCGATTGTCTCCGTAGCCGCGTTGGGGCTGACCTGCTTCCTGACGATTTTCGGCGGGCTGAAACGCATCGCCTCCGTCATGGAAAAAGTGATACCCGTCATGGCGGCGCTGTACATCCTCGGCGGGCTTGGAATCCTGCTGACGCATATTACGGCCGTCCCCGGCGCAATCGCGCTGATAGCCAAGAGCGCGTTCACGCCGACGGCGGCGGTAGGCGGCTTCGCCGGGGCGACCGTGCGCGACGCGATACGCTACGGCGTGGCGCGGGGGCTGTACTCCAACGACGCCGGGACGGGCTACGGCATTATCGCCCACGCCTCCGCCAAAACCGACCACCCGGTAAGGCAGTCGTCGTGGGGCTGGGGCGAGGTCTTTCTGGACACCATCGTGATTTGTTCCGTGACCGCGCTGTCCCTCATTTTGACTAACGTTTACATTGACTATCCCGGCGTGGACTCGGCGCGCTTGACGACCGTCGCCTATAAAACCGCCTACGGCGCGTTCGGCGGCTGGTTTATTTCCGCCGCTATCGCCGTGTTCGCGTGGACGACCATTATCGGGATGTATTACAGTTGCGAAAAGTCCGTCAACTACGCCTTCGGCGACAGCCCCGCGAATAAAATTGCGACACGCGTTTACATGGTCTACTATATGCTTCCCTGCGTCCTGTTCTATAACATCGAGGCGGCGTCGCTGTGGGCTATGACCGACATTCTTTCGGCGGTTTACATCCTCATTACGGCGCTGTTCATCGTGACGCAACGCAGGGAAATTTTCCGGCTGTTCCATGACTTCTGGGAACGCTATCTCCCTGCGCTGGAACGCGGCGAACATCCGGAACCCGTCTCGTATGGGACGATTGACGAAAAAGCGGAGCGCTGACGGGAGGGAATGCTATGGACAGATTACAGGAAGCGTTGCAAGAATGCGGGCGGCTCGTGATTGACGGCTCCATGTCCGCGGCGCTGGAACATCTGGGCTGTAAACTGAACGACAAACTCTGGACGGCCCGCGTACTGGCGGAACATCCGGAGATGGTGAAGGAAGTCCACTTGCAGTATCTCCGGGCGGGCGCGGACTGCCACATCACTTGCAGTTATCAGGCCACCGTTCCGGGACTGCTGGAAAGCGGCTTTTCGCAACCGGAGGCGGAAGAAATCATACGGCGTTCCGTGCGGGCGTTCTACGAGGCGCGGGAACAGTGGCTTGAACGGGAGGGCGGCAAGGATTCCGGGCGCGTCCGTCCTATCTGCCTTGCGGGAATCGGGCCTTACGGGGCTTATCTCGCGGACGGATCGGAGTTCGTCGGCGGCTACGGCGTCGATGACAAGACGCTGAGGACGTTCCACGAAAGCCGCGTCCGGTTGCTCTTGGAGGAAAAGCCCGATTACCTGCTTTTTGAGACCATGCCGTGTTTCCGGGAAGTCCTGATAGCGGCGGAACTCGCGGAAGAGGCGGAAGCCGATTACTGGGTGAGCTTTTCCTGCCTTGACGGGAAGCGTATCTGCGAGGGCGACGAAATCCGGACGTGCGCGGAGGCGCTTTCCAAAGGTCATCCGCATTTGAAAGCGATTGGCGTCAACTGCGTCAAGCCGCGCTTTGTCGAAAGCCTTATCCGCGAATTGAGAGCGGGCTGTGATTTGCCGATAGTCGCCTATCCGAACAGCGGGGAGACGTGGAACCCGGTCAAGAAAATCTGGTACGGCGGCGCGGAGAACGTTTCGTTCAAGGAATACGCCCTGCGTTACTACGCGGCGGGCGCGGCGGCGGTCGGCGGCTGCTGTACGACGGCAGATTCTCATATCCGGCAGGTCGCGGAAGCAAGGCGGGAATTTTTGGCGGTCTAATATGAAAAAGGGCTGTCTCACTATTTTGAGACAGCCCCCCGACGTTATTTTTTTAACGCGCTCAACGCGCTCACCATTACGGCGACTTGTCCGCGCAAGGCGGCTTCTTCCGGGGCAATCCGGTTTCCGCCGACCGTCCGCAACAGCCCGTTTTGCACGCACCACGCCATAGGCTCCGCCGCGTAATCGGCGACTTTCGCCGCGTCCGCGTAGGCGGTCAGAGTTCCGCCGCCCTTGCCTTTGAGCTTCGCCCAGTCCGCGTAACGCTTCACGATGGCCGCCGCCTGCTGGCGCGTCAGGGTGTCGCTCGGCGCGAACAGCTTATCCGTCTTTCCGGAAATAATTTTCTTATCCGCCGCCCACGCGACCGCCGCCGAATACCATTGGCCTGTCGGCACGTCGTCATAGGCGGGCTTTTTCGTCACGCGGGGGCTTCCCGCCATGCGGTACAGGATAGTCACGAGCGCGGCGCGTGTCGTGGGGATTTCGGGCGCGAACTTGTACGCGTCCACGCCGTTCATGAGCCCCTTAGACACCGCGTCGTCCACGCCCTTTTCGTACCACGCGCCGTATGGAACGTCGGTAAAAAACGCGCCGTTGGACATCTTGACGACGTTCAAAATATCGCTCGCCGCCCGCCCTTCCGCGACGGCGACGGCGCGGGTCTGTTCTCCCGCCGCAAAGGGGGCGCCGTACTCCTTGCCGCCCTCGGCGGGGTCGCTCCCGTCGGTGGTGTACATAATTTTCGCGCCCTCGGTGTCGCAAGCCAGCGTCAGGCGGTTGTGGGACGCTTCCGCGATACGCGGCGCAGCCGTGCCGGGGCGGACTTCCTTTTCGGTCAGCGGCGTGCGCGTGGCGAAACGGTCAAACCCGGCGGCGCGGATATACGTCGTTTGGGAAACCGCGAAAGGCTCCGTATACTTGGGGCTTGCCAGCGTGGGAAGGCTCCCGTCCGTGGTGTAGTGGATGCTCTCCACGCCGTTTTCGGTCGTGTCCATGTAAACCGTGGTCTCGCCCGTGGACGGGCTCGTCCGCGCCTCCACAATCGGCGCGGCGTAGGCGGGCTTCGTGACGGCTTCCTCTCCGCCGGGCGCCCCGGTGTACGTCACGCCGTTTTGCAGGTACACGCCCCGGCGGCGGAACAGCTCCGAAACGGTCACGAACTCATAGCCCTGTTCGCGCAGGGAATCTATCGCCCGCAGTCCGGCGGCAATGCTCGTGGGGTAGAGGTCGTGCAAAAGAATCACGCCGCCGTCGTGGGCTTTCTGCATAATGCGGTTGTAGACTATCTCCTCGTTGCGGTCGCGCCAGTCGAGCGGGTCAATGCTCCAGATAATGATGGGGTGGGCGACGTTGGCGCGAATGCGCTCCGAGTTGGAGCCGCCCGGAATCCGCACGACTTCCAGATACTCGCCGCCCACGGCGTCGTACAAGTACGGCTCCACGTTGGCGATTTGCTCCCGCACCTGTTCGGCGGACAGCTTGGTAAAGTTGGGGTGGGAATTGGAGTGGTTGGCAAGCTGACAGCCCAGCGCGGCCATGCGCGGCAACAGGTCGGAGTGGTTCGCCGTGCCGTGGCTGCCGTTGTGGGCGCACATGAAGAACGTCGCCACGGCGCCGCGCTTTTCCAAGCCGTCCAACAGCGTCGGGGTGTTGTTCGAGGGTCCGTCGTCAAAGGTAATGGCGATGAGCTTCTTAGCGTTGGCGGCGCGGGCGGCGGGCGCCGGGAGCGCCGCAAGCGCCGTAAGGACGAGCAGGAACAGCGCAACCGTCCGGCGCAACGGGAAGCGCGCCCGTTTTTTCACAAGCGTTTCTTGCATATGGGGTAATCCCTCCTATAAGTATCTCTTACTGGACACCAGTTTAGCACAGCGCGGGAAAAAGTCAATGGCAAAATCATAAGAAACGGTCGTTTCCATGCCCGCGCCCGACAGCCCGTTTCACAAAAAAACGGGCGAATTTGCGCAAACGCGGTTGACGAAACCGCCCGGAATGGCTTATAATGGCGGCGGAAAACAGGAAATTCCGCGCCGTTTGAGGCGCGTAAGCGCATACAGAAAAGGAGCCGCCGTATGAAATGCCCGTTTTGCAAGTATCCGGAAAGCAAGGTTGTAGATTCCCGCCCGTCCGACGAGGGCGCCAGCATTCGCCGCCGACGCGAATGCCTTTCCTGCGCCCGGCGCTTTACGACTTACGAAACCGTGGAGTTTGCGCCCGTCGTCGTGGTCAAGAAGGACGGGCGGCGGCAGAGTTTCGACCGGCAAAAGCTGTTGCGCGGGATGTTCCGCGCCTGCGAGAAACGCCCCGTCCCGCCGGAGGCGCCGGAGGAAATCTCCCGCCGTATCGAACAGGATATTCAAAACTCCATGCGGCGGGAAATCCCCTCTCAGGAAATCGGCGAAATCGTCATGCGCTACCTGCGCAATCTGGATGAAGTCGCCTACGTGCGCTTCGCGTCGGTCTACCGCGAGTTTCAGGACATCAACTCTTTTATGTCCGAGCTAAACAAGCTCATGGAAGAGCGGTAAGGTCACAGCACGGGCCATCCCTGACGGTCAAAGGAAAACACCCAGTAGTCTTTTGCGCCAATCCGCGCCGCCGACGCGAGGCAGAAGAGCTCCGGCAAGGGAAACGGCGCGTCCTCGTCGCGGGCAAGCGCGACGCGCCGCCGTTCGCCGTCCGTGCGCGTGAGCGCGTCGCGGGCGCCGCGCAACTGCCTTTGGAAACGGGCGCACCGAAACAAACGCTGCCCCTGTCCGGGGCGCCGCCATGCGTCGGGAATCTCCGTTGCACGCGCCGACGCTTCCGGACGCCTTTCCGCGCCTTCTGGGCGGGATTCCGTATCTATTGGACGCAGTTCCACCCGCGAAAGTTCCCCGGCTTGCGACAGCGCTTGTTTGGAAAAGCGGCGGGAAATCGCGCCCTGCCCGTTGACGGGCTCCAGCGTGCCTATCAGGACTTCGCCCGCGTCGCCGACCGCCCACGCCCGCCATACGCCCCGGCGCAACGGCGCCCGCACGTCCAGACAAGTATACAGCCGTTCCCGCGCCGCCTCCGCTTCCCCCACGCGCTCCCCGCCGCACACAATCGGAAGTTTGCCCATGCCCACCGCCTCCCGTCCGATTCTATGCGGGAACGTTTCACGCTATCCCAAGGAAGCGCGACAGGTTGCCGTAGAAAATCGCGTGGATGAGCGGCTGTCCGTATCCGCGCCGCTCCATTGCGGCGGCTAATTTCCCCATGTCCTCCGCGCCGTCGAGACCGCCCGCGCCCGCGATTCCGCCGTCCCAGTCCGAACCCAAGCCAATACAGGACGCGCCGCCCATGTCGAGAAAATGGTCAAAGTGCCGCAGCAACGCCTCCATAGACCCGTCGCCGCCGACGAAAGCCCGGTACAGGTTGACGCCCACGAATCCGCCGCCGTCGCGTATGACGCGGAACTGGTCGTCGGTGAGGTTGCGCGTGTGCGGGCATACGGCGCGGCTGTTGGAATGGCTCGCCAGCAAGGTCGCGCCCATGTCCGCAACGTCAAAGAATCCCCTGTCCGACAAGTGCGACGCGTCGATGAAAATGCCCAGTTCCGACGCGGCGCGCACGAACGCCCGCCCCGTGTCCGACAGCCCGCGCTCCGGATACTCCGCGTGGCTCCCCGAAAGCGCGTTGGCATGGTTCCACGTCGGATTCACCCAGCGGGCGCCCCATGCTTGCGCCTCTTGCAATCGTTCCGGGTTGCAATCCAGCAGTTCGCCGCCCTCTATCGACAGCGCGGCGCGGCGCATGAGTTCGGGATAACGCGCCTTCTCGCGCCGGAACAGCGCCGCTTGCGCCTCTACGGATTTGCGCAAATCCGGCGTTTTGGCGCTGTCCGCGAAAACGGCGAAAACCTGCCCGAACGGCTCGTAGCGCGACAATCGCTCTAAGTCGCACTGCCCGGACGCGTCCCGCAGGCTTTCGCCCGTCCCGACGCAGCGGCTCAACGTGTCGCAGTGCGCGTCAAAGTACGCTAACTTCATTACATCGTCCCCTTCCGCCTGATTCTATGTCCGATAAAGGAAGTTTTGCCCATGAAAACGGAATCGCAAGTACGGAGTATCATCGACATTTTAAAGGGCGTCTATCCCGACGCCCTTTGCTCCCTGCAATACGCGAAAGATTATGAGTTGCTGTTCGCCGTGCGGCTGTCGGCGCAGTGCACGGACGAGCGCGTCAACCGGGTGACGCCCGCGCTCTACGCACGTTTCCCCACGCTGGAGAGTTTCGCCGCCGCCGACCCGGCGGAAGTCGGGGAATACGTCCGTTCCTGCGGGTTCTACAACGGCAAATCCCGCGACATAGTCGCCTGCGCGAAAGCGTTGCTGGAAAAGCACGGCGGGAAAGTCCCCGGCACGATGGAGGAATTGACCGCCCTGCCGGGCGTCGGGCGCAAGACCGCCAACCTGATTTTAGGCGACGTGTACGGCCAGCCGGCGTATGTGTGCGACACGCACTGCATACGGATTACGGGGCGGCTTGGGCTGACGGACGGCGCGAAAGACCCCGTGAAGGTTGAGCGGCAGTTGAGGGAGGTTTTGCCGCCGGAGGAGTCGTCGAACTTCTGCCACCGCATGGTATTGTTCGGGCGCGACACTTGCACGGCCCGCGCCCCGAAATGCGGAAACTGTCCGTTGCGCGCCCTCTGCGACGCGTGGAACGGCGCGGAATGATTGCCTGCGCACGGTCTCGCCCTCGGATTATATCATATTTTTAAAGGCTTTGGAAGTTTCGCCGACTTGCTTCCCGACTAACGTCAAAATTTTGCGGAGCAAATATAAAGATTTGTCTTTACAAGGGCTCCCGTCTGTGTTACAGTAAAATTTGGAATGGCGGATAGCTGATTTTTGCCGATATAAACATCCCGCGCTTTTGAGGAGAACCTTCATGAGAAAAAAAGATACGACCGCGAATCCCCATCAGGGACACCGCGAAAACGTGCGCCGCCGCTACACTGCGGGCGGCTTGGAAGTGTTCGCTCCTCACGAGATACTCGAACTGCTTCTCTACTACGCCATCCCGCAAAAGGACACCAATCCCCTTGCCCACAGGCTGATAGACGCATACGGCAGTTTGTCCCGCGTGCTGTCGGCTCCCGCGAAGGAACTGCAAACTGTGGAAGGCGTCGGAGAACGAACCGCCGCTTTCCTTTCGCTGGTCTTTCAGATTGGCCGCTGGATTCGTTTGGAGGAGAAACGCGCCGAGAGCGTCAATTTCCTTTCCGCCGAATTTGCCGGGCGGTATGTTCGGGAACTGTTCGCGGGGCGGGAATGCGAGGCCGTCTGCGAGCTGTGCCTGAATCAGCGCGGAAACCTGATTATGTGCCACGACGCGGCGAATAGAAGCATTGTTTCCGTATCGACGGACATCCGGTCTTTGCTCCAAAACGCCATTTTCAGCAACTCCGAATACGTCGTTATCGCCCGCAACCATCCGGGCGGAAAGGCAATTCCCGCTCCGGAAGACTACGCCTCCGCCCGACGCTTGCAAGAGGCTTTCCGGAATGTGAATATCAAACTTTACGACCATATCATCGTAGGGAACGGGGATTACGTTTCCTTGCGGGAAAGCGGATTTCTCGATTGAGCGCAAACGACGAAAGAGAGGATGTTTCCATGGAAACGGAAAAACTGTATTATCAGGACGCGTTTTTAACCGAATTTACGGCGCAAGTCCTTAGTTGCGAACCCAGTAAGGACAAATGGCTTGTCACGCTCGACCGCACGGCGTTTTATCCGGAAGGCGGCGGACAGCCTGCCGACGCCGGGACGCTTGGCGGCGCGGCGGTTTTAGACGCGCACGAGCGCGGCGGCGAGATTGTCCATACCTGCGACGCGCCGCTGACCGTCGGGGATACCGTCGCGGGGCGAATCGACTGGGAACGGCGCTTCGACCATATGCAGCAGCATTCCGGGGAGCACATCATTTCCGGGATTCTGTGCGAAATGTTCGACTGCGACAACGTGGGCTTTCACTTGGGCGCCGACGTTGTGACCATCGACTACAACGCCGAAATTCCGTGGGAAGGGCTTCTGGAAGCGGAAGCGCGGTCTAACGCGGTCATCTGGGAGGACAGGGAAGCGGAGATTGCGTTCCCGTCGGCGGCGGAACTGGAAACTATGTCCTACCGGAGCAAGAAAGCGCTGTCGGGGGACGTGCGCATTGTGACCTTTCCGGGCGCGGACTGTTGCGCCTGTTGCGGCACGCACGTCAAACGCGCCGGACAGGTCGGGCTTGTGAAAGTCGTTTCCTGCCAAAAGTTCCGGGACGGCGTGCGGATTGAGATTCTTTGCGGCAAACGCGCCTTTGACTACCTGTCCGCCGTGTTCGAGCAGGGCAAGGCCGTCGGACAGCGGCTGTCCGTGAAGCCGACGGAAACCTTGTCGGCGGTAGAGCGTCTGGAAGCGGAGCTTTCCGCCGCGAAAGAACGGATTGCCGCCTTGGAACAGGAAACGTTTGAAGCCGCGGCGAGAGAATATGCCGGAGCCGGAGACGTTCTGCTGTTCCGCCCCCCCATGCGCCCGGACAGCGTGCGGCGTCTGGCCGACGCGGTGGCGCGGACGTGCGGCGGACTGGCGGCGGCGTTCGCGGGGCAGGACGGCGCCGGGTACGTTTACGCGCTTGTCCGCGCCGACGGGCAGGCGGTTGCCGTCAAGGAAATGAACGCCGCTTTGCACGGGCGCGGCGGCGGGCGCGGCGGCTTCGCGCAGGGAAGCGCACAGGCCGCGCAAGCCGACATTGAGGCGTTTTTCAGGGCAACGGGAATAGCGCCTTCCGAATAGGGCTCACCGCCGCCGATTCCTTGATTTGCCGCGCATGATTCCGCCGCGCCGCCGCAGACTATGCGCGGGGGTGATTGCCTTGCCGGACGACAAAACGCCCGTATTGCGCCTTGAACCGGAAAAGCGGCTCTGTCCGGAGTACGACCCGGCGACGATTAAGCGTTACCGCGTGGCGGAGCCGGGGGAAACGGGCTTCCGCGTGCTTGACAACTTCTGCGAGGAGCACATCCAATAAAGAACGGCGCCGCGTCAGCCCGACGCGGCGCTGTTCGCTTTAAAAATATCGCCCAAAAAACGGGCTTCCGGACTGGACATTTTCTTTTTCGTGGTGTAAAATAAAGATATTATGCGGCAGTGCGCCCATGCCCGTTGACGCCGGGATTCCATGAAGGAGGGAATATCGACGGGGCCGGAGGCTGTCACAGGAGAAAATGAGGTGAAAAAATGGCAAATGCGTTCTTTGGCGGCGTTCATCCCCGCGACATGAAGGCCGCAACCAATGAAAAAGCCATCCAACAACTCCCGCCCCCGCCGGAAGTGGTCATTCCCATGTCCATGCACTTCGGCGCCCCCTGCGCCCCGCTCGTGCAAAAGGGCGACTTTGTGAAAGTCGGGCAGAAAATCGGCGAGTTCCGGGGGCTTGGCGCGCCCATTCACGCCAGCGTGTCCGGGAAAGTCAAGGCCGTGGAGCCGCGCCCGTACAGCATGGGCGGGAACATGATGTCCGTGGTCATTGAAAACGACTTCAAGGACGAGTTGAGCGAAGAAGTCAAAGCCCCCGCCGACCCCGACGCCCTGAGCGTACAGGAAATGGCGGAGGCGGTCAAAAACGCCGGAGTCGTGGGCATGGGCGGCGCGACGTTCCCGACGCACGTCAAGATTTCCGGCGGAATCGGGAAAGTAGACACCGTCATCATCAACGGCGCGGAGTGCGAGCCGTACATCACCGGAGACCACCGCACCATGCTGGAGCGCCCGGAGGAAATCATCGGCGGCGCGACATATCTGGCGAAAATGTTCGGCGTCGGCAAGGTTATCGTCGGCGTGGAGGACAACAAGCAAAACGGCATTGACAGCCTGAACCGCGTCATTGCCGAGAAAAATGCGCCCGTGGAAGTCCGCGCCCTCGCTTGCCGCTACCCGCAGGGCGGGGAAAAACAGCTCTGCCAAGCCATTACCGGAAAGCAAGTCCCGCCCGGCGGACTGCCGTCCAATATCGGCTGCGCCGTGTTCAACATCAACACGACCTGCGCCATTTACCGCGCCGTTCACGACGGAATGCCCGTGGTCAAGAAAATCGTGACGGTGGCGGGTTCGGGCGTCGCGGAGCCGAAAAATCTGGAATGCCCAATCGGGACGCCGGTTTCCCGCCTGTTCGACGAGTGCGGCGGGCTGGACGAAAAGACTTACAAGTTAGTTATGGGCGGCCCCATGATGGGCATGGCGCAGTATACGGCGGAAGTCCCGGTAGGCAAGGGGACTGGCGCTATGCTGGCGTTCTGCGCCGACGAGGAACAGACCGTGCAAGACCCGCAATGTATCCGTTGCGGAAAGTGCGTCGCGGCTTGCCCCATGCGTTTGGAGCCGCTTTTTATGTACCAGTACGCGTCCAAAAACATGCTCGACGAGCTCAACGCCGCGCACATCATGGACTGCATGGAGTGCGGCGCCTGCGCCTACGCCTGCCCGGCGCGTATGCACCTGACGCATATGTTCAAGTACGGCAAGCAGAAGCTCAAAGAGAAAATGGCGGCTGACAAGGCGGCGGCGGAAGCCAAGAAAGCGGCGGCGGAGAAAAAGGAGGCTGTGGCGAAATGACGACGGATTACAAGAGCCTGAAACTCATTGCGACATCCTCCCCGCACATTCGCGGCGAACAGACCACGCAAACCATTATGCGCGACGTGCTCATTGGGCTTTGCCCCGCGCTGATTTTCGCGTGCTTTAACTTCGGCGTCCGCGCCCTGTCCGTGACGGCGTTCTCGGCGGCGTCCTGCGTGTTCTTCGAGTGGCTCTACCGCCGCCTCATGAACAAGCCGCAGACCGTCGGCGACCTCAGCGCGGTTGTGACGGGCGTTTTGCTGGCGTTCGTCTGCCCCGTGCAGATTCCCTACTGGACAATCCTTATCGGCGACTTCTTCGCCATTGTGTTAGTGAAACAGCTTTTCGGCGGAATCGGGTGCAACTTCGTCAACCCCGCCCTCGCCGGACGCGCCGCGCTTCTGGCGAGCTACGCCGGGACGATGACGACATGGGCGGCGCCGGGACACTTCGCGCCCGTGTTCGGCTCTGCCGCCGACGTGATGACGACCGCAACCCCGCTGGCGCAGTTAAAGGGCGGCATGGCGGAATTTCTCATGGGGCGCTACAGCCCGTTCGACATGTTCCTCGGCGTCATTCCCGGCTCTGTCGGGGAGGTTTCCGCGCTCGCGCTTTTAATCGGCTTCGCGTGGCTCCTCTACCGGAAAATCATCAACTGGCAGACGCCCGTTTTCTACGTGGGGACTGTCGCCGTTCTGGCGTTCCTGTTCCCCCGCGGCGGCGTCGGAAACTTCGATTGGATGATTTACAACGTCCTCGGCGGCGGACTTATGCTCGGCGCGATTTTTATGGCGACCGATTACGCCACGTCCCCCGTCACGGCGAAAGGGCAGGCCATTTTCGGCGTCGGCTGCGGGCTGTTTACAATCGCAATCCGCTACTTCGGCTCTTACAACGAGGGCGTGTGCTATTCCATCATGGTCATGAACCTGTTCGTGCCCCTGATTGACCGCTATGTGAAACCGCCGCGCTTTGGCGCGGCCAACGTCGAAAAGAAGGAGGCGGCGAAATGAGCGCGGAAGTCAAACAGGCTGAGAAAGCCCGAATGGACCCGAAATACATTGCGACGCTGACGGCGCGGCTTTTCGCCGCGTGCGTGGTCGTCGCGTTCCTGCTGGGGCTGGTCAACATGGTGACGCTCCCCAACATCACCGCCCGCAAGAAAGCCGCCACGGACGCCGCTTTAAAGCAGGTCGTGGAAAATCCCGACGGCTCCGCCTTTTCGGACGCGCTGGAGCTCTCCGGCGACATGACGGCGGCGGCGTCCGGCGCGGGCGCGACGCTCTCCGCGCTCTACGCCGTCACGGAGGGCGGCGCAAACGCCGGGTACGCCCTGACGGTCGTCGCAAGCGGTTCGCAGGGAAGCATTGAAATGATGGTCGGCGTTGACGAGGCGGACGTTGTGACGGGCGTTTCGATTGTCAACAACTCCGAAACGCCGGGAATCGGCTCCAAGGTCATGGGCAACGAGCCCACGGCGAACGGGACGCCCGTGCTTGACCAGTTCGTCGGCAAGTCCCCGGCGGACGGGACGCTCTCGGTCGGCGGCAACATCGACGCAATCAGCGGCGCGACCGTCTCTTCCAGAGGCGTGACGGCGGGCGTAAACGCCGCCCTCGCCGTCGCCGCCCTGCTGGACTGACGAAAGGAGGCGCGACATATGGATTTCAAAGCGCAATTCAAAGAGGGGCTTATCACGAATAATCCCGTGCTCGTACAGCTTCTGGGGCTTTGCTCCACAATGGCGATTACCACTTCCTTCTTTAACGGCCTCGGCATGGGCATCGCCGTCACGATTATTCTGACGCTCTCCAACGTCATTATTTCCGCCATTCGGAACGTTATCCCCGACAAAATCCGTATCGCCATGTTTATCGTGGTTATCGCCGGGTTCGTCACCATGGTTGACCTGCTTTTGCAAGCCTTCGTCCCGGCGCTGTCGGAATCGCTGGGCGTGTTCATTCCGCTGATTGTCGTAAACTGCATTATCCTTGGGCGGGCGGAGTCGTTTTCCTATAAGAACGGAATCGCGGCGTCGGCGGTCGACGGCATTTGTCAGGGAATCGGCTATACGGTCGTACTGCTGGTTATGTGCGTTATCCGCGAGTTCTTGGGCGCGGGGACGTTCGGCGGCGGAATCCTCGGCCCCGGCGGCATTTTTGAGGGCGGCGCGCTGGGCGCGGGCAAGGGAATCACGATTCTGCCCGAACAGTACCCCATGAAGCTCTTAACGCTCCCCGTGGGCGGCTTCATCGTGCTGGCGGTTCTCATCGCCGCCATGCAGTGGGCGCTGGGCAACGCCAAAAAGAAAGCGGAAGAAGCCGCGAAAGCTGAAAAGGAGGCGGCGAAAGCATGAAAGAGCTCTCAACGCTTGTCACAATCACAATCGGCGCGATTCTCTCCAACAACTTCATTTTCTCGCAGTTCTTGGGCTGCTGCCCGTTCATGGGCGTGTCGAAAAAGATTGACACCGCCACGGGCATGGGCTTCGCGGTCGTGTTCGTCATGGGGCTGGCGTCCGCCATTACGTGGTGCGTCTACAACTGGATTCTTGTCCCGCTGAACCTGCTGTACATGGAGACGGTCGCCTTTATCCTTGTCATCGCCGCGCTGGTACAGTTTATCGAGATGTTCCTGCAGAAGTCGGTGCCGTCGCTCTATACGGCGCTGGGCGTCTACCTGCCCCTCATCACGACCAACTGCGCCGTGCTGGGCGTCGCCCTGCTCAACATCCAGAACTCCTACAACTTCATTGAAGCCGTGGTATACGGCATTATGGGCGGCGCGGGCTTCCTGCTGGCGATTGTCCTGCTTGCCAGCGTCCGCGAACAGCTTGCCTTCGCCGACTACCCCAAAGCCTTTGACGGGTTCCCTATCGCGCTGGTCGCCGCCGGACTGATGGCGCTGGCGTTCATGGGCTTCTCCGGTCTCGACGTGTTCAAGTAAGGAGGGCGGGAGAATGTTCGGAAACGTAGTGTCAGCCGTGCTGGTGCTCGGACTGCTGGGCGCGTTGTTCGGCGCGTTGCTGGCGTTCGCCTCGAAAATCTTTGAGGTGAAGAAAGACCCCCGCGAGGAGGCGGTTTTAAGCAAGCTCGCCGGGGCAAACTGCGGCGGGTGCGGCTATCCGGGCTGCGCGGGGTGCGCGGCGGCGATTGTCGCGGGCGAGGCGCCCGTGACGGCCTGCGCCCCCGCCGGGGCGGACGCGGCGAAAGCCATCGCGGAAATTATGGGGCAGACGGCGAACGTCGGCGAACGGGAAGTTGCGTTCGTGCGTTGCAACGGCGGGACAGCCGCCGCCAAACGCTTTGAGTACGTCGGAATCCATGACTGCGCGGCGGCGGAACGCGTCGCGGCGGGGCCGCTGGAATGCCAATGGGGCTGTCTGGGGCTGGGCTCCTGCGTGAAGGCCTGCAAGTTCGGGGCGATGAGCATCGGCGCGAACGGCGTCGCGGTCGTGGACGAGGACAAGTGCACGGACTGCATGGCTTGCGCGGCGGCGTGCCCCCGCAAGCTGATTGCGTCCGTCCCGGTCTCCAAGAAAGTGCGCGTCATGTGCATGAATCAGGAGAAGGGCAAGGCGGCTATGACGGTTTGCGAAAACTCGTGCATTGGTTGCGGGCTGTGCGAGAGGGAGTGCAAGAAAGACGCCATCCACGTTGCAAACGGTATCGCGTCTATCGACTACGCCAAGTGCATTAACTGCAAGCTCTGCACGAAAGTCTGCCCGCGTGACGCCATTACCCCTGCCGCCACGGCGGAGGAAAAGGACAAGTACAAGGAACTCAAGAAGAAACAGGCCGAGGCGAAGAAGAAAGCCGCCGAAGTCGCGGCGGCGAAAAAAGCCCCCCTTGCCAAGAGCGCGAAATAAACCCGCTTTTATAACGAAAGCCTTCTCCCCTGTCGCAGGGAAGAAGGTTTTCGTTTTCGCCGTCAGGCGTCGACGGCGCCTTTGCGGACGCACAGGAGCGCGGAGTAGGCGGCCACGGTTCCGGAAAGCGTGTAATCGCCTTCCTTAACCTTGACATCCGAATATTGCGCCGCTGACGGCAAGCCTCAATAGCGCGCTCACATTCCGAGCGCGTCCATGAAGTTGACCATAAGCTGAACCGTCTGGGCGCGGGTGGCGGCGGCGTCGGGCATGAGCAAGCCGTTTTTGCCGCGCAGGACGCCCGCGCCCACAGCCCACTTGACGGCGGGAATCGCCCACGCGTTGCGAACCGCGTCGGCGTCCGCGAACGCGCTAATGTCCGTGGTAAGCGCCGCCGACACGTCCGCGCCCCGGTACTGCGCGTAGCGGTAGAGCATGGCGGCAATCTGTTTGCGGGTAATCGGGGCGTCGCCGGCAAATTCGCCGCCGATACCGTTGACAATCCCGCAATCCGCCGCCCACCGCGCCGCCTTCGAGTACCACGCGTCTTCTTCCGGCAAATCGGGAAACGAGGCGTCCCCGTCGATAATCGCCGCGCCGTCGCCGCAGCGGTGCAGGCGGGAGAGCATGACCACAAACATAGAGCGGGTCAGGGAGCGGTCGGGGGCGAACTCCGACGCACTGACGCCGTTCGTAAGGCCGCGCAGAACCGCCTCGCCGACGGCGTGATAACACCAGAGAGTTTGCGGAACGTCGGAGAACGTTTGCGGCGAAACGTCCAGTTTCAACACGCTCCCGGAGAACAAGTCCGCGACGTAGAGCGCGTTCCCGCGCAACAGAAGGCCTCGCGGCATGGCGGGGGCGGACAGCCCGTCGGCGCTCTGCGCGAGCGTGTAAACGCGCCCGCCCCGAATCATGCGGACAGCCGCGTTCACGGTGTCCGCCACGTATACGGCGCCGTCCGCGCCGACGGCGATTCCCTGCGGGTGGTCGAACTGCGCGGAGACGGCGGGGCCGTCGGAGAAGCCGCCGTAATATTCCCCCGCGTCCCCCGCGCTTTCCGACGCGCCCGCGACAACTTCCACGCGCCCGCCGACAACGCGCACAATCCGGCTTCGCCCCGTTTCGGCGACGTATAACGCGCCGCCGTGCCAGCAAAGCCCCGTAGGCGCGGAAAGCCCTTTCGCCCACGTGGAAACCGCGCCCGTGCGGGACAGCTTGCGTATAGCGTTATTGCCCGTATCGGCAATATACAGCGAGCCGTCGTCCCCGACGGCAAGCCCCGTGGGGGCGCGGAAGGTCGCCGACGCGGCGGCGCGGTCGGACATCCCGGCTTTCCCCGAACCGCACAGCGCGGACACTTCTTTTTCCGTCACGTAACGGACGATGTTCGCCGCCGTGTCGGAGACGGCGTAGCCGTCCCGATAGGGGATGACCGCCCACGGTTCGAGAAAGAGCGCGTTTCCCCGCGTCCCGTCCCGATAGCCGCCGCGAGGCTCCCCGGACAAGTCCGGGACGCTCTCCGCCCCCGCGTACCGCTCGAACCTTTCCCCGTCCGATTTCCAAAGCACTTTATGGAACGTGTCGCTTATGATGAGCGTCCCGTCGCCCGCCATAGCGACGCCGGAGAAATTCGCGCCGGGCAACGCCGCCGCAGACGCGGCGAAAGCGGCCAGCGACAACAGGACAGCCAACAGCGGAACGGTAAGGAAACAGCGCTTCATAACGGCGCTCCTTTCGTTTTTTGTTCCGGCGCGAAGCCGTGCGTAAAGCGGTTATTTCAGGGCGTCGAGCGTCAGGATTTCAAAGCCTTCCGCCTTGCCCTTGAGCTTAATGGAATCGCCCAAGGACGTGACCGTAGCGCGGTCGCCCAAGGCGTCGGCGACGGAGCGCGAAATGAAAACGGAGCCGCCCGGCGCGTTGGCCTCCAGCCGCGCCGCCGTGTTTACCGTGTCCCCGATTGCGGTGTAGTCCATCCGTTTCGGGGCGCCGATATTCCCCACGACCGCCGGGCCGTAATTCACGCCGATTCCGAAAGAGACCGTCCGCCCGAAACGCTTTTGCAACTGTTCGCCCAGCGCCTTGGAGCCTTCCGCCATGTCCATCGCCGCCTGACAGGCCAGATAGGCCGGGTCTTTCTGCGGCAGGGGCGCGTTCCAGAATGCCATCGTGCAGTCGCCTACGAACTTGTCCAGCGTCCCATGACGGCGCATAATGCACTCTGTCGTCAGCGTCAGGTACTGGTTGATAATCTCCACCACGGTCGGCGGGTCCAAGGCCTCGCTCATGGTCGTAAAGCCGCGAATGTCCACGAACAGCACCGCGATTTCCCTTGTCACGCCGCCCAGCTCCGACGCGCCGCCCGTTTCCAACAGTTCCTTCAAGACGGCGGGGTCAACGTAGCGCCCGAAAGTTTCGGTCACGCGCCGCCGCTCCCGTTGCGCCCGGACATAGTTCGCCGTCACGGAGACGACAAACAGAACGGTAATAAGCGCCGGCGTCCAGAACACGCGCAGGACGAGCCCCGCCCGCTCGTACAGCGCGGCGCACAGGGCAACCCATCCCGCGCTACCGACAAGCCATACCGGAACCGCCGCCCGGACGCGCCTGTCATAAAAGAACGCCTGTACGAAAGAGCAGGCGGCGAAAAGCAGTAGAATTTGCGTGCGCCGCTCCGCAGTCCGGGGGAAGAAGCCCCTCCGGAACGCCTCAATCATATTCGCCTGAATCTCCACGCCGTACATATTGGCGGAACGGTCGGCGGCGGTGGGATAGCTGTCCATCATGCCCGACGCGTAGGGGCCAATCAGGACGATTTTCCCGGCGAAGTAGTCCGGGGACAACGCGCCTTCCAACAAGTCCGCGACGGAAGCCTCGTCAAAACAATGCCCGCTCCCGTCGGGATGAGCCGCGAAGGGCAGATAGAAAAAGCAGTCGGAAGTATCGGGAGGCGGATTCGGAGCTTGCCCGCGTTCCGCGCACCAGCGCTCGTAGATTATCCGGGCGAACGACATCACCCGAACCGGGGCTTCCGTCCCCATATACGCGCCCGGAACGTCAAGCCGGAGAATCCCGCGACGGATGACGCCGTCCCTGTCCGCCATCGTGTTAATATGCCCCGTCGAGGACGCCGCCGCCAACGCCGGATAGGGCGCGTCCCATCCGATGATTGCCCGGTCGTCCATATAGAACGCGCTTTCCTCTAAAACCAACTGACTGCCGAACGTCGCGCTTGACGCGACAACCACGTTTCCGCATTCCGCCGCCGTTTCCGCCAGATACGCGTCGGCGGACGGGTCGGAGCCTTCCCCGACAAACAGCACGTCCACGCCGATGACCGCCGGGCGGTTTTCCGGGTTCTCGTTCAGACGGCGCAGGGCGTCCGCCAGTATATCCCTCGGCCAAGGCCACGCGCCGAACGCTTCCAGCGCCCGGTCGTCAATGCCGATAACGACGATTTCGCCGTCCGTCGCGGTTCTGGAAAGCCTCTGATAGAGGGCGTCGGAGAAAATGTAATCCACGGTATCCAACCAGCCCAATCCAGCCGCCGCGCACAGGACTACCGGAACCAATAACGCCGAGGCAAGGCGTTTCAAAAGGTCGGGCGTTTTCATGTCGATTAACCTTCGCTTCCGCCGGGCTTCCGCGACGCGCCGCCGTCAGTTTGCGGGGGTTCGCCCTCCTCCCATTCGGGAAGCGGTTCGCCTATGCTCCATTCCAAATCTTTAGGGGCTTCGTCTTCCGACCGCCAGCCGTATCGGAAAGTATAGGACTGAGACTCCGCGCCTTTCGTAACCGTAAGGCCGGTTTCTTTGAGCGCGTAACAGTCGCCCACAGTTTTCAGGGTTTCCGGAGCCGGAGAGACGGACGCGCCGTCGGCAAGCTCTATTTCCGTAACGACGGGCAATTTTTGCGCTTTCTCTTCCCATGCGGGGTGGCGTTCCGCATAATAAACAATGACAGGAACAATCAACTCGTTTTGCTTGTCAGGACCCCGGAATTTTAAAAGGAAATTTTCCCCGTACAGGTACTGCCATTTTTCCGGAATCATTACCGTGACGGAGAATTTTTTCAGAAGCTGTTCTTTTGTTTCTTCCGTATGTCCGTTGTCGGGCGTATTTCCGTTATCGGTCTTCCCGTCGTCCGGGGTATTTCCGTCGTCAGTTTTGCCGTCGTCGGGAGTATTTCCGTTGTCGGTTTCGCCGCCGTCCGGCGTATTTCCGTTATCGGTCTTCCCGTCGTCGGGGGTATTTCCATTGTCAGTTTTACCGTCGTCGGGAGGGTTCCCGCTATCGGTTTGTCCGCCGTCGGACGTGTTGCCGTTATCGGTTTTGCCGTCGTCCGGGGTTTTGCCGTCGTCCGGGGTGTTTCCGTTGTCAGTTTCGCCGCCGTCGGACGTGTTTCCATTATCGGTCTTTCCGTCGTCTGTTTTGCCGTCGTCGGGAGTGTTCCCGTTATTGGTATTGCCGTTGTCGATTTGCCCGCCGCCGGACGCGTTTCCATTGTAATAATAGCCGCCCCCCGACGAACTCGAACCGCCTCCGGAGCTTCCGCCGCTTTGAAATAGGGAAGTTTTCTTCACGACATTGCCCGCGCCTTTGGCGTATTCTTCGTCCAACGCCTCTTTCGCGGCTTCTTCCCGCGCTTCCTCCTCCCGGATTCGCTCGTCAAGGTTTTCCAACAACTCTTCCGCGTCTATCGCGGGGACATCCTGTTTTATCAGCGCCAGCAGTTCCGGGCGCTCCGACAGCTCACGCGCCGCAAGCGTGGGAATATCCTCGTTAGACATCGCTTGCACCGCAAGCGCCGGGGTATCCTCGTTAGAGGAGACGGAAGCAAGGGCAAGGGCGTCGGGACGCGCCAACTCCCCGCTGTGAAGCGGCGCGTTGAGCGTCGCGCCCGTCTGCGGGTTGCGGTAGGTCAGGACAACGGAGCCGTGCATTAGCCCCGTTTCCTTGGGCGACACCCAGCCGAACGAGCCCCGGACGCCCGTCACCATTGTGGACGTGCGGACGTTCAGGCTTTCGTCGGTTTTCAGGGGCGCCGTGACGTTGAAAAACAGTTCCCCCGCGCTGACGGAAACCTCCAACTGCTTGCCCGACTGCTTGAGCTGCGCCTTGCCCGACGCCCCCAGTTTGACCGCCTTGCTGCTGTCCAGACTGATATACGCCTCGCTTTGGGCGCCCGTGGCGATGGTATAGCCGTTGTAAAGCCTCATCCCGCCGCGGATAGTCTGGGCGACGCCGCCGGAATTTTTCACGGTCACGGTTCCGGTCGCCGCCTCCAGACGCATCGTCGTGGCGACGGCGTTCTCGGCCAAGGCGAAACTTGCCGTTGCCAGCAGAAACACCGCGACGAGCAATAGGGCAGCCATGCGTTTCATGTGCAAACGCCTCCTTTGCGCAAACGTTATAGAATGTTCTCCCACGCGGAGCTTTCCTCAAAAAGCGCCAGAATTTCCGCGTCAATCTCCCCGTTCCGCGCCATATCGTGAAGGATTCCGAACGTTTTCCCAAGGGAAATCGCCGGCTTATAGGGACGGTCCCGCGCCGTCAGCGCGTCGAACACGTCCAGAATCGTAAGCAGGCGGACTTCTTTCGGAATGTCCTTGGCGGTCAAATGGTTCGGATAGCCCGCCCCGTTGAGCAATTCGTGATGAGCCGCCGCCCATTTCGGGACTTGCGCAAACATCCGTGGGAAGGAAACGTGGCTCAAAATGCGCGCCGTCACGACGACGTGGCTTTGCATGACGGCGCGCTCTTCCTGCGTCAGCGTCCCCTTGCGGATGGTCAGGCAACGGTATTCCTCGCCCGTAATCCAGCGGCGTTGTTCCCCGTACTCGTCCTCGAAAACCAGCTCCGAAAGCGCGTCGATGTCCTTCAAGTCCTGTTCCGAAAGAAACAGCGCGTTGTCAACCCGGTTCACAAACGAAAGCCACCCCATGCGCCTCCGATTGCGCTCCTCCAGTTCCTTCTCGTCAATGCGCCCTTCCAGCGCCGCGATTTTGTCCAACAGCCCGATTGCGCGGAAGCGTTCCTGCAACGGCTCAATCAGCGCGCCTAAACGCGTCCGCTTGTCCATGACTTCCAGCGGCACGGCCAGTTTGCCCACGTCGTGCAGCCATACGCTCATCAGGAAGGCGCGGCGCTTGTCCTCGTCGAATTTCCAAGGGTGGTTTGTCCTGTCCAGCCAGTTCAGGAAGGCCTCGCCGCAACGCACCATATTTCTTGTGTGGTTGGCGTTGTAGTGGGAGCGCTCGTCAATGGCGGTGGAAAGCGTCTCTACCAGAGAATCCAGCAAGCGGTTGATTTGCTCGTTGTAGAGCATGTTCGTGGCGGTGATTGCGGCCTGAGAGGCAATCGCGCTGACCATGAGCTCAATATTCGGGTCAAAGGGAATGGGCTCCCCCTCTTCGTTGAGCGCGTTAATCAGTTGCGTGACGCCAATCAGACGGCCTTTGTCGTCGCTCATGGGTACGACAAGCATACTTTTCGTTCGATAGCCCGTCATGGCGTCGTAGCGGAGGGAACCCGTGAAGTCGAAATGCGTGTCCGTGCGCACGTCCGCGACGTTAATCGCCTGTTTGTGGATGGCAACCCAAGAGCAGACGTATTTTTCATCCGGCGGCACGGGCGGCAGGCTAATCGGGGCGTCGTGCCCGCCCTGACGGATTCCCATGGAGCGCGTGACCATGCGGCAGAAGCGAAGCCCGTCGTCTTCCAGCAGGTAGAGCGTCCCGGCGTCGCAGTGCGACAAGTCCATGGCGGTGTCCAGAATGCCGGAGAGCAACGCCTCCCGGTCGTACTCGGAAGTCAAAGCAAGGCACATCTTCAAAAAGCGGTTCATATCCGCGTCGGTCATAGAGCAATCACTTCCCCTTCCTTTGCGAACGCGCAACCCGGACAAATTTCCTCCGTTTCGTGCGCCGCCTCGTTCAGTATGGCGTCCGTGTGGAACGGGTCATGGTGGATAATGCGGGCGTTGCGCGCCCCGCACTCGCGGGCGAACCGGGCGGCGGTTTTCCACGAATTGTGCCCGAAGCCGGAACAAACGCGCCATTCGTCGTCGCCGTACTGCCCGTCGCAGAGCAACAGGGAACAGCCGCGGGCAAATTCGAGGGCGTCGCCCCAAACGCGCTCCGTCAGCGTGCAGTCGGTCATCAGGACGACGCTCCTTCCGTCGCGCTCCAGCCGCAACAGGGAAACTCCGTTCGGGTGCTCGCCCTCCATAGTCTTGACATGAATGCCGCCCGTCTCCCGCGACGCGGCGCGGCTGTCCGCGCCCAAATAGAACTCGTCCGGCAAATCATGGAACGCAATCTCGGCGGGAAGTTTCTCCGGCCCCACGGGCCATAGCGGCGGGGACAGAAGCCGCCGCGCCTGCGTTTCGGCGTCCAATCCGTTCCGCGTCCGCCCGTAAATTTCCAGCCGCGCCCCCCGGCGCATGACGTAGGGGCACAGGGGAAGCCCCAGAAGGTGGTCGGCGTGGGCATGGGTCAGGAGCAGAGGCAGGGAGGGCGCGGTTAAAAGTTCGGCGGGCAGATTTAGAAGGCCTGTTCCGGCGTCCAAGAGCGCCGTATGCCCGGCGAAACGAACCAAAACGCAGGTAGTCGCCCCGCCGTACTCGGAGTATGCGCCGCCGCCGACGCTCATGGAGCCCCGCGCCCCCAGAATGCTCGCCGCATAGTCCGTGCGCGTCCGTTGCTTGTTCGTCATAACATCACCTGATTAAGATTATAGCGCTTTCTAACGCTTTTTCAAGACGTTCATTATGGCTGTCAGCGTAAGAAGCTATGCTCAAAGACGCTCAAAAATATCAGAGTATAAGGCAACTATTTACTATGAAAGTCTCCAAAACTCCGCTCTTGCTCGTTATATAGCGATTAATGATAGTTCAAGCGAAACGCTTCGTTCCTTTGCGCTTCCTTTTTCAGGGGTAGACAAGAGGCGGGGCGTTGGATATAATATGCAGGACAAGATATTCCATGGAGGGGCGGGAGTATGGATATTCGGAGCGCGTTGGAGAAAATGCTTCGGGAGTTTGGAGCGGAAATCTTTCGGAATCCCAAACGCATGGTGTCAATTCTTCGGGATATTGCCCCCGGTTTGGAAGCGGAGAGCAATACTTTGCGCCAACTTGCCGAGCGCGGCCTGTTCGCCGAACTCGAACAGGCCGCGCAGGAGGACGACGCCCGGCGCGGACGCGTCGTCATGAAACTGAGGACTTATTTGACGGACTACCTGCAACTTTCCGAAGAACTCGCGGAGCGGTATGTCGCGCTTCTGCTCGACCTTTACGGCCTTCCGCGCAGTTTGGCAGCGTGCCGGACATTGACCGGACGGGAAGGAAATCTGACATGGGAGCTTGAAGAAAACGGTCTGCTGACAGTCTCCGGCGTCGGCGCCATGCAAAACTATGTTTTCGCGTCGGACGCGGTGAACACTCCGTGGTGGGAACGTCGGATGGAAATCGCGGCGGTGCGCGTGGGAGA
Organism: Oscillibacter sp.; assembly: GCA_017527365.1. GTDB lineage: Bacteria > Bacillota > Clostridia > Oscillospirales > Oscillospiraceae > Oscillibacter. The sequence continues at coordinate 34,198 of JAFXQD010000098.1, forward strand.
GGGCGTGACGGCGGTCGGCGATTCGGCGTTTTACGGTTGCGGGGAACTAAAAACCGTGACGCTTCCGGAAAGCGTGGTTCGTATCGGAGAGTGGGCGTTCGCCGACTGCGCCCGCCTCGACGGCGTGAAACTGCCCCAAAGCCTGCGCCGTATCGAACGCGGCGCCTTCTCCGACTGCAAAGCCCTCTCCGGAATCTCCGTCCCCGACGGAGTGAGCGTCATCGAAAGCTGGACGTTTTGCAACTGTCCGCGCCTGCGCCGCGTGGAGATTCCCGACACCGTTTCCAATATCGGTCAGCGCGCTTTTCAAGGTTGCGCGCTTCTTTCGCATGTTCAGATTCCCGCCGTTGCGCAAGTGGAAGATACCGCTTTTGACAGAGCTGTCATCTTAACGCGGCGCGTCCCTCGCGGGCTGTCCGTCTCCGGCGACGCGCCGTCTCAGAGCCACAAGCCCGGCCGGGGATTGATTGAGCTCTTCGACTGGCTCAACGCCGCCTATCAAAAGTTTCTGCTTCTGCTCTTCGCGCTTGTCGTGCTTCTGCGCCACGGCTCTTGGACGCTTCTGTTACTGCTTGCGCCCGTCGGACTGCTTCTGCTCTGCCGCGAATGGTAGCGTGAAGTTTTCGCCGGACAATTCAAACCGAAAGGTCGATTTGCTGATGAATTTATCGGGCGCGTTATTGGAAGTGCTCGTGGTTGAAAATATGCTCCTCGCAGAAGCAATGGTAGCCGGAACAGCGGGAGCAGTAACGGAACTGCAAAGCGGGGGAATCGGCGTCGGTTCGCCCGCAGATTTCGCACTTGTGCCGATAGCCCTGCCGGGCTTCCTTGCGCTTCTGCTCCCGCGCCGCCGTCCGGAAGCGAATCGTTTTCGGCGAGGTCTGATGTTTCGCCCTTTGGCGGCGATAAATGAGCCAGTCGGTAATGTCGGGCCAGAAAAACACGAAGAAATTGAGAATGGCAATCAGCGGGAGCAAAGCCCCGGCGAGGTTCAGGCTAAGGGCGGCGGAGAGTATCGAGAAGCCGAAAAAGGCGGCGTCGAGCCAAGCGAGCCATTTGACCTTCACGGGGATGATGAGAAAGAGAAGGAACTGCACGTCGGGGTAGAGCATGGCGTAGGCGAAAAACATGGACAGGTTTACATAACTCGTGCCGACAATCTGCGCGTCCCCGGCAATCAGCCCGGAAATAACGCCGACAAGAACCGTCAGCGCGACGCCGGAGAGGTAGTAGAGGTTGAATTTTGCCGTGCCCCATTCGCGCTCCAAGGTTGTGCCAATCATGTAGTAGAGGTAGAGGAAGAGCGCCAGCCAGAGGGCGTCGCGGAAAGACGCGTATCCGGGCATAAGGACGAACGTCGCAAGGCGCCAGATTTCGCCGCGAAGGATGGACTGCCAGCGGAACGCCAGAAAGCTGACGGCGGTCGCGTTGGAAAACACGGTTAGGACGTATACGACGGCCTGCGCAATGACGATATAGCGCATAAGTCCGGGCAGCCCGAAATTCGGATAGCGCCGCACGAAACGCTCCGAAAAGTCATGCAGTTTGTTCAAGCGAATCCCTCCGTTCACAAAGTCGGCGGGCGGCGCGGGAAGCTCCCGCCGCCGCGCATGGCGGTTTGCGCCTCTTATTATACCTGCCCGGAGCCGAAAAGTCACGCATTATTTCCGCCTGTCCGCGGATTTCTCCGCCCCGGCTTGCGCGAAAAGCGGAAGGCGCCTTGACAGGGGCGCTCCGGGGCGCTATATTTGTTCGCGGAAACGCGCCGTTGCGCATAAGAAAGGGGGAGCGCCGATGGGAACGAAAGTCATGGTAGCCATGAGCGGCGGGGTGGATTCGACCGTCGCGGCGTGGCTGTTGCGGCGCCAAGGCTACGACTGCGCGGGCGTCACCATGCTTCTGCACGGCGAGGCGTCCGACGGCGCGGAGGACGCCCGCGACGCGGCGCGGCGTCTGGGAATCCCGCATTTCGTGTTCGACCTGCGCCGGGAGTTTGAGGAACAGGTTATCCGACCTTTCGCGGAGAGCTACGAGCGCGGCGACACGCCTAATCCGTGCGTCGCGTGCAACCGCTTCCTGAAATTCGGGGAGTTGTTGCGGCGGGCGCGGGAGGCGGGCGCGGACTATATCGCCACCGGACACTACGCCCGCGTATGCTTGACGCCGGATTCGGCGCGCTGGGGCGTTCGGAAGGGCTTGGAGCCCGCCCGCGACCAGAGTTACGTGTTGGCGCTCCTGACGCAAGGCCAGCTTTCCCGGACGCTGTTTCCCCTTGGGCGCATGGCGAAAGCGGAAACGCGGAGAATCGCCGAAGAACAGGGCTTCCTCAACGCCCGCAAGCGCGACAGTCAGGACATTTGCTTTATCCCCGACGGCGATTACGCCGGGTTTTTGGAGCGCCGCGCAGGGAAGCGTTACCCGTCCGGGGACATCCTCGACGAGAGCGGGCGCGTACTCGGACGGCACCGGGGCGCCGTCCGCTACACGCTCGGACAGCGGAAGGGGCTGGGCGTCAGCGCGGCGGAGCCGCTGTACGTGTGCGGGAAATCCATGTCGGACAACACGGTCACGCTCGGCTCGAACGCGTCCCTGTTCCGCCGAACCCTGCTGGCGAAGGGCTGGGTATGGGGCGCCGCCGCGCCGACGGAAGCGCCTTTCCGCGCCTTGGCGAAAGTGCGCTACCGCCACGCCGAAGCCCCCGCCGTCGCGGAGCCGTTGCCCGACGGAAGCGTGAGAATCCGTTTCGACGTTCCGCAGAGAGCCATTACGACGGGGCAGACGGTGGCTCTGTATCGAAGCGACGCCGTGCTTGGCGGCGGCGTGATTGCCGCCGTTGAGTAGGCGGACGGCGAAGGCCGGGGGACGGCGCGTCTCCCGGCCTCGATTTTCGCGGACGCGTCCGGCGGTCTTGCGTCAGGAATCGTCGGAGGGCTTTTCGGGTTCCGCGCTCTCCTTCCCGATACGAAATTCCTCTTTGCCAATGCGGATAACCAGCGGTTGGCGCGGCTTCAAGTCGCTGAAAGGCTTCACGGGGCGCGGCTCCCGGCTCACTTTCGCGTAGGCCATTAAATCCGTGGGGAGGTTCCTGTCTTCCAGACGCTTCCGCACGAGAAACTCCCCCGCGTAGCGCAGGCAGGCGCACACCGGGACGCCGAAAAACATTCCCGCCACGCCGAAGAAACTCCCGCCGACTAAAATGGCGATAATCACCCACAGGCTGGAAAGCCCGGTCTGGTCGCCTAAAATCTTAGGGCCGATGATGTTGCCGTCCAACTGCTGGAGCGCCAGAACGAACACGGTAAAGTAAAGCGCCTGCATGGGCGAGACAAGCAGAATCAGGAACACGCTCGGAATCGCGCCTAAAAACGGCCCGAAAAACGGGATGATGTTCGTAACGCCGATGACCACGGAGATAATGGAGACGTAAGGGAAGTTCAGCAGGGAACAGCCGATAAAGCACAGCACGCCGATAATGAGGGAATCGAGAAGTTTTCCGCGCACGAAGCCGGAAAAAATGCCGTCCACGCGCCGCGCCGCCCGGAGAATCCAACGCACGGTCGGGCGTTGGAACAGCCCGTAGAGAATGCGCCGTGCGCTCGCCGCGCACTGCTCTTTCGTGCCCAGAAAGTAAATGGATACGATGACGCCGATTAAAAGGTTTTTCAGGAACGTCATGACGTTGACCATGCCGCGTCCGGCGGCGGCCATAATGCTTTGCAGTTGGGAAAGCATGTCGTTGACGTAGGTCTCAATCTGCGTGTAGATGTCGGCCATGCGCTCGCTTACCCAGACTTCCGTCTCCGGGAAGCGCTCAAAGAGCATACGAATCCAGCCGTTGATGGTATTATAGTACGTCTCCATATTGGAAGCCAGTTGCGTGAAGCTTCGGTAGAGCTCCGGCAGGAGCACGGACATGAGCAGATAGACCAGCGTTGACATAATCGCCCACGCGATGGCGATACTGCATATCCGGGCGCTGGTCGAGGATAATTTGCCCTCCTTGCGGGCTTTGCGGAGGGAGTCGAAAAAGAGCCAGCGTTCAAAGAAGTTAATCAGCGGCGCGAGCATATAGGCGAGGAACGCGCCGTAGATAATGGGCATGAAGGCGCTGAAAAACTGAGACCAGACTTGAGGAATGAGCTTGCTTCCAAAGAAGGTGTCAAAGAACAGCAGGATGGCGGCCACGGTTCCGAACACCGCGAGACCGATTTTGAAATAGGCGGAGCGGTCGCCGTTGGAATTGTTTTGCGGCACGGAAAATCCCCTCTTTTGCGTAATTTGCGGCGCAGGTCGCGGCGCGCATAAAGCGGAACAGTCTGACAAGGATTATACACGATTTTCCATGGAATTGCAATCCCGTTTTTTCTGTGCTATACTGGGCGGAACGCCGCCCGGAGAATCCGGAGCGGGCGAATCGCGCCGCGAACAGACGATTTCTGTCGGGCTTTGTCGGGAGGAATGAGAAAGTGACGGAGGGACGCGAAAAGAAACTGCTAATGATAGTCAACCCCCGCGCCGGAAAGAGCAAGTCACGCGGGCCGCTCTACGACGCGGCGGCGATATTTTCCGGCAACGGGTACTTGGTAAAAATACACAACACGGTCGCGCCCGGAGACGCGAAAGACTGCGCCCGCCGGGAAGGGGGCAAATATGACGCGGTGGTCGCCGTGGGCGGCGACGGCACGTTAAACGAGGTTGTGTCGGGGCTGATGAGGCTGGACAATCCGCCGCCGCTGGGCTATATCCCGCAGGGGAGCACGAACGATTTTGCGGCAAGCCTCCGCCTGTCCTCCGACCCGGCGGAAGCCGCCGCCGCAATCGCGCAGAGCGCGGGGCGCAAGCTCGACATCGGGCAGTGGAACAGGCGCTACTTTGTCTACGTGGCTTCGTTCGGAGCCTTTGCGCGGAGCTCCTATTCCGCGCCGCAGAACGTCAAGAACGCCCTCGGACACTTCGCCTATCTGCTGGAAGGCGTGAAGGACTTGGACAGCCTCCGCCCCTATCCCATCCGGGCGAGCGCCGACGGGGAGAACTTGGACGGGGAATACCTGTTCGGGGCGGTATGCGACACGCTGTCCATCGGCGGCATTTTAAAGCTCTCCCCGGAGCAGGTCGCCCTTGACGACGGCTTGTTTGAGCTTCTGCTTGTCCCGAACCCGCGCACCCCCGCCGACTTGCAGGACTTAATGTCGGCGCTCATCAATCAGGACTACGACGGAAAGGGGCTGGTGTTCCGCCACGCCTCGTCCGTCCGCATAGAGACGGAAGACGTTTTGCCGTGGTCGCTGGACGGCGAATACGCGCCCGGCGTCCCCGTGGCGGAGATTTCCAACCGACGGCAAGCCCTGACCATGCTCCTGTGATTTCCAAACGACGGCAAAGCGTCCGGCGGGCGAACCCGCCGGACGCTTGTTTTGTCGCCAAACCAGAGATAGAACCCGCCTTACGGCTTCAAATCCAGATAGAGGGCGCGGTACTGCTTGGCGGAGTTCTCCCAAGAAACGTCCTTTTCCATGTTGCGCCTGACCATTTCGTCCCAGCGGCCGCGCTCGGTGAAGTACACGGTCTTGGCGCGGTTGATAGCGTCGAGGAGCAGCCCCGCCTCGTAGCGGTCGAACGTGAAGCCGTTGCCCTCGTTGGTGAACTCGTTGTAGGGCTGCACGGTGTCCTTCAAGCCGCCCGTCTCGCGCACGATGGGCACGGTGCCGTAGCGCATGGCGATTAACTGCGTAAGCCCGCAGGGCTCAAAGCGGCTCGGCACAAGGAGCGCGTCGCACCCGGCGTAAATCATGTGCGCCCGCCCCTCGTCGTACATGATGTTGGAGCACACGGAGCCCTTGTACTCGTTCTCGTAGTAGCGGAAGGCGTCCTCGTACTGCTTGTCGCCCGTGCCCAGCACGACAACCTGCGTGTTGCCGTCAATCAGCTCCCGGAAGATGAAGTTGATAAGGTCAAGCCCCTTCTGGTCGGTCAGGCGGGAGATAAGCCCGATGACAAACTTGCCCTCGTCCTGTTGAAGACCGAGTTGCTCTTGAAGGGCGCGCTTGTTGGCTTTCTTCTTCTCCACGGCGTCGGACTTGTCGTAATTCGCCGCCAGCAGGGGGTCGGTCGCGCTGTCCCACTGCTCGCAGTCGATGCCGTTGACAATGCCGCGCAGTTTGCCGGAATGGAAGCGCAAATGCGCGTCGAGGTTTTCGCCGTATTCGCCCGTCTGGATTTCCCCGGCGTAGGTGTTGCTGACGGTCGTAATCATGGTGGCGTAAGCCAAGCCGCCCTTGAGCATGTTCGCGTCGTTGTAGTTCTGCTTCAGGACGGCGTAATCAAAGAGACCGTCGGGAAGCCCCGTCCAATACTGGATGGTCTTGATGTCGTAAATGCCTTGGAAGCGGAGGTTATGAATGGTGAGCACGCTTTGGGAGTTGGCAAGCGGGGTTTCGTTGAAGAGCGTGCGCAGATAGACGGGGACAAGCGCGGCCTGCCAGTCGTGGCAGTGGATGATGTCGGGCACCCAGTTCATATAGTTGAGGGCGGCGAGGGCGGCTTTGGCGAAATAGCAGAACTTCGGAATGTCGTCCACAAGGTTCGTGTACGGGTTGCCCCAGCTAAAGAACTCCTCGTTGTCGATGAAGTCGTAGACGACGCCGTCCCAGACGTACTCCATAATGCCCACGTAATAAGAGCGCCCGTCGGCGCAGAGGTCCATGGTGAAGTCGCCCCGGAAAATCATCTTGTCCTGATACTTTTGAGGGATGCACTTGTAGCGGGGCAGAATGACTTTCACGTCGCAGTTCTGCTTAATCAGGGCTTTGGGGAGGGCGTACATCACGTCGCCGAGGCCGCCGGTTTTGACAAAGGGATAGCATTCCGAGCCAATGAAAGCCACGCTGCGCCGGGGTTCGGGCATGGGTTCGGCGACGGGCGCGGCGGGCGCCTCCTCGACCGGAGCCGGCGCGGGCGCGGGTTCGGCGCCCTTCTCTTCGACCGGAGCCGGGGCGGGCGCGGCGTCCTTTTCCTTAACTGGAGCCGGGGCGGGTTCTTCCGTCGGCGCGGCGGGCGATTCGGAAACTACGGTCTCTTCCGCAATCGGCGCGGGAATCGGTTCGGAGAGCTTTGCGGATTTCTTCTTCGCGGCGGATTTTTTGGTGGACATACTCATTACTCCTTTGCTTCGTGGCGCGCCAAACCGCGCCGCCCGCCTCGCGGGGGCAAGCGCCCCGTTTCCGGCGGACAGGCGCCGTTCGACCCGCGGCCTGTCGGTCAAATCGGCGGACCGCCCCGCCGTTGGAACGCCCGACCGACGACCCGCTTTGCTTTTTCGCCTGTTTCCGCTATCATACCATGTTTCCCGCCGTATGTCCAGTATTTTTTTGGCAACGGCGGCAAAGGTTTGCAAAACGCCGGGGGATATGGTACAATGCCGCCTGCTTAGGGGAGCCGCCCGCGCCGGGCGGCGAAACACGACCCAAAGGGGGAAAATTTATGCGTTCCGATATTGAGATTGCGCAGTCGGCGGAAATGCGTCCCGTGCGGGAAATCGCCGCGCTTGCCGGGGTTGACGAAAAGTATTTGGAGCTATACGGCAACTACAAGGCGAAAATTGACTATCGGCTTTTGCGGGAGACGGACAGAGCCGACGGAAAGCTGATTCTCGTCACGGCGATTAACCCCACGCCCGCCGGGGAGGGCAAGACTACGACGACCGTCGGGCTTGCCGACGCCCTGCGGCGGCTGGGCAAAAACGCGGTCGTGGCGTTGCGGGAGCCGTCGCTGGGGCCCGTGTTCGGCGTGAAGGGCGGCGCCGCCGGGGGCGGCTACGCGCAAGTGGTGCCCATGGAGGACATCAACCTTCACTTTACGGGCGACTTCCACGCAATCGGCGCGGCGAACAACCTGCTTGCCGCCATGCTTGACAACCACATCCAGCAGGGCAACGCCCTCGGAATCGACGCAAAGCGCATTGCGTGGAGGCGCTGCGTTGACATGAACGACCGCCAGTTACGGAACATCGTGGACGGGCTCGGCGGGCGTATGCAGGGCGTGCCCCGCGAGGACGGCTTTGACATCACGGTGGCAAGCGAGGTTATGGCGGTTCTGTGCCTCTCCGACAGCATTCCCGACCTGAAAGCCCGCCTTGGGCGCATGGTGGTTGCGTACACGTTCGACGGCAAGCCCGTCACGGCGTCCGACCTCAAAGCCGACGGCGCCATGACGGCGTTGCTCAAGGACGCGCTCAAGCCGAACTTAGTCCAGACGCTGGAGGGGACGCCCGCCTTTATCCACGGCGGCCCGTTCGCCAACATCGCCCACGGTTGCAACTCCGTCATGGCGACGCGCATGGCGTTGAAGCTCGGCGACTACGCCGTGACGGAAGCGGGGTTCGGCGCCGACCTCGGCGCGGAGAAGTTCTTCGACATTAAGTGCCGTTGCGCCGGATTGAAGCCCGACGCCGTCGTGCTCGTGGCGACCGTCCGCGCCCTCAAACATCACGGCGGCGCGGCGAAAAGCGAGTTGAACCGCGAAAACCTCCCCGCGCTCAAAGCCGGGCTTCCCAACCTGCTCCGCCACGCCGCCAATATCCGCGGCGTGTTCGGCTTGCCGTGCGTCGCGGCCATCAACGCCTTCCCGACCGACACCCCGGCGGAACTCGAACTCTTGCGCGGGGAGTGCCAAAACGCGGGAATCCGCGTCGCGTTGAGCGAGGTTTGGGCGAAAGGCGGCGCGGGCGGCGTCGCGCTGGCGGAAGAGGTTCTCAAACTCTGCGAGGCGGAGAATCATTTCCGGTTCGCCTACGACGCGCAAGAGCCGATACAGGACAAGCTCAACCACATTGTGCGGCGCGTGTACGGCGGCGCGGAAGCGGTTCTGACGCCGACGGCGCGGAAGCAGGCGCAGGAGCTTGACGCGTTAGGCTACGGCGCGGCGCCGATTTGCATGGCGAAAACGCAGTATTCGCTCTCCGACGACCCGTCGCTGTTAGGAGCCCCGGAGGGCTTCGCGGTCACGGTGCGCAACCTGAAAGTAAGCGCGGGCGCGGGCTTCCTTGTCGCGCTGACGGGCGAAATCCTGACCATGCCCGGACTGCCCAAGTCCCCCGCCGCCGAACGCATTGACGTGGACGAAACCGGACGCATTAGCGGATTGTTCTAAGATTGCCCTGTTTTCCCCTGTCCCGCGAGGACAGGGGCGTTTTTTTTGCGCGTATGCGACAGCCCCCGCCCTTTCCGGTATCGGAAAAGGCGGGGGTAATCCCTCATAGGGAAGGTATGACAACAACGAAAACGCGGCTTATTTTGACAAGAACTCGTTGCAAAAACTTTTCAAAGCCGGAATATCCGTCCGAATGGTATCCCATGTCGTTTGAAAACTAATGTCCGCGTAAGCGTGAGCGACGACGTTCCGCATACCGCGAATCGCTTTCCACGGCATTTCGCTGTGGGCGGCGCGGAAGCCCTCGCTCAAATGTCCGGCAAGCTCGCCGATTTGCAAAATGCACATGGCGCAAGCGTTGCGGTAGACTTTATCGCTTGCGAACGCCTCGTAGCTGTCGCCAAAGCGCCGCACGGTTTCCTCAATATCGACGCAATAGGAAAGCATATGCTCCAAAATGGACTTATCGCGTTCCCGCTCTGGCATACAGCAAAATCTCCTCTCGGCGAATGCGGCTTAGAAACCGTTCGTCCAGACTGTCGGAAGTCAAAAGGTCAACGTCCGCGCCCAACTTTTCCTGCAAGTCCAGACGCAGACCGGACAGCGCGAAAAATCCCCGCAAATTCCCCTGTTCAATCCTCAAATCCACGTCGCTTTCGGGGGTGGCGTCGCCCCGCGCATAGGAGCCGAACAGCCACGCCGCGCCAATGCCGTACCGGACGCCCAAATCCGTTACGGCGTTCCTGATTTCACGCAATTCCAACACGCGTCGCATATGGATACGCCCCCTTCAAGAAAACGGACGTATGGCGGGGAATCCCCCATAGGGAAGGTATGAACAAAGGCAATAGACTGGTAAGAATCCATGTTAGATTTGGTTTTAATCCCTCATAGGGAAGGTATGAACCCAAAAAAAACTGTCTTCCACGTTGTCCCCTCTGCCTCTTCGTTTTAATCCCTCATAGGGAAGGTATGAACAACTGTAATTTCGCGGGGTGTAAAGGGATATATGCGGGCTTTCGGCGGATTTCATGCCTGAAAAGTCGGTCGGTTCCCGAACGCGAGAAGCCGCAAACCAGCATGGTTGCGCCATTTCTGAATTTCCAGTTCCTGCAAGCGACATCGACCGACTTTTTGACCCGTTTCCGCTCAAAATCGGTTTACAGCGGTAAACGCCGCTCTTGGAATAATGCGATTATAGCGGATTTTCGCCGCCTTGTCAAGCCTTTTTTTGTGAAAACGCGTCGAAAAGACCGACCGACTTTTTCCGCCATTGATAGAACGCCTGTTTTTTGCCCGGGAGTGATAATTGCGTTGCGCGGCGCATAGGAATAACCGATTTCAAGCGGGGAGGCGCGGGCAATGGGAAAACGCGGTACGGTTTGGGCTGGGCTTTGTCTCGCGCTCTGTCTGACGCTGTGCGGTTGCGTCGCGGAACGCCCCGCGTCCGCCGGGGAGGACGCCGCCCCCGCGCCCGTGCCTACGTCCATACCCGGACGCGCCGCCGGAATCATGGAGGACGAAACCTTGCTGACCGTGGACGGGCGCGGCGTCCCGGCGTGGGAGTACCTTTACTGGCTGTCGCTGGCTTGCGACCGCGCACGGGGGCAGCCCGCGCCCGACTGGGAGGGCGTCCGGGAACAGGCGCTCATGAACGCGGCGCTGTACAAGAGCGTGGAGGCGCTGGCGGAGCGTTGCGGCGTCGCGGCGGGCGCCGACGACGAAAGCGCGGTTGCCGAACGCTGGCGGCGGCGTTGCGCGGCGTATGGCGGGGAGGGCGGGTACTTGGAGGAAATCGCCCGCTACGGGCTGAACCGCGAACGGGCGGAAGCGCTGTTCCGCGTGGGCTTGCTCTACGGGAAGTTGCGGGAGCTTTGCGCGGAGGGCGGCGCGTTCTCGCCCGACGCCGCCGAATTGGAAAAGCTGTCGCGGGAGAGCGGGGAAATCGTCGTTGACCGCATTTTGTGCGCGGACGGCGACCGCGCCGCCGCCAAGCGGCGCGCCGAGGCGCTGTTTTCGCAGTTGAACGGCGCGTCGAACCAAGCCGCGCTGTTTTCGGAGCTGACATGGGAGGGGAGCGACCACAAGGGGCCGCGCACGTTGAAAGGGGGCGTGTTTCCGGAAAAGCTGGCGCGGGCGGCGCGGGAATTGCAAATCGGGCAGATTTCCGGCATTATCGAGGCGGACGACGGCTTTTCGATTCTCCGCCGCCTTCCGCCCGAACGCGAAAGCCTGTTGGAAACGTGGCTGCGGCATACCGTCGAGGAGGCGGCGCGGGCGGCGGACGTGGAGCTGTCGGAGCGTTGCGCGTCGCTTGACGTTGCGGCGTTCTCCGCCGCGCTGGAAACCTTGCGAAACGCGCCTTGACGCCAAAACGCACGGTCTTACACAAAATCCCCCAAGAATGCGCCCGCT